>JANMAY010000254.1:0-4827 GCA_031360095.1 Gemmatimonadaceae bacterium
ATTCTTTTACTGGGAGTTTCACGAGCGCGGATTTCAGCAGGCCGTCCGCATGGGACGATGGAAAGCCGTGCGTCTCGGCGTCGGAGTGCCGCTCGAATTGTATGATCTCGAGGCGGACCCGCGAGAGGAACGAAATGTCGCGGTGAAGAATCCAGTCGTCGTCGCGCGGATCGAATCCTATCTGCTGACGGCACGGACTGCGTCGGAACTGTGGCCTGTGGGACCGAAGAAGAACTGATGTCGGCACTTCTGTGACTCATCTCGATGGAGAACCTGATATGACGAAGCCGGCAAAGAACACGATTTGCATTTGGTACGACCGCGACGCAGAAGAGGCGGCGCGATTTTACGCCAAGACCTTTCCGGATTCTTCCGTCGGAGCGGTGTACCTCGCACCGGGCGACTTTCCGTCCGGAAAAAAAGGGGACGTGTTGACCGTCGACTTTACCGTCATGGGTATTCCGTGTCTCGGGCTCAACGGCGGGCCCGAGTTCAAGCACAACGAGGCGTTCTCCTTTCAGGTGGCGACCGACACTCAAGCCGAAACGGCTCGATACTGGAACGCGATCGTCGGCAACGGAGGGCAGGAGAGCCAGTGCGGCTGGTGCAAGGACAAATGGGGAGTGTCTTGGCAGATTACGCCGGTCGCCCTGACGAGCGCGATCACCGATCCCGATCGCGCCGCCGCCAAACGCGCGTTCGATGCGATGATGCAGATGCAAAAGATCGACATCGCTACAATCGAGGCGGCGCGCCGCGGTTGAGATTCTATCGTCCAGCTTCCGGCTGGATCGTCAATTGGAGCGATGCCTTCGCGCGTGAACTCACGCGAATGCAGCGATGGAAGAACGGTGTCTTGGTCGCGCTTGAACAATGACGTGGCGTGTTCCGGCCGAGAACGACGGAAGTGGCGTGCGTTCCGGCGCGGAGCGATGTTATGCCCCGTAGATCTGGGGAGCTCGCGTTGCGACTATTTGCATCGGACATCATGAGACGCGAATCGCGGTGAGCGTCGCCGACGCGCTTGGATCGGCATTGTCGGGCCGTTACGTGGTCGAGCGCGAGCTCGGCCGCGGCGGTATGGCCACGGTGTTCCTGGCACGCGACGTCCGCCACAAGCGGGCCGTCGCGGTGAAGGTGATGATGCGCGACCTCGTGGCGGCAGGGGGCACCGAGCGATTCCTCAACGAGATCCAGTTCGCCGCGCGACTGACGCACCCACACGTGCTCGGCGTCCACGACTCGGGGGAGGCCGACGGTCTCCTCTACTATGTCATGCCGTACGTGGAAGGCGAGACGCTGCGGGCGCGAGTGGCGCGCGAGGGTGCGCTGCCGATCCCGGACGCCGTGCGTCTCCTGCGCGAGCTCGCAGACGCCTTGGCGTACGCGCACGCGCAAGGCGTGGTGCACCGCGATCTGAAGCCCGAGAACGTGCTCCTCTCGGGCGGACACGCTGTCGTCGCCGACTTCGGAATCGCCAAGGCGGTCGCTGCGGCCACGCAACACACAGCCGCCGACGCGCCCGCACTCACGGCAACCGGCGTGTCGGTGGGGACGCCCGCGTATATGGCGCCGGAGCAGGCGGTCGGGGATCGAAACACTGATCATCGCGCCGACCTGTACGCGCTTGGCGTGATCGCCTACGAAGTGCTCGCAGGTGCGCATCCGTTTGGTGCGCGCACCGCGCAGGGACTCGTGGCGGCACATCTCACCGAAGCGCCGCCACCGCTCGGCGCTCGTCGAAGCGACGTGCCGCCCGCGCTCGCCGCGTTGATCGCGCAGCTCCTCGCGAAAGAGCCGGCCGAGCGGCCGCAGAGCGCCGAGTTGGTCGTCGAGGCGCTCGACGCGATTTCCGCGTCGCCCGTGCCGGCGCCGTCGCGGCCAAGGGGCAATGTGCGCGTGATGACGGTGGCGGTGGCAGTGGTGCTGCTGATCGTCGCGAGCGTGTCGTGGTACGCGGTGACGCAGCGGACGGCAGTGACCGGCCCGCCTACGATCCGCACCGTGGCTGTGTTGCCGTTCGTGAATACTGGCGGCAACCCCGCCGACGACTACTTCAGCGACGGGATGACGGACGAGCTGGCACACGCGCTCGCGCGACTGCCGGGGCTGCGCATTGCCGGACGTACGTCCAGCTACGCGTTCAAGGGAAAGTCGGTGTCGACTCAGGAGATCGGGCGCGTGCTCGACGTGGGCGCGCTCGTCGAGGGTACGGTGCGACGCGCGGGCGACCGGCTCCGCGTGACGACGCAGCTCGTCAGCACGACCGACGGAAAGGTGCTGTGGGACTCCGTCTACGAGAGCCAGTCGAGCGACGTCTTCGGCGTGCAAGATCAATTCACGCGCGCCGTCGTCGCGGCGCTCGCCCCAGCGCTTGGCAACCGTTCCGCCGACGGCCCCGTGGTCGACGTGGGGCGGGGAACGACGGATCTCGAGGCGTATCAGCTGTACCTCAAGGGCCGCTACTACTGGCTTGCCCGCGGTGAGGAGAACGTCGCGCGATCGATCGACTACTTCAAGCAAGCGATCGCGCGAGACCCCAAATTCGCGCGTGCCCACGCCGGGCTGGCGATGGCGTACAACGTCCTGACGGTGTACGTCCCGGATCCGATGGACTCGATGCCGGCACGTACCCTGGCCAGCGCCGTGCGCGCGGTGACGCTCGACTCCACACTCGCCGATGCGCAGGTCGCCGCCGCGCTCACGCAGGAGCGCGGGGGACGGCTCCACTTTTCCGACGCGATGTCGCACTTTCGCAAAGCGATCGCCATCGAGCCGTCGAACGCGTACGCGCATCATTCATTTGGGTTCTTTCTCCTGGGGCTCGGTCACACGGACGAAGCGGTACGCGAGCTGGCGCTGGCGACGCAACTCGATCCGCTCGCCAAGTCGGCGGGAACCGCGTTGGCGCTCGCGCGCGTGTTCGCCCGACAGATTCCGGAGGCCATCGCCGAGTCGCGTCGCGTGCTGGCGGTCGACTCTACCTTCGCACTCGCCTTCCAGGTTCTCGGATTGGCGCAGGTCATCAACGGACAGCCGGACAGCGCGGTTCGCTCGCTCGAGCGCGCCAAGGAGCTGTCCCCCCGCATGCCCGGTCGTATCGCCAGACTGCTGTTCGCCTACGCTGCTGCAGGGCGATGGGCCGACGCGGAGCGGATCCGCGCGGAGCTTCACCGTTCGGACGGCACTGGCTCCGGTAACATCGACGTCGCGTTCGCCGACCTCATCCTCGGCGATCGCGAGCCGCTCGTCCGCCTGCTGACGACCGAAGTGGGTCAACGGCGATGGCACGAGCAGTATCTGTTCGGCTGCAACCCGTTGCTCGATCCGCTCTGGTCCGACACACGGTTTCAGGCTGCGATGCGGAAATTGACGGTGGAACGGTGTCAGCTCGCGCGTCCGTGGCCGATTTCGCCCCGGCCCCGACGGGAGTGAGGAAGGGATCGCGGTGAGTTCGACATCGACTGGCCGGCACCTGGCGAGGGTCGGATACCCCAGCCATCGCGCATTTTCATCGACTCCTAATCTGTCGCACACCGTTCTGTCACCGGAAGCGCAAATTTTTTTGATATGGGTGAAACGGTGCTTCTCTAGCTTCAGATACGGATCAGTACATCGATGACAAGCAGACTACTGGAGGGAAGCGTGGCGCGACATTCGCTCGCCAGAACGTTGGGAACGTGTCTCTTCTGCTGCGCATGTCTCGCAGCCAGCGCAGTTTCCCAGACACCGCCTGCACCAGCGGTCATTGGAATCGAGGCAGCAGACTCACTCATCTCCGCGGAATTCGCCAAAGACAGCATCGGAAGTCTCACCGTCGGCATCATCGCGGGCTCGGAGCTGGCATGGACGCGCAGCGTTGGTTTCGCCGACATGAAGGCACGCCGCCTCGCAAGCCGCAATACGGTGTATCGCATCGGCTCGATCACGAAGCCATTCACCGCCGTCATGTTGATGCAGTTGGTCGCCGCAGGACGAATTCAGTTGTCCGATCCCGTCGAGCGATATCTCCCGGAGGTCACGCAGATTGTCTCCAAACCGCAGAGCGCTTCGCCGTTCACATTTCTGCAACTGGCGACGATGACCGCCGGATTGGCGCGAGAGCCTGTAGAGGCCGGACCATTCTGGACTGGGCCCGTGTCAGCGTGGGAAACGAAGTTGCTCGCTGCACTCCCGCACACGAGCTACACATCATTTCCGGGTACAGAGTATTCGTACTCGAACATCGGCTACGCGATTCTCGGGGCCGCTCTCGCTCGTGTCGCCCACGAGCCGTACACCGAGTGGCAGCGTGCACGAGTCTTCAAACCGCTTGTCATGGAACGCACCAGATTCGAGGTCGATCCGACCATCGCATCCGATCTCGCGGTTGGATATGAGGTCAGCGTCGACGGCACACTTGACGACCAGACCGCGGCACGGGAGGCTCGAGACGGGCGTGGCTACAAGGTGCCGAACGGGGCGATCTTCACGACGGTCGACGACCTCGCTCGCTTTGTGGTCTTCGAGCTTGGTCGCGGCCCGGACAGCGTGCTCGCTCGGTCGATGCTCGATGATGCGTTCGGCGGCCTCGTGGCGACCGACCACTTTCTGGAGACCGGGTACGGATTGGGTTTCATGGCGATGAGTCGCGATGGCTATTCCTACCTCGGCCATAGCGGCAGCGTTTCGGGATATCGTGCGTCGATGTACTACGATCGCGGGAAGAAGCTCGGCGTGGTCGTGTTTCGAAACGTTGGCGGCGGCAAGCAGGATCCCGATCGCCTCGCCGTCGATATCCTTTCGCTACTCGCTGCGAAGAAGAACGCGGCGATCCAGGCGGACATC
>JANMAY010000310.1:0-2036 GCA_031360095.1 Gemmatimonadaceae bacterium
CGTGGCTGGAACTTCGGCACGGCACGCCAGGACTTCACTCTCGGCGTGAACAACATCGGCAACGTGCTCTACGCGGAGGCGTCCAACGCGTCGTTCTTTCGCCCCGAGCCGCGCCGGAACGTCGTGATCGCCGTATCGAGCACGTTCTGATGCGGCACGCTGTCCAGTTCTTCCGATCGCGACGACGATTCTCGAGCTGGCGTTCTCCGGCGCTCGTACCTTCGGCCGCGCACACTTCAAGTCGCTTCCAATCGCTCCCTCAGCTGCGCTAAGTTCGTTCCGATCTTGTCGAGCAGGCGCGCACCGGGCTCGTTCTCCTGGTTCAGAATCCCACACAGCAAGTGGTGTGGAGACACGCATTCGCGTCGCCGAGAGTCCGCTTGCACCACGGCGCTCCGCAGGGCCGCCTCCGCGTCCGCGTGGGGTGGAAGCTCCCCGGGCGCGTTGGATTCGAGTCGTGCCCCTTCTATTCGAACGACGGTCCGCGATTGGTCACGAGTGCAATGAGGTGAACCTCCGCCGAGCACCCGATGCGAACAGGTACGGTGCTGCACCCGACGCCGCGGCTGACGAGCAGCGTTCGATCGCGCTCCGTCCCGAGCCGGAATACGCCCACAGGGAATTGGCGCGACAGCTCTCCGTGTGGTAGGTACGGCATCACTCCTCCGGGCGCGACGATCTGCCCCCCGTGCGTGTGTCCGCACAGCGCGAGATCATAGGACCGATCGCCGGCTGCCAACAATCCATCGGGCGCGTGCATGAGCAGTAGGCGAACCCCGGATGCAGCGTCGAGCAGCTCGCCGTCCGGATCTCCGACAATGGGGTCGTCGAGGCCAATGATGCTGACATCATCGTGTGGCGGCGGCAGCTGCACCACCTCGTTGACGAGCATGCGAACGCCGGCCGCCGAGAGCGTGTCACCGATGAGCTGCGAGTTGCCTCGGAGGTCATGATTGCCGAATACGCCGAACTTGCCGAGCGGGGCTTGGACCTTCGCAAGCATGGCGGCGAGCACGTGGATGTCGTCGGCGCGAACACTCACGAAGTCGCCGCCGAGCAACAACAGATCGGGTCGGAGCGCCTCGAGGCGAGCGCACGCATCCGCGAGAATCCGGTCATCGGTTGTCGCGCCCGCGTGAAAATCCGATGCGAATGCAACGCGAAGAGGAACGCGAAGCGGTCGTGAGAGCGCGATG
This sequence comes from Gemmatimonadaceae bacterium, assembly GCA_031360095.1. Lineage (GTDB taxonomy): Bacteria > Gemmatimonadota > Gemmatimonadetes > Gemmatimonadales > Gemmatimonadaceae > AG11. Next base: position 1,197 of record JANMAY010000310.1, read on the forward strand.
TGGTGATGGTCGACGTGCACAGAGGGGCCGCCCTGGAGACCGAGTGCGTATGCCGCGCGGGCGGCCCATCGGCCGGGACGAAAGCCGCGGTCGAGAATCATCTCGATCTTGCGACGCTTGTCGTCGTCGCGGCGATCGGCGCTCCTGCGGCGGCGCTCGTCGGCTGGATCGCGACGGACTTCCGACGAATCTGGTTTCCTACGCGATGCTTTCAACGAGGTGGAAAACGAGACGGGTTCCCGTCGGCGAGTGTCGCGTTGCTCATGCTTCCAGGCGGTAGCCCTTGATACTCACGCGGGTCGACTGCTCGAGCATCCGTGCGACGACGCGGCGCCCGTGCTCCATCGCAACAGGCGAGAGGTTCTTTCCGATCCGGCCAATCGCTTCATCGACCGCCTCTGCAAGGAGCGCCAACTCCCGAACCAAGGCAGACTCCGGCCAGCCGAGGCGTGCACGCTGCGCTCCGTGGCGCTCGGCGATGAGTTTCATGATTGCTGTCCCGTCGCGCATCGAGGCGGACGGCTCGCCGGTGCTGCCATCCAGAATGCGCAGCGCCAAAGCAACATCGGTCAAGAAGGTGGCGGCGTGGTCTTCCAGGTCCGCGTCGGTCAGTCGCTCGACATCTGGAAAGGGCTTTTCTGTCCGGAGACGTGATGTCCATCTACGAAGAACTGGTACGACTTCCGCGACGAGGGCTTCACCCAGCCGCGCGAGGTCCGAACCTCGACCTGGGTCATTTATCAACGTCAGCGGTTCCGCGCCAGAGTGCGCCTCGTCCAGCGCGCGCTCCACCAACCGCCGAGGTATGGCCCGGCGCTCATGCAAGGGAAGCCACAATGT
>JANMAY010000398.1:0-2681 GCA_031360095.1 Gemmatimonadaceae bacterium
CCCCTCTCTTCCGGCCGCACTCCGCACTCCGCACTCCGCCCTCATTGTAAATGCGGGCCGGCTTCTGCCGGCGCGCTCCCTCCGATCCACCCCACCACTCTACACAGGAAACAGCATTTCCCGGTACTTCGGCAGCGGCCAGAGCTCATCGGACACGCGAAGCTCGAGTGCATCCGCACACTCTCGCGCCGCCGCCATCGTATCGGCTCCAGCTGCCGTCAGCAGCTTCGCCTGCTTCGTTGGATCATCATGCATCCCCTCAGCCTTCGCGATCACGGCCTCGAGCGCATTGCGCTGTTTCTGAAGTTCCTCGATCATACCGCCAATCTCGTTCGCCAGATCGATCTGCGGCACCGACGAGATTCCGGCCGCCACTGCATGCGAGGCGGACGATGCGAGCGAGCCGCTGTAGCTGAAGGCGGCCGGAAGAACGAGCGTATCGATCATCTCTTTCAGCGTGTGCGCCTCGATCAGCATGTCCTTCACGTATCGCTCGACGCGCACGTGATAACGTGACTCCAGCTCGACCTTGGTGAAAATCCCGAGCTTCGTGAAGAGCGCCTTGGACTGCTTGCTGTTCAACTGATCCAGCGCTTCGGGAGTCCGGCGGAGATTCGGCAGCCCGCGCTTCTCGGCTTCCTTTACCCACTCGGCCGAGTAGTTGTTGCCCTCGAAGCGGATCGCAGGCGTTTCCTTGAACGCCTCGCGCACGACGGCGAGCACGACGTCGTCCACTGATTTGCCCTTCTTCATGCTGCCGCGGATCTGCTCCGTGATCTCATCGAGTGCTTCGGCGACGGCGGCGTTGAGCAGCACGATCGGGAACGCGATCGAAGCCGACGAGCCCACCGCGCGAAACTCGAACTTGTTTCCGGTGAATGCAAATGGCGACGTGCGGTTGCGGTCCGTGTTGTCCTTTTCGATCTCTGGCAACTTGGCGACGCCGAGCTTGATCATCGCCTGCGCGGCGTTCGAGGAGGCCTTGCCCGCGGCAATGGACTCGATGACCTGGGTGAGCATCTGGCCCATAAACACCGAGATGATCGCCGGCGGCGCCTCGTTCGCGCCGAGGCGATGCTCGTTGCCGCTCGATGCAATGCCGGCGCGCAGCAGGCCGGAGTGCTTGTACACACCCTTCAACACCGCCGCGAGGAACACCAGGAAGCGCAGGTTCTGATGCGGCGTCTTGCCGGGCTTGAGCAGATTGAAGCCGTCGAGCTCCGGATTGTCCGCAGCAATGGAGAGCGACCAGTTGCAATGCTTGCCCGAGCCGTTGATACCGGCAAAGGGTTTTTCGTGCAGCACGGCCTGTAGTCCATGGCGCAGCGCAACCTTTCGCAGCGTTGCCATGGACATCTGATTGTGGTCCACCGCGATATCCGTCTCCTCGAACATCGGCGCCATCTCGAATTGCGACGGCGCCACTTCGTTGTGACGCGTGACGATGGGCACGCCGAGCTTGTAGAGCTCGTGCTCCACCTCGGAGATGCACGCCTGAATACGCTCCGGAATACCGCCGAAGTAGTGGTCCTCGAGCTGTTGGCCGCGCGGCGGTGGCGCACCGATGAGCGTGCGGCCCGCCATCACGAGATCGGGGCGCAACGCGAAGTGCTGGCGGTCGATCAGGAAATACTCCTGCTCCGCGCCCAGTGTCGTGTACACGCGCTGCACGCCCTTGTCACCGAGCAACTCCAACAACGCGATCGCTTTCTCCGAGAGCACGTCCGAGCTGCGGAGCAGGGGTGTCATCTCGTCGAGCGCTTCACCGTTATAGCCGATGAAGACGGAGGGGATACAGAGCGTGCGCGTGGTGCCCGACTCGACGATGAACACCGGGCTCGCCGGATTCCACGCCGTGTAGCCGCGCGCTTCCCACGTGGCCCGTAGGCCGCCGCTCGGAAAGCTCGATGCGTCCGGCTCGCTCTGGATGAGCTGCGCACCGCTGAACGACTCCACGGGCTGCTTGTTCTCGTCGAAGTTCAAGAACGCGTCGTGCTTCTCGGCCGTCAGTCCCGTTTGCGGCTGAAACCAGTGGGTAAAGTGCGTGACGCCGCGACTGATCGCCCACTCCTTGATGGCCTGTGCGACCGTGGGTGCGACGTCGACGTCGAGCTTCTTTCCCTGCCGGATGGACGCGGCGAGCTTGGCATACATGTCCTTGGGCAGCTTGTCGCGCATCTGGCGCGCGCCAAACGTGTTGATGCCGAAGTACGCGGAGGTGGGCAGGACGGCGCTCACGTCACCGTTGCCGGCATGAGGAGCGCGGGGCACGCGCGCGATGAGTTCGCGGAGCGTGGACTTGCGGGAAGGCACTGAAGGGGCGGTCATGAGCGCGGCGGTGTCTGGGGAAAGAACCGGCTAGCCCCGACAGGTGCGCCGGGGCTAGATGGGGGCCGAGTTTGCAGAAAAAGCACTGTCTGCCATACAAACTACACAATTTGGAGAGAAAAAAGCAATAATTATCGCTAATTCGTGAAAAAATCACATATGTCCTAGGCGTCGCAACTCGCGCAGCACTGTAACCCTCCGGGCTGTGAAGCCCACGACCACCAGGGCGGCCATCCCTCCCAATACCACTGCGGGCACCGGCCCGAGCACGCGAGCTGCCACGCCGCTTTCGAACGCCCCAAGCTCGTTCGACGAGCCAATGAAAATCGAGTTCACCGCTGACACCCGCCCCA
>JANMAY010000325.1:0-7400 GCA_031360095.1 Gemmatimonadaceae bacterium
AGGACGCGCAGATCGAGTGGGAAGAGAACATCGACGGCACGGGACTCACTTGGAAGTCGCACTCTCTTCCTATGAATGGCGAGCTCGCCGGTGACTTTCACTCGGTCGCCGCAGTCGACTTCGACGGCGACGGCGACATCGATGTGTTCGCGGCGGAGTCCGAATGGATGGCCACACGCGCGCGCTGGTTCATCTGGGAGAACGTCGACGGCAAGGGAACCTTCGTACGACGCACGATCTTCGAGGGGCTCGGCGCGCACAACGCGGTCGTCGCCGACGTGGACGGCGACGGGGACCTCGACATCCTGAACAAGGAGTTCGCGCCGGCAAAGTGGAATCTGCTCGGCGGCGGGCAGCACGTGGACTTGCTGCAGAACCGCACCCAAAGGCGGTGGGTCCCGCTGCATCGGGTCATTCAAAGACGATAGTCAGTGACCGTAGACATATTCCTAACATGACTGGTAAACCCAGCGAATCCATGGCCATCTCCGAGTTCAAGGCCACCTGTCTCGCGGTGCTCGAGCGCGTCCGGCGTACGGGCACGTTCATCGTCGTGACCCGTCACGGTGAGCCCATCGCGGAGGTCCGTCCGCCATCAACCGCCGCCGCGCGCGAAAGCTGGTTGGGTACCATGCGTGACACCGCCACAGTCGTCGGAGACCTGGTGTCACCCGTCAGCATCATCGCTTCCTCGCGGCGACCGCGCAGGTGATGGGGCTCACTCTGGTGACGGCGGACGAGCGTCTCCTCCACTCCTCCGAATACGTCTGGTTGGCGAATCGATAGCGTGGATACCCTCGAGCGACTCACCGCCGCGCTCTCCGGCCGCTACACCGTCGACCGAGAGCTCGGCGCCGGCGGCATGGCCACCGTGTACCTCGCGCACGATCTCAGGCACGACCGCGACGTCGCCATCAAGGTGCTGCGTCCCGAGCTCGCCGCCGTCATCGGCGCCGATCGCTTCCTCGCCGAGATCAAGACAACCGCGAACCTCCAGCATCCGCACATCCTGTCGCTGTTCGATTCGGGCACGGTGGATGGAACGGTGTTCTACGTCATGCCGTTCGTCGAAGGCGAATCGCTGCGCGACCGGCTCACGCGCGAGAAACAGTTGCCCGTGAACGACGCCATCCGCATCGCCAGTGAAGTGGCCGACGCATTGGAGTACGCGCACAGGCACGGCGTCATCCATCGCGACATCAAGCCCGAGAACATCCTGATCCAGGGCGGTCACGCGCTGGTCGCGGACTTCGGCATTGCGCTCGCCGCCTCCAAGACTGGCGGCAAGCGCATGACCGAAACCGGCATGTCGCTCGGCACGCCGCACTACATGTCGCCCGAGCAGGCCATGGGCGAGCGCGAGCTCGACGCGCGCACGGACGTCTACGCGTTGGGCTGCGTGACGTACGAGATGCTGGCCGGCGAACCGCCGTTCACCGGACCAACGGCGCAGTCGATCGTCGCGAAAGTGATGACCGAAGTTGCCCCATCCGCACGCCACACGCGTGCGACGGTGCCCGAGCACGTGGATGCTGCCATTCAGGTTGCACTCCAGAAGCTCCCAGCGGATCGCTTTCGCACGGCGGCGGAGTTCGGCGCGGCGCTGGCATCTCCCACAGCAACGACGCATCGCGCACTCGCGCCGGACCGTCAGCGCATACCGCGCAGGAATGTGCTGGCGCTCGTCGGACTTGCCGCGGCCATTGCCGTTGCGGCGTTCTTTCTCGGCGGACGCACACTCCGCGGTACACACGTCGCACCGCTCGTGTTCGGGCACAGCGCACACGTCACGTGGGATCCCGCGCTCGAGGTGACCCCCGTCCTTTCACCGGATGGACGCTCGGTTGCCTATGCCGCCGGCGCGCTGTTGAACATGCGCGTCATGATCCGGCCGGTGGGAGAAGGACGAGCCGTGCCGCTCACCGGCGACACGACCTCGCTGGAGTCCAACCCACAGTGGTCACCCGACGGTTCGCGCATCCTCTTCCTCGCGCGCGACGGCGTGTTCAGTGCGCCGGCCGGCGGAGGTCCGGCGCGGCCCGAAGTACCGGGCGACGCGCGTGCCGCAATCACCTCGGCGACCTGGTCGCCGGACGGCAAGCGCCTCGCCATCACGCGTGGTGATTCGTTGTTCATCCGCGAAGCCGATGCGTCGCTTCGCGCGGTGGCGAAAATGGCCGAGCCAACGCTGTGCACGTGGTCGCCGCAGGAGACACTCATCGCGTGCGCCACTGAAAACTCGCTCTACTCGATACCCGGCGTGTTGTTCGGGAATCTTTCACCAAGCCGGATCGTGCTGTTTCGCGTCCGCGACGGAGCGCTCCTGAGCGTCACCGACAGCCTGTGGCTCAACACGAGCCCCGCGTGGTCAGCCGATGGCCGCTGGCTCTACTACGTCCCCAATCGCGACGGACCGCGTGACATCTACGGACTGTCGGTCACGAAGGATGGCAAGGCTAATGACCCGCCGATTCGTCTGAGCACGGGACTCGGCGCCCATACCATTTCGCTTGCCGAGAACGGAACGCGCTTGGCGTATTCCCGGCTCACCATTCGGACGAACATCTGGTCGATGCCGGTTCCAACGAATCCCCCGGTTACGACATCCGCGGCCACGCGAGTCACGCACACGAACGAAAGTATCGAGATCATCGGCGTGACTCGCGACGGCAAATGGTTGTTCTACGATTCCGATCTCACCGGCAATTCCGACATCTTCCGGCGCTCCGTCGCCGCAGGCGAACCGGAACAGTTGACGGCGGACCCCAGCGATGACTTCGCCCCCGTTCCCTCTCCCGACGGAAAAGAATTCGAGTTTCATTCCTGGCGTTCCGGCTCGCGCGACATCTATGTCACGCGCCTCGACGGCGGCGGCGTGCAGCAAGTCACGCATTCTCCCAAACAAGAGGCGAACGGGGATTGGTCGCCGGACGGCCGAGCGCTCACCTTTCACAACCTCACCACGGGCGGCGGCATATGGATCGTTCGCCGCGACGCATCTGGGCACTGGGGTGAGCCCACACTGCGCCGCGCCGGTGGATTCTCTCCCCTGTGGTCGCCCGATGGAAAATCGATCGCCTTCCTCTCTACGTTGACGGGTCGAAGTCTCATGCTCATGCCCGTGGATTCGGGTCCCGAGCGTACGCTCGTCGACAGATCGGAGAATGGTGTGCGACCCGTCGACGCGGCGAGTTGGGTGGACGGCACGCTCCTCTACTACCTGACGCGCGACGCGACCGGCCGCGCCGCGATCTGGTCCGTCGCTGCGACGGGTGGTCCATCGCGGGAGATCCTGCGGTTCGATGCGGCTCTCCACCCATCCCCATTCGTGTTCGCGGTGCGCATCGGCACCTTCTATTTTTCCGCGCAAGAGCGGGAGAGCGACATCTGGGCAATGGAAGTCCGTGGGCTCGCGCGTTCCTCCCAGGTTTCGCCGCCGTGAACATTCTCGCACGACTCCACGCCGCGCTCGCGGATCGCTATCGCGTCGACCGAGAACTCGGCGCGGGCGGCATGGCCACCGTGTATCTCGCGCACGATCTCAAGCACGACCGCGACGTCGCCATCAAGGTGCTGCACCCCGACCTCGGCGCCGCACTGGGCGCGGAACGATTCCTGAGCGAGATCAAGACGACCGCGCGCCTCCAGCACCCGCACATCCTTCCGCTCCTCGACTCGGGCGAGGCAGACGGACTGCTGTATTACGTGATGCCGGTGGTCGTCGGCGAGACGCTCCGCGCGTACCTCGAGCGCGTGCAGCAACTTCCGATCGCCGAAGCCGTGCGCATCACGCGCGAAGTGGCCGGCGCGCTCGATTACGCGCATCGGCAAAACGTCGTGCATCGCGACATCAAGCCCGAGAACATTCTGCTGCACGACGGCAGCGCGCTCGTCGCCGATTTCGGCATTGCGCTCGCGGTGCAGACCGCGGGCGGGCAGCGAATGACGCAGACCGGCCTCTCGCTTGGCACGCCGCAGTACATGAGCCCCGAGCAGGCGATGGGAGAAAAGGTCATCGACGCCCGCGCCGACGTCTACGCGCTGGGCGCCGTGGCGTACGAGATGCTCACCGGTGACGCCCCGTTCACGGGAACCACGGTGCAGGCGATCGTGGCAAAGGTGCTGAGCGCAGAGCCGGAGCGGCCGACACTCATGCGCAAGACCATCCCACCGCACGTGGAAGGCGCGGTGCTCACCGCGCTCGCCAAGCTGCCCGCCGATCGGTTTGCTACGGCGGCGGAGTTCGCGGCGGCGTTGGACAATTCGCGGTACGCGCCGGCGCAGCATGCGAGCGATCGCGCGACACCCGCGGCGCGCGCCAGCCGGCGTGCGCTGGCCGGCGTGAGCGCCGTCGCGCTGATCGCGATTGTCGCCGCGGCGTGGGGCTGGCTTCGGCCGGCACCGGTGGCACCCGTCATTCGATATCCGCTGCAATTGTCTGGCGTCATCAGCGGGATCGCCGACGTTCCTATTCCACTGCCAGCGCCCGACGGTTCATTCATCGTGTTTCCGGGCCCGAACGAAGCCGGGAAGCCCGGATCGCGGCTGTGGATCAAACGTCGCGATAGCAAATCCTCAGCGCCCATTCCAGGGACCGTGGACGCGCAGACGTTCACGCTGTCGCCCAATGGCGAATGGATCGCGTTCGTACTTGGCTCGAAGGTGGTGAAAGTGCCGGTCGGCGGCGGTGCACCGGTCACACTGGTGTCGACGAATGCGAACGAAGCGTCCGGCCTCGCGTGGCTCGACGACGACACCATTGTCTACACCCGGAACGGTGTCCATCTGTCGCTCGCCCAAGTGCCCGCCGGCGGTGGGGAGTCTGCTGTCGTGTGGAGCAGCGACACCGCATCCGGCCGCGTGCTCGGACCGATCGGTGCAACGCGCGCTGTGTTGTTCAACCGATGCGCCAGCAGCGCCATGTGCGACCTCTGGGCGGTGGACGTCGGGAGCAAGAAAGCCAGCCTCGTCCTTCCTGGTGTCGCGTGGGCGCGCTATGCCGCGACAGGACACATCGTGTACGCGCAAGACGGCCGGTTGATGGCGACTGAATTCGACGCCGGTGCGTTCGCGGTGCGCGGCCAACCGGTTGCGCTCCCCGACAGCATCGGTCGTCGTGCGTGGCCGTTCGAGCTGTCGCGCTCGGGAACGCTGGTGACGCGTGGGGACGGCGGCGCGGGTGGCGATGCGTTCGAGATGGTTTGGGTGGACCGCGCCGGGCGCGCAACTCCCGTCGACACCGGGTGGAAGTTCAACGTCACCGTGTATGCCGCCGATCACGGGTGGGCGCTCTCACCAGATGGATCGCAGCTGGCCATCGGGCTGTTCACGGAGGCCGGCGACGACATCTGGGTGAAGCGTCTTCCCAACGGGCCGCTCTCCCGGGTGTCGTACGACCCGGCACCCGAGGCGCGCCCTCGGTGGACCCGCGACGGCCGAGCTCTCACCTTCATTTCCGGCCGCCGAGGCGAGGGAGTGTTTTGGCATCGTGCCGACGGCGTCGGCAGCGATTCTCTGCTGGTCAAGGGGCTCATCGACGAAGCCGTGCTCTCCCCCGATGGCGCGTGGGCGGTGATACGCGCTGGCTCGAACGGATCCGTGCGCGGGGGTCGTGACATCACGGCCGTACGATTCGGCAGCGATACCGCGCGCATCCCTCTCATCGTGACGCCGTTCGACGAAGAGGCGATCGCACTGTCTCCCGATGGCAAGTGGCTCGCGTATCAGTCCGACGAAACCGGGCGCACCGAAGTGTTCGTTCGTTCCTTCCCCAACGTCACCACCTTCAAGCACCAGGTATCGAACGGAGGCGGCGCGGCGCCACTCTGGTCGCGCAACGGGCGCGAGTTGTTTTTCGTAGGCGGCAAGGAGATGATGACGGCTCGGATTACCGGGGGCGATCCCATTGCGGTGAGCGCTCCGGTGCCGCTGTTTCGCATCGCCGAAGACCTGCTCCAGGTGGAGTACCAGTACTACACCCCATGGGACGTGACCGCCGACGGGCGGTTCATCATGGCGCGGGCGCGCCGAACGGGTGCTGCGAATTCATCGACGGTCGTCGTGGCGGAGAACTGGCTGACGGAGCTGAGGGCGCGGATGAAGCGGTGAGCTGTGGTTCTTGATGGATCCAAAAAGGCGATGTGTGCGTACCCTCTCGTTGAGACATGTGCCTTACCACCTCACACGAGACTCGGAGTTTCCAGCATGCGTACGATCGTCGCCACAGTTGCACTTGCCGTCCTGGCCGTTCTTCCTGCGGCGTCCCAGGCCCAGCGCGGGACCAAGATGGTCGGCGGTGCAGCGATGTATCCGACCAAAGACATCATCGACAACGCCGTCAACTCGAAGGATCATACGACGCTCGTCGCGGCGGTGAAGGCCGCAGGGCTGGTGGAGACGTTGAAGGGCGCGGGCCCGTTCACGGTCTTCGCTCCCACCAACAAGGCGTTCGACGCACTTCCCGCCGGCACCGTCGAGACGCTGCTCAAGCCCGAAAACAAGGCGATGTTGAGCGGCATCCTCACCTACCACGTCGTGGCCGGAACGTACGACGTTGCGTCGCTCGCCAAAGCAATCAGAGCAGGTCACGGCAAAGCCGAGCTCACCACCGTCAATGGCGGAAAGCTGTGGGCGATGATGAAGGGCAAGCGCGTCCTGCTCAAGGACGAAAAGGGCAACACCGCCATGGTGACGATCGCCAACGTGATGCAGTCGAACGGGGTGATCCACGTCGTGAACAGGGTGTTGATGCCGGGCAAGTAATTCGACGTCATGGCCGGTGTGAGCGATGAGCTGACGGCGGCCATGAGCATTGAGCGTACAGCATTGAGCGTGAGCTTTCACCGAGCTCGAGCTGGAGCTGGAGCACTGAGCTCGTCTTCCAGCTCAGAGCGCGAGCTCGAGCTCGCAGTTGGCTCACGCTCAATGCTCAAAGCTCAATGCTCGGGGCCGCAGTTGGCTCAATCTCGGTTTTCAATGCCCCATAGTGAGCGACGCACGCCTCAGCGCACTTTCTCCTTCAATTCCTCGAACCAGTTCTCCACGAGCACCAGCGCAAGGCCCTGGTTCCGCGCACGACTGAAGAGAAAGCGCTGGCCATCGGGACTCACCGCGAACGCACTGGTGAGCGCGAGCGCGGATGCCATGCTGTCCGAGAGCACGATTCCGAACGCTGCCCCCACGACGCCCGCGATCGCGCCAACGCCCCCGGGCGGTGATTTGCCGGAGTACCACCGCGCCCGTAGCTTCGGCGCATGAATCCGCGGCTGGTGCTCTGGGCAATCACATCGTCGCTCGCCGGCTTTCTGTTCGGATTCGACACCGTCGTCATCTCGGGCGCGGAGCAGACGATCCAGCGCCTGTGGGGATTGAGCGCGGCCGTCCACGGTGTCGCCATGGCC
>JANMAY010000330.1:0-2058 GCA_031360095.1 Gemmatimonadaceae bacterium
CCACGTTCTCAGCGACAGGCGCTCCACTCCATCGCGCAGCCCGACGCCGCCCACCACCGCGGAGTCGAGTGTGAGGCGTGCCAGTGTTGCGCTGTCGCCGCTGGAGAGCGCGGCGAGCACGGAGTCGGCAACGGCGATGGCTGCCTTGTCGGATGCCTCTATGGTCTGCGCTCGCGCACGTGGGGCGAGGAAAGCCAGGCAGAGTGCGACGCCGAGCGCCTGCGTCATTGTGCGCACGATCGGAACTCCACTGTTCGGGTCAGTCAGCGTGACGTGCGCGCAGCGTCGCGCTCACACGACCTTGAAGTTCATCATCATGCCCTGGTCCTCGTGCTCCAGGTTATGACAGTGAAGCATGTAGACTCCACGGAATGCTTCAAAGCGCAAAAATATTTCGACCGTCTCGCGCTGACCGACAAGTACGGTGTCCTTCCAGCCACGCTCCCACGGCGCCACCTGCGAGCGGCCGCCGTTGCGTGACTGCACTTGGAACGACGTGGCGTGCACGTGCACCGGATGTGTCGCGCCTTGCGCCCACTTGAAGCGCCAGCGCTCTGTCTGGCCGAAAGGCACCACGAAGTCGATCCGATTCATGTCGTACTCGAGGCCGTTAATCGTGTGCGGCGGCCACCCACCAAAGGAAAAGTCGCGCGTCCTCACCGGATTCGTGAGCTTGGTGATCGTGGAGAGAGTGGACGGGATCGTCGCGGACACGTTTACCTGCCGAACGACGCGGAATTCGAGAACGCTGAATGAGTCGCCACCGCCCCAGTTATCCCAGCTCGCGCTCGCAGAGTTCAGCATTACGTTGGTGCCGACTGGCAAACCGCGAAAGTCGAGCAGAAGGTCGAGCCGCTCGCCGGGTCCGAAATCGATCTGCGTCGCGCTGGCCGGTGCATAGAGCAGGCCGCCGTCGTTGCCGATCACGACGAACGGGGCGCCAGTGCTCAGCGATAGGTGCCAGATGCGCGACTGCGAACCATTCACGAGGCGGACGCGGTAGAGCGCGGTGTCAACGTTGAGGAACGGATCGCGCGTGCCATTCACCACCGGGATGCTGCCCAGAAATCCGTCGTGGTCCGCGCTGTAAGCAAGGTTGCCAGCGGAATCAACCTTTACATCCTTGAGTATCATCGGGATCTCATACGCCCCCGATGGCAGGCCAAGTGACAGCTCCTGGCCGTCATTGACAACGAACATTCCCGCCAGTCCATGATACACCTGCGTTGCCGTCAACATGTGCGGATGCGGATGGTACCAATTGGTACAGGCGCGCTGATTGATTCTGAAGCGATAGTCGTATTTGGTATTCGGCGCGAAAGCGCTTTGCGGGCCACCGTCGGCAAAGTCCGGTACCACCATCCCGTGCCAGTGGACGCTCGTGATCTCCGACAGGTTGTTCGTCACGGTGATGTTCGCAGCATCGCCATTCCTCGCGCGGATTACCGGACCCGGGACAAGCCCGTTGTAACCCAGCCCATTCGACATCCGCCCGCCACCGAGGTCGAACGTCGTCGGGCCGGCGGCGAGGGTGAGCGCCGCCGGCGACACAGTCGCTGGTACGCGCAGCGGGAAGCGTGTGACCGGTGCGCCAGGAGCGGTTCCCCCCCAACTACTCGTGCGGTCCGGAGCGACCGTTGGCAGCTCGGCCTGGCGCTCGCAGGCGGTTAAGAACGCGGCTGTGCCGCCGACAATTCCAGCGGCAGAGCCGGCCGCGGCGCGCATGAAGCGCCTCCGCGTGATATCGTCACCGCGTTCGCTCATCGGCATCGCTCCTTGACGTGAAGGAAGGCGGTGGGGGAACGGGGCGGGAGCACCGGGCTTCCGTCGCGCGCGTCCCAGACGCAAGTGCCGCTTCAGCACCCCAACTGTAGGAGCCGCCTGGAATTCGCGCAATGCGTCAAATACCGCGACATTCGGCGGAGGAAGACCGACTCGTCCTCATCAAAAGTGACGGCGTCGCCACTCCCATGCAAAATTTTTTGCAGCGTAGGTCAAGCGTGATGAACGAGCCGCTGGGCGAAGGCAATTCTAGTTGTCGATAAAGAACTTAAAGCG
>JANMAY010000378.1:0-2556 GCA_031360095.1 Gemmatimonadaceae bacterium
GAGCGCCACGACGACACTCGCCGCCAACGCCGCGGGCCCCAGCCAGTGCGTGGGCATGCGTGAGAGGCGTCCCTCGCGCGCTGGCTGCTCGACGAGCGTGTACGTCAACCATGCGAGCACGAGTGCCGCCACCGACCACGCAATCTTTCCCGCGACGCCGATGCCAGGATCGATCACGGCGCCAATGCCGACGAGCGGCCAGTGCCACAGATACCACGCATACGACATGCGTCCGAGCCAGCGCACCGGACGCACCGACAGTCCGTGGCTGATCACCGTGTCCGGTCCGCGATGTCCGCCCACGAGCAGTGCCACCGCGCCGAACGCCGGAAGCAGTGCGGCCCACCCGGGATACGGCGTCATCCGATCGTACGTCAGCACCGCGATGCCGATCATGATGAGGCCGGCGATCTGCATCAGGATCGCGCGCGTATTATTGCCTTCCGTCGCATCGCGCATCACGAGCGCGGCCGCGCCGCCGAGCGCGAACTCCCAGATCCGCGTGGGCATGCCGAAGAACGCCCACGGCTGCGACGCGGTCGTCAGCCAGAGGCACGCGACGAACGAGATCGCGCCGGTGACCGTGACGCCAACCAGCAGCTGCTTGCGCGCGACGGTATCGCCGTTGTGGCGTTCGTCGCCGAACTTGCGCTGGTAAACGAGCGCGACCAGCAGAAACAGCAGCGGCCAGACGAAATAGAACTGTTCTTCCACCGCGAGCGACCACGTGTGCAGCAGCGGATTCTCGCCCGAGGAGAAGTAGTCGACAGCGCCGCGCGCAAACTCGATGTTGCCGGAATACATGGCGACGGAACGCGTGGTCCGGGCAATCGTGACGCGATCGATTGGCGCGTACAGCCACATGACGGCCGCGAGTGTCGCCAGCAGGACGACGAGCAGTGGCGGCAGCAGCCGCAACGCCCGTCGTCCGTAGAACGCGGGGAGGTCGATGTCGCCCGCCTCGTTCCACTCGCGCACGAGCAGGCCGGTGATGAAGAACCCCGAGAGCACGAAGAAGACGTCGACGCCCACGAAGCCGCCGGCCAGCGCAGATACCCCCGCGTGAAAGAGCACGACGAGAAGGATCGCGAGGCCGCGGAGGCCTTCGAGGTCGGGGCGGAATTTCGACTGCGACGGCATTGGGACTTCCTACGGCGCGGCGAGAGCCGGGGTTGCAAGGGGCGCAGGGAACCTACCGCGCCCGCTCTATGAGGTGATAGGGCCCGACGGCGGTCTCTTCCCTATTCGTACCGCAGCGCATCGATCGGATCCAACCGCGCCGCTCTCCTCGCCGGCAGCACACCGAACACGAGCCCAATCCCAACCGAGACCGCCACGGCAATCAGCGTCTGCATCAGCGGCGCAGTGGCCGGCACGTTCATCAGCATCGTTACGCCACGGCCAGCGGCAAGCCCCACGACGATACCGACAACCCCACCTATTCCCGTGAGCGTCGACGCCTCCACCAGAAACTGCAGCAGAATATCTCGGCGCGTTGCTCCCATCGCCTTCCGGATGCCGATCTCGCGCGTACGCGCCGTGACCGACACCATCATGATCGCCATCACGCCGATGCCCCCCACCATCAGCGCCACCGAGGCGAGCACCAGCATCACGAGAAAGAAAATGTCGGTGATCGACATGAACACGTTCAAAATCTGATCCTGGCTGAGCAGGTCGAAGTTGTTCTTGTCGCCCGGCCGCAGCCTTCGCATCTCTCGCAACGCAATGGTCACCGCTTCCTCGGCATCCACAACGCTCACGCCGGCCTTCGGCTTGACGGCGATGAACAACGCGTTGGTTTTGTCGATCTGGTACGCGTGCCACGTGAATTGAAACGGCAGAATCGCACCCACCTGTTGGCCCGGCGGCGAAAAGACGTTCGCGGGCTGGAGGTAAAGACCGATGACTTGCACCGGACGCCCGCCGATCTGCACGATCTTTTCGAGCGGAGTCTCGCGTCCGAATATCTCCCGAGCATGACTCTCCTGAAGCACTACAACGGCCGAGCCACCTTTGAGCTCGGGTTTCGTGAACCACCGGCCTTCCACAATCTCTCCGCCGAGTATTTCCTGGAAGCGATCGTCCGCGCCGTAGACGATCATGTCGCGCGTGCGAGAGCTTCCGTAGTTCACCCGCGCCTGGATCTGCGACCAGATCGCCGCGTAGCCGATCTGCGGCAGCTGCGCGAGTCGCGCTGCCTCCTCGGCCTTGAGATCCGGACGCACGCGAACGTACCACGGAAGCTGATCGGGATTGATCGGCGTGGTGGAGAACACCTTCAACACATAAAATGTGGTCGGCCCGGCCACCTCGATCGTCGTGAGAATCTGATCGCGTATTCCCTTGACGATGGTCGCCATCGTCATCACCGTAGCCACGCCGATCACGACGCCAAGAATCGTCAACCCCGACCGCATCTTGCTGACGCGCAGCGTGTCGATCGCGATGCCGACGTTCTCGCGCAGCTGATCCAGCGAAAGGATGCGCATCATTCCGCTCGCAACGCGGTGATGGGATCGAGCCGCGCCGCGCGACGCGACGGATACACACCGA
>JANMAY010000392.1:0-1762 GCA_031360095.1 Gemmatimonadaceae bacterium
ACCGCCGTGAGGGGAGCGGCGCCGTCCGCCTCACGACCACGCCGTGCGCCATCGCCTCACGAGCCGCCCTACTCCGCACGCCGTACGCCCCTTACCGCCCTACCGTCTTGCTGAGCGTCGACGCCGCCCGACTGAGCTCCAGAGCAATCTCCGTCCACCACGACCCCGCACGCGGTCCGCCCTGACACGTGCCGTCCGACTCGCCGGGCTGCTTGATCCAGAGAAACGCGTCGACGAGCGGATGACCGGTGTTCGTCGTGGGTGACACGCCGAGTGCCTGCCCGCGCGCGTTGCACCAATCGGAGGCGGTGCCGGCGCCGTTGCGGCTCGTGTCGATGATGAAGTGCTTCCCGCCGAGCAGGCGCGAGAGCTTCTCGCCATAGGCGACGTTGGCCGACGTCGCCATGTAGTTCGAGACATTGAGCGAAAAGCCATCCGCCGACGCGATGTCCACCTGCTTGAGCCGCGCCGCCATGACTTCCGCCGATTTCCAGCGCGCATTGCCCGCGTCGACGTACACGTAGGCGCGCTGCTTCTTGAGCGTCTGCACCGCCTCGCGCAGCAGTGCGATTCGCTGCTGCGCACCATCTCCTTTGAGACAGTCCAACTGCGGAAGCGCATCGGGCTCGAGGATCACGATCGCCGGCCGGCCGCGCAGGCCATTCGCGAACGACTTGATCCACTCGCGATACGCGTCGCCGCCATTCGCGCCCCCCGCCGAGTATTGCCCACAGTCGCGGCCGGGAATGTTGTAGGCCACGAAGATTGGCAGTGAGCCGCTGCCGGTGATCGTCGAGACGGCGCTCTCCACCTCGCGCCCGATGTCGCCCACCCATCCACCGAGCCATTTCGCGACGGGCTTGTCGGCGATCTGCGCCAGGAGCGCGGCGTCCTGTGGACGCGAGCGGCGCATCGTTTCCGCTTGGCGCTTCGCGTTGGAGTTGGGATCGACGTAGAGTCGTTTCCCCGCGAGCGGATTGCCTCCCTGCTGCACGAACGCGAACGCGGTGCGGGGCATCAGCCCCACGGAGAGCGCGCCCTCCGCGCAGAGGACGAGCAGTACGGTCCGAGCGGCGCGACGTGCGGGTCGCGCTGCCCTCGAGACCTCAGGTCGCACGATCCGCGCGCGAGCCGCTGCCTTCCGGAGGGAGCGTGCCTTCCGCCACTCCCATCTGCTGCATCATGTGGGCGACCCGCGCGACGAGGATTCGCGTCGCCCGGATATCGTGGTGCGACTTGATCCAGAGCACGGCGAGATCGCCCGCGCCCCACAGCAGCCCCGCAAAGATCACCAGCCGCACCGCCTCGGCCACAACGACTCCGATCGAGAGAGCGACCGTGCTCGTCATGGCAAAGAACACCTGCAATACCATGAGCAGCAGGAGTATGACCGCCATGCTACGGAACAGTAGCGCGACGGCGCGGATTCCCTTGACCGATTCGATGTCCTCTTCACGCACGGTGATGCCCGCAAGGACATATCGATCGACCTGACTTTGCCGCTGCTCGGCGACAGGGGCGGTAGAGCTCTTCGACTCGCGCATGGTAGGCTGCCTGTTTTTCCCGGGGTGACGCGGCCGTGCTTGAGGCAGAGACCGCTGAGCGCCCCGGGGTGCAAGGATCACACCCTCTAGCCCCATAGCGACGCTCAGAGGCTCATACCCGGGGGGTTCGCAGAAGTGGCGCCCAGCGGACTCATCGTGCAGACTGCAGCCATGCACTCCAAGGTTCGAGGTACGGCGCTCTTCGGGGCGGCTCTATT
>JANMAY010000410.1:0-2301 GCA_031360095.1 Gemmatimonadaceae bacterium
GCGAAACTCGCCCGTGTAATCCAACGCGCCGCCGCTGTCGGCCATCCAGATCTGACGCCACTTCCGCAGATTCGTGTCGAAGTAGTTGAAGCTCTTCCCCTCTCCACCGCGCGTGCCCTTCCAGTTTTCGAGCAGCACACAGTGCTCGAGAATGGGATGGACAACGTTGACGCCCATCTGCTGCGCCGCGGAGGGCGCGGCGACCTGCCAGGGTGTGACGTCCCACGTGCCGATCCAGAAGTCGAATTGGCGAGCTTCGGGCATCGCGGGACAGGGATGCGGTGGACCGCTCTGACCGAGAGCACTGCCGCCGAATCCGCAGAGCGTCGCAGCGACGAGCAGTCCCGCGTAGCTGGCTTTCATCTGGATGCCGCGTCTGTGAGGTGTGAAGTCATCGACCTTACGCCCGCGGCGGGCGTCACACGTGATGGTCTGGCGGCAGCACGACGCGTTCGAAGCGCGGCGCAAGCAGGTGGCTCACGAGGAACGCAACTACGTATGCCGAGCCGCAGACGCCGAAGAGGATCCCGTATGCCGCCTCTTCTCCCTGTCCGCTCGCCTTGTACCGGTCGAGCAGCGCCCCGACGATGATCGGAAAGAAGATTCCTCCGAACGACCCCACCATCCCACTCATGCCCGCGACGCCGGCTACGGCATTTCGCGGAAACAGATCCGACGTCAACGCATAGAGGTTCGCCGACCACGCCTGATGCGCTCCGCATGCGAGCGCGATCAAGAGGATGGCGCCGACGACATTGGCCCGCGGAGCGAACGCCACCGGCACGACCAGCAAGGCGAACGTCAACAGTCCGGTTTTGCGCGCACGGGTCAGCGTCCAGCCGCGGCTCATCAAGTATCCGGTCAGCCAGCCACCTGCCGTGCTCACGACCGTGGCAATGCTGTAGATGGCGACGAGATAGATCCAACTGGCTTTGATGTCGAGCCCGCGCGTCTTCTTGTAGAAGTCGGGCAGCCAAATAAGAAAGAACCAAAAGACGGGATCCGTAAAGAATTTTGCGGCGATGATGGCCCACGTTTGACGCGACCGCAGCAGATCGGCCCACGACACTCGCGTCGTCGGCGCACGCTCCTCAGCATCGCTCTGGATGTGCGCGAGCTCCGCCACAGATACGAAACGGCTGCGCTCCGGCAGGTCGAACAAGAGGAGCCACACGACGAGCCAGATCGCCGCCGCGACTCCGGTCGCAATGAAGGACATGCGCCATCCGAACGCATATGCGATCGCGGGTACGACGGCCGGTCCAATCACCGCGGCGATATTCGGCCCTGCATTGAAGAGGCTCGTTGCAAAGGCCCGCTCGCGGCGCGGAAACCAGAGCCCAGCCGCTGTAATTGCCGACGGGAAATTTCCACCCTCACCGAAGCCGAGCGCAGCTCGCGCTACCGTGAACCCACGCATGCTGCCCACAAAGCCGTGGGCGATTGCGGCCACGCTCCAGAACAACGCCGATACCGCGTAGCCCATCCGAGCCCCAAAGCGGCCAACGAACCAACCGAAGAACAGATAGCTCCCGGTATACACGGCGAAAAACGCCGAGTTGACAAAACCGAACTGCTCGTTCGTCCAGCCGAGGTCGCGATCGAGAATGGGCTTGAGGAGCGCCAGCGCCTGTCGATCGATGTAGTTGATCGTCGTTCCGGAAAAGAGCAGTGCGGCGACGATCCAACGGAAACTGCTCTTCGCCGGGCGATGTCCCTGTGCGGCATTCACGAGACGACGATCTCGCGTGCCGGTTCGGACGGCGTCGTGAGCATCCATCGTGACTGTGCGGCACGGTGCGGAAACGCTTCTCCGTAGCGCACCCGCCACTGCTCCAGAAACGCCGCCGCATCCCGGGTTGGAATCATCGCCCACACGGCGCCTCCGAACCCTGCACCAAACGCAGACGCCGCCACGGCTCCGAGCTCGCGCGCCACACGCGCGAGGAAGATCGTTTCTCGCACCTGGTTTCCGAGTACGCGCTCCGCCATCTCCTGCGAGCGATCGACGAGACGCCCGAGCGTTGCCACATCACGATCGTGAAGGGCGTCAGCCACGCGCGGAACGATCTCGTCGACCTCCTCGCGGAACTGGGCCAGTCGCGCCACAAGCTGCTCGGCCGGGAATTCCGCCGTACCACACTTCGCGACGTGGACCAGCCGCTCACCCGCGTCGGGACTGCTTGCGATCGCGTCTGCCAGCGTACCATCCGCGCGAGCGCTCGCCGCATTCCACGCCTGCAGGAGCGCGCGTATGGCGTCCGACGCACGATTGTAGCGAGCGCGCGCGTTGCCGGTTTT
>JANMAY010000417.1:0-12848 GCA_031360095.1 Gemmatimonadaceae bacterium
CTGGAGTCTCGCAGGCGTCGGCACAGCCGGCGCCTGCAGCCGGCGGCGCGGCCCCCACTGACACCTATGTACTGGTGAGTGGAGTGATCGGAGGCGTCACAGGCTATCGCCGGATCGAGCAGCGGCTCGCGGCATTCGGACATCGCGTCGTCATCGTCAATCCATTCCAGTTGGCGATCGACTCCACCAACGTCTCCTTCGACGCGCTCTCCAGACTCGTCCACGCGGAGCTCCAGGCGCGTGGTGTCACGACCGCGAAAGTCGTCGGCCATGCGCACGGTGGCGGCGTCGCGCTCCGGTTGGCCGCGAACTATCCGGCGATGATCTCCGAAGTCTTCCTGCTCGACGTCGGCGCGCTCGCTGGCAACAAGAGCCCGGTCTTCTCATCGTCCATTCGCTTGGCGCCGCTCATCACGCGCATGCCGAAAGGCCGGAGCTTTCTGCGGCGGCGGATCACCGATGGCATTCGCCACAACACCGGGCAGAGCGCCTGGCTGGACGACGCCACCGCGCGAGCCTACACAGATCCGTTGCTCGACAATATCGGACGCGTCGTGCGCATGGCACACCGACTCGGCGACTCCCAGGAGCCCGAGCCGCTCGCGACAGTGGTTGGCCGGATTCGCGTTCCAGTCACGCTGCTGCTCGGTGCACTGACCTGCGCGGCGAGCCCGGGGGCCGAGGAGCTCGCGGCACTTGCGCCACTGGGCGCGCTGGTCCGCACGCACAAAATCGCGGGAACCTGCCACTTTCCGCACGAGGAGAAACCCGACACGGTCGTCGAGTATCTCACGCGACCACGATGAAGAGCCAACGAAGCGTACGTGTCACCCGTCGTGGCCGTGCCTGTGGTGCAGGTCGGGGAAGTGCGCGTGCGCGTGCGTCACTGGCTCGTGTGTGTGCTCGTGCGTATGCGGCTCCACTGCCGGAACGCCGGGGGCGTGCGTGTGCTGGTGATGCGCGTCATGAACGTGGCGGTGACTGTGCGTCAACGGCTCGTGCGTGTGCGCATGCTCGTGGCGCTCCGTGAGATGCAACCACAGTCCGAGCGCCATGAGTGCGGCCGCAGCGAAGAACAGGGGTGATACCGGGTCGTGCCAGAAGAGCAGACCTCCCGCGGCGCCCACGAACGGTGCAAGGGAGAAATACGCGCCCGTTCGCGCCGTGCCGAGCGAACGCATGGCCAGCACGAACAAGACGAGGCTCACCCCGTAACTGAGAAAGCCGAGCGCCAGCGCGCCGGCGACGCGAGACATCCCCGGCAACGCGCCGTTCAAGCCGAGTCCGATGAGAAGGTTCACCGTCCCCGCCACAGCGCCCTTCAGGGCAGCGATCTGAACCGGATCGCTCGCGGAGACTTTTTGCGTCAGGTTGTTGTCGATTGCCCAGCCGATGCATGCCACGACGACGAGCAGCGGGCCAACGGCACCGCCCCACGCGAGCCTACCCTGCCATGAGAGAAGCGCACCTCCCGCGACAATGGAAAACATGCCGACTGCAATCCGCCGATCGACATTCTCGGCGAAGACGATCCACGCGATGAGCGCCGTGAAGACTCCTTCGAGATTGAGCAGCAGCGAGCTAGCGGATGCTGGAGTGCGACTCAACCCTGCCATGAGGGCAAGCGGAGCGATCACCCCGCCGAACAGAACGGCGCCGCTCAGCCACGGCAGGTCGCGCCGCGTCAGCGGCGCGTCGGGGACAAACCCTCGCGCGCGACGCAGCAGCCATAGCGCACCAAGTCCAACCCCCGATCCAAGATAGAGCAGGCCGGCCAGCACCTGCGGGGACGTGCCCTCGAGCAGGACCTTTGCGATTGGAGTGCTGGCGCCGAACAGCACGGCGGCCATCAGCGCCTGCGTTACGCCAGCAGTTGGTCGACCCGCTGGCGCGGTATGGGTGTGCATCTCAGCTCTATCCATGGTTCCATGTTAACGTGTGATGCGGGCGCGCGGCTTGCCATTGGCCGCTCCGTACCGAATGACTCTCTTGCTCACGGTTACGCACCAATGGCAACGTCTCCGAAGGACGATGTCCGCGAAGTGGAGCGGCGTCAGGCAGTGCGCGAGGTGCCGCGCCCTACCGGCGTTCGCGCATTCTGGAAAAGCCTCGGGCCCGGCATCGTAACCGGCGCGGCGGACGACGACCCATCCGGAATTGCGACGTATTCTGTTGCAGGCGCGCAGTACGGCACCGCGCTCTTGTGGACCGCGTTGTTCACGTGGCCGCTAATGATCGCCGTACAGACGATGTGCGCTCGCATCGGCATGGTCACCGGCCATGGCATCGCTGGAGCCTTGAGACACAAGTTTCCGCGCCCGGTGCTGCTGCTCGCCGCGATCGCTTTGTTCATTGCCAACACCATCAACGTCGGTGCTGATCTGGCTGGCATGGCGGACGCCGCCGAAATGCTGACTGGGATCAGCTCGCATGTGTTGGTCGTCCTGCTCGGAGCGGGAATCGCGATCGCGACCATCCGCCTTCGCTATGTCGTCTTGGCTCGCATTCTCAAGTGGCTCGCCGTGGTGCTGGTCGCCTACGCCGTCACTGCGTTCTACATCGGACCAGACTGGAGTGCGGTGGCGCATGACACGTTCGTTCCGAATATCCCCAAGCTTGGTGGCGCGTGGGCGACACTCGTCGCCATCCTCGGCACGACGATCTCGCCCTACCTCTTCTTCTGGCAAGCGTCGCAGGAGGTCGAGGAGGAGAAGTCGAAAGGCCGGCGGCGCGTCGTGGATCGCGTCGGTGCCGCCCCGTACGAAATCACCACGCGAGCCATCGACATTACCGCTGGCACATTCTTCTCCAACGCGGCGATGTTTTTCATCATCCTCGCGACGGCGCTCACGCTCCATCGCGCAGGGATCACGGAGCTCGGGACATCGCGTCAGGTGGCCGAAGCGCTCACTCCACTCGCCGGCCGATTCGCGTCACTGCTCTACACGGTTGGTTTGCTTGGGACTGGTCTGCTGGCCATTCCGACGCTCGCAGGCTCGGGCGCTTACGCCTTCGCCGAAATCTTTCGCTGGCGCCAGGGAATGGACGAGCCGTACAACCGCGCGCCCGGCTTCTACGCTGCGTTCATTATTTCAATTGCCATCGGCGTAGGTCTCGACTTTGCGCCAATCAATCCGGTTTCGGCCCTCTACTGGACCGCGGTCATCAACGGCGTGCTCGCGCCCTTTCTTCTCGTTGGCATCCTGCTCGCGGCATCTGACCGCAAGCTCATGCACGGCCAACCCAGTCTCCTGGTGGCTCGCATCGTGGTAGCCATCACGGCGATCGTGATGTTCGCCGCGGCAATCGGCATGTTCGTGTTTTGAAGACGCTTTTTCACAGCGAGCGCACGATTTCCATTTACGTCATTGCGGTGCCCCATCCGTAAAGGAAGAAGGCGCAACATGCGACGCCGGCGACGAGTGCCACCAATCCCGTCGCGCGCTTAGAAGGAAGCCGGTACCACAGGTACAGCCCGCTGCACACCAGGATCACAAGCCCCACCGCCAGCGCGTCCATCGCGAGGCTCCAGATTCTCGTCAGTATCCAGTCGCGGCTCTGCGCAGGCGCGTCCATCCTGACGCCGGTGAATTTGTGCAGCGCGTCGAGTACGCCCCACGCATTCAGGCGGATCTCGGTGACCTTGGCGAACGCGCTGTCGAGCCGCGCCTCGACGCGAAACACCTTGCCCGGCTTCACGACCTGGAAGTCGAACACCCGCCCCTCTGCGTCGCGCTTGGTGTCGCCTATTTCACCCACGATGCCGAGCTGCGTCATCAAATCTGCGGCGATGGCAATGTCCCCGCTCGCGCTGGGCCGAGTGATGGCGCGCTGCGCAATGGATTCCTGTCGCGATTTCCAGAACTCCCCGACCGACCACTTCGAGTGGTTGAGCACGAGGCCGGAGATCGCGAACAGCCAGATGAAGAGCAGAAAATACAGTCCCAGGTAGTTGTGCAGCTTGCGCGTCCACATGCGCAGGCGCGCGGAGCGAAGCCGTTCGGCCGCCGCCGCGCGCGTCATGTAACGATCGCGAGCACGAGCGCGACGAACGACACGACGCCGCCACCGAGGAAGAGCAGCCCCGTGCGGCGATCCGCCTTCAGCACCGTCCAGAGGTAGATCCCGGACGCGGAGAGAAACAGCAGCAGGTACACCGTACCGTCGGCGAGCCAACCCCAGAGGCGGGTGAATATCCAGTTGCCGCGTATGCTCACGTTGTGGGGACCGGGCATCTTGTGCAGGTAGATCGCGCCGTCCCACGCGCCGGTTGTCGTGTGCTCGATCGTCGCGACGCCGGCGGCGAGGTCGACTTTCACCTTATCCAGACGTCCGGGCGATTCGATGGGGAAGCTGATGCGAGCGCTTCCCGCCTTTCGATTGACGTATCCGATCTCGCCCGCGATGCCGATCTGCGAGCGCACCTGCCTCGCGACGTCGAGACTGTTTTCGGAGTCGCGCACGGAGACGCGCACCGTGCGCGCCGCCGCGGGTGAAGCGGACCTGCCACCCCACGGCATCAATGAATGGTTGAGCTGAATCGCGCTGACGGCAAACACCAATACGAAGGGACTGACCAACAGCCCTGCGTACAGGTGGAGATCGCGCAGAATGCGGTAGAGCGAGCGGACAACGGAAGCAGTGGCGGGCACGGCTCCTGTGGCTACGAGGGCGATGGACCGGGGAGCAGATCACAGTATGTGAATCGGCCATCACGCAGGACAATGTCGCCCCGCTGCACGTCGATGGCCCGAGTGAAGATCGGCCCCTCGTGCACGAACGTGTGGAACTCGCCGTTCTCTCCGCAGGGATCCGCCGTCGGCGGCAGCTCCGCGAGCAGTGAGCGATCGAAGTCGCGTCCCGCGAACGACCCCGCGATCTGCGTGGTGTCGGCGCAGACGATGATCGCCTCGAATCCCGCACTGATGAATTGCTCCGCGAGTGCCGCGGTTGGCTCGTTCCACAGCGGATACATCCCAGCAAATCGCGTGTTGGAGAGCAGTCGATCGCGGTAGTCGCGCACATCTGTCAGGTACAGGTCGCCAAACGCGATGCGTTCGACGCGCGGGTGCGCATCCGACAGCCTGCTGAGCCCTTCTAGAAACGCGGCTTCGTAGTCCGCGTTGGAGCAGGCTGGCGCCAGCTCGACCGTGACGAGCGGCAGACCGAGGGATTCTGCTTGCCGCTCGAGCAGTAGACGTCGGACGCCATGGATGCTTATGCGATCGTAGCCCGACGTGACGCTCGTGAGGAGCGCGGCGACGTCCACATCGTCCCGCTCGCGCAAAAATGCCAGCGCCAGCGCGCTGTCTTTCCCGCCGCTCCAGCTCAGCGCGACAGCGGTTTGGGTCACCGGAAGTGTCCTCTCCATAGTGTTGGACTGTGGCCGAAAGCGGACGCTTGCGCGAGTGCCGAAAACTGTTTGTGTGTCGCAAAGTACTGCAGCGCAACGCTTTGACAACGCAATAGCGAATGGCTTGGAAGCTGCCTTTCGACGGGCATGATCTCGCGCGCGGTCGTTCGGCCGGCTGTCCTCGTTGCGCTCCCCCTGACGCTCCTATCCGGGTGCGCGCAGGGTTCGCTGGGAGTGTCGCCGTCCACGATTCTGTCCGCTGTCGTCCTCGTGGGCGAGGCAATCGGATCGAACGGCCGGTCGTCCGATTCCCGCACGTCGTCCGGCTCATCGAGCCGGCGCATCCCAGCGTCACCGGCCCCGACCGCGATCTCCTCGCGCGTCCTCCGCACGGCGGACCAGTACGTCGGCGTGCCGTACACGTGGGGCGGCAACACCCCCGAGAGCGGCTTCGATTGCTCCGGCTTCACCAAGTATGTCTTCGCCAAACAGGGAATCCAGCTTCCACGGACGTCGCGCGAACAGGTGCGCGCGGGCCAGGGCGTGCCGCTGGATTTCAACGCACTGCTCCCTGGCGACATCATGCTGTTTGCCGAGCCGGGCGAGGCGATCTCGCACGTGGGCATCTATGTGGGAAGCGGTGTCATGATACACTCGTCGTCCAGTGGACGAGGGGTGGCCTATGACGATCTGAATACGAGCCGCGGCGATTGGTTCGTGGAGAACATGGTTGCCGCTCGGCGTCTGACGTCGAATGGCCGAAGCCTCGTGCAGAGCCTGAAGTATCTGGCCATTCCCGGATTGTCATTCGATCCGCCTGACCGGGCACCTTCACCACGATAGGCGCTGGTCCTCATCCAGGGAGTTCGACCCGCTTCTCGAACGCCTTCAGGTCTGGGACGACCTCAGTTTCATAACAGGTCGGACAGATACCGTGGCTGAACATGCTGCTGGTGTGCCGCGAGATGTAGCCCTCGACAGTGTGCCAGTAGTTCTCGTCGTCGCGAATTTTCCGGCAGTATGAGCAGATCGGCAGGATCTGCTGAAGGGTTTTTACTTCGGCGAGCGCAGCTTGCAGCTCTCGCACGAGCTGTTCGCGCTCGTCTTCCGCGCATTTCTGTTCGGTGATGTCGCGCGCGACCGAGTAGATGACCTGCTGCTCGGCGTCAGGCGCCGCGTTCCATCGCAGCCACCGGTACGAGCCGTCCTTGCACAGGTATCTGTTTTCAAACGAGAGGGCGTTTTCGCCCACCGCTCTCACCGAACGATTTTGCTTCAGCGTGCGCTCGCGATCATCAGGATGTACGAAGTCGATGAACGGCTTCGCCATCAGCTCCGCGATGGTGAAGCCGAGTGTTCTCTCCCACGCGGGATTGAGTCGCTTGAAGTAGCCGGTGAAGTCGAGACAGCAGAGCAGGTCGATGGAGACGGCGAAGAACGGCTCCTCGACGCCGTTGAGCGGCCGTACGACTTCATCGTTGCGGAGCGCGACGTCGATGTGCACCTGCAACTCACGATCGACGAGCGGCTTCGAGACATAGCCGAACGGCTGGATCTCCCGGACGCGACGCAGCGTGTCTTCGTCCGAGCAATCGACCATGAAGATGACCGGGATCGGCGTGCGCAGGCGAATGGCCCCGGCGGCTGCGACGCCGTCCATGTCGCCCCCGAGGGCGACGTTCATGAGGATGAGGTTCGGTTGGGTCTGATCGGCGAGGGCGATCGCTTCGCGTCCGGAGGATGCGATGGCGGTGACCTCGAATCCGCGCGCGACGAGCCGCGCCTCGAGGTCCGATGCGATGGCGTGGTCGTTGTCGACGATCAGGATTTTGTGAGTCGGCATCGCCGGCAATCCTCACGGGGCGCGCGCGCGGTGAAGTGCGCGCACGTACTTCTATCTAACTTGGGAGGAGTATCGGCATTCGGAATCCCGCTTACCACGTTCCCAGATGCCCGCCGCATGCAGGAATAGAACCTGCGACGGGTCAGACGCACCGGAGGCTATCCCATGCGCACACGCCCGAATCGCATTCCCGCCTACTCATTGCTGCTCCTCGCGCTCGCAACGTCTGCGTTTGCGCAAGCTCCTGCCGCCGCGCCACCGCCGGATGTCGTCTCGTCGAGCGCCGGCAGCGTCCGCATCGAACGGCTCGCGACACTGGAGTATCCGTGGGGCATGGCAGTGCTGCCGGACGGACGAGTGCTCGTCACCGAAAAGCCGGGACGCCTCCGCATCTGGCAGAATGGCCAGCTCTCCAACCCGGTTGAGGGCGTGCCGAGTGTCGTGTACCGCGGTCCGAGTGACCAGGGCGGATTACTGGACGTCGAAGCGGATCCCAACTTCGCGACGAATCATCTCATTTATGTCTCCTACGCGGAGGCAGATCCCACCGGCCTCAAGCTTCCAGAAACCGGAGAGCTGCGGTTCGGCTCCGTCGACCTGACGGACAGCATCGTGCGCGGCGGTGCGGTGGCGCGCGGCCGCCTGGACGGAAACCAGCTCCGCGACGTGCAAGTGATCTGGCGCCAGGTGCCGAAGACCGGAGGACGTGGGCACTTCGGTAACCGGCTCGTGTTCGGACCGGACGGGAAGCTGTACATCACGTCGGGTGAGCGCATGCGCTTCGATCCAGCGGCGAGCCTCAAGTCGAATCTCGGGAAAGTGGTGCGCATCAACTCCGATGGATCGATCCCCGCCGACAATCCATTTGCCGGCGTCGACACCGCCCGCGGCGACATCTGGAGCTACGGGCACCGGAACATGCTCGCGGCTGCATTCGATCCGACTGGTCGCCTCTTCGTGTTCGAGATGGGACCACTCGGCGGCGACGAGCTGAATCTCATTCAAAGAGGGCGCAATTACGGATGGCCGTTCGTGAGCAACGGCGACAACTACGCGGGCCCGCCCATCCCGGATCACCCCACACGGCGCGACCTCACGGCACCGCTTCGCACGTGGACACCCGTCATCGCTCCGTCGGGCGCGCTGTTCTACAGCGGCGCGATGTTCAGTGGATGGCGCGGCAGCGCGCTCGTCGGCGGTCTCGCGACACAGTCGCTGGTTCGATTCCAACTGGACGGCGAGCGAGTTGGAACGGAAGAGCGCGTGTTCATGGGACGACGGATTCGCGATGTGGCGCAGACGCCCGACGGCGCGCTGCTCGTGATCGTCGACGCCAAGAGCGGCGATCTCCTGCGGTTGACTGCCACTCCGCGTCCACGACCGCAACCATGAAGGTGTACATCGCCGCGAGCGGCACGATCTTCGGCTTGCTCACCCTCGCTCACATCGCTCGCATCGTGCTCGAATCGTCGGCATTGATCAAAGACCCGTCGTACATGGCCATCACGGCCGCGGCGGCAGCGATGTGTGTCTGGGCATGGCGAGTCTATCCGCGAGCGAGTGACGTGTCGCAATCCGGTCCTGCCCGATGAGCGCGCACGAGCGTCGGCCGGCCGACGTCGCCACCTCGCTCGCACCCATGCTGTCGGTGCGTGAGGGTGCGCGCGCCGTGGTGTTCTATCAATCGGCCTTCGGCGCCACGGAGGTATTTCGCATGGAGTCGCCCGACGGCGCAGTGGTGTCGCGTCTCGCGATCGATGGCGCGGAGTTCTGGGTGGCCGACGAGTCACCCGAGTACCACAACTTCAGCCCCGTCTCGGTGAATGGCAGCACGACGCGGATGATCCTCACGTCGCCGATCCCGACGCGCTGTTCGCGCGCGCGATCGACGCGGGCGGGCGCCAAGTGAACGCGGTGCACGAGGATCACGGGTGGCGTCTGGGCCGGATCGTCGATCCGTTCGGTCATCATTGGGAAATCGGCCATCCGCTGCGGTCGTAGAGCGTCACTTCAGTCGTCGCGCGGGAGAGTCTACGACAGGCAGAACGTCGGCCAGCGCGATGGCGCGCGCGGCGCGCTCCTGCTCCTCGGGCGACATGGTCGCGGCATTGGATTCCTCCGATGCGAACAAGCCGTGCTTGTAACAGAAGGCCAACACGAGCGCATGCTTCGCGTCTTGGAATGCCGGGCGGTAAGCCTCCCACGCGATGGTGAGCGCGGCGTGCTCCGATGGAGTGACGTCTACGCCGAGATCCGAATCATTGCCGCGTCGCCAGAACTTTCGCCCGACACCGAACAGGCTGAGCGCGAGCTGCGAAATCACTGTGCGCTCGTCGGGATCGGATGCCGCAAACCACACGCGCGTGGCCGGCCGATCCTTCGCGCCGTCGAGATCCGCCATCGTCATGGAGTGCTTCCGGAGAAGCTTCTCGAGCAGCACGGCAGCGTTCTCGCGTTCCCCGCCGACTCCACTTTCAGCGAGGCGCAACACCTTCAGGAGACGAGCGCGAACGTTGTCCGGATCTTCCATATCCACCGGCGTCGATGACGTGTACTGCGGCGAGGGGAAATTGCTGGTCGTTACGGGCGAGGGTTTCCGCGGCGTGCTCTATTGGTTCACGCGGAGGGCGCGGAGAAAAACCTCAGGCGGGGGTCGCGACGCGACGCGCGCCGGGCAGCCGCGTAGGCGCGACCCCATCCACTTCCCGTCTCGCATCTGCGAGTCGGCTCACATCCTCGCCGAGCAGCCGCGCGGCGTCGATCAACGTGGTGAGCGGCGCGAGGTCGCTCGCGTTGGCGTGCAAGCGCAACAGGTCCAGACGAATGCCCTCGAGCGCGGCGACCGTGTCCCCCAGGTGCTTCGACGCGTTACCGCGTCGCGTCTCGAGTACACTCTCGTCGACCGAGCCAAGGGGAGCGAGTGCCGCGAGCTCTTCGATCTCTGCACGCGCTTCCGCGGCCCGGGCCTCGAGCGCCGCAACGGTTGCCGGCAGTTCGGCCAACTGCTCGCGGTACACTTTCGGCAGCGCGGCAAACAGCTCCGAGGCGGCGACGCCGAGTGCCACTTCGGTGGCGCGAAACACTCCGCCGCCCACCGCGCGCGACCGATCCGGAGCACCAAACCGCCGCGCGAGCCACTCCCCCACTCGGCTGTTCCAGAGGCGGTCACGGACCCCCGTCTGCCACCACGCGCGGATCCCGGCGGGAATAAACTGGACGTCGAGCGCGTTGCTCACCGCCCCCAGCAGCATCGTGGTGAGCAGGGGTACGGCGATGAACACGACGCCGCCCTTGTTCTCGTGGATCGTCCCTAGGAGGACGAATCCGAAGGTGACGGCGAGCCAGGTCGCCGAGGCGACTGTGCCGAGTCGCAGGATCCGGTGGGAGACGCCTTCCTCATCATCGCGCACGAGCGCCTCGGTCTCGGCGCGTTCGCGCCGTGCGATCTCGAGCGCCAAGCGCAAGTCGGCGAGTGTATGTCCAGCCCGGAATTGTCGGCGCGCCTGGTTGAGGTGGAACCCGACAATGGGCAGGAGGGGCAGCGAGGCGATTGCGGCGAGGACCACGATGTCCGCCGGTCCGTCCGGCCGGTTGCCGGTCACCCAGGCGATGAGGTTTGCCAAGGTGAGGATGCCAATCACTCCCGACCATCCCATGTAGGGGACGAGCAGAGGGTTCCGTGCGCCGAGCCATGCGCGCAGGGTGGGCGGCAGTGCGGGACGCGCATCCGCCTTCGGCGCGAGCGCCGCTGCCAACGCCTCACCATCGGTGAATCGAGCGGCGGGATCACGTGCGAGGCATCGGTCGATCGCGGCGCCGAGCGCTGGAGGCAGTCCGGGCGCGGCGCTCATCACGCTTGGCGGCGCCTCGGTTGCCTGCCGCACCATCAGCGCGTGCAGGTTGGACGAGTCGAAGGGCAGCCGGCCGCTTGCTGCGAGATAACCAACCACGCCCAGCGAATACAGATCGCTGCGCCCGTCGACGGGTTCGTTCGCCGCTTGCTCCGGGCTCATGAAGTGGGCGGTGCCCATGATCTTCCCCGGATCGGTGATCGGGCGATCGTGTGCGTCGACGTGCGCGATGCCGAAGTCGGTGACGAGCGCGCGGCCCGTGCCCGCCTCGAGCAGGATGTTGTCTGGCTTGACGTCGCGGTGCACGATGCCGCGGCCGTGTGCGTACGCCAGCGCCCAGGCGACCTCGCGCATCACGCGCATGGCGTCGGCCGGCGGCAGCGGGCCGCGTGCGCGCAGTCGCTCGCCGAGCGTCTCGCCCTCGACGTAGCTCATGACGAAGAACACGAACCCGCCCGCCTCGCCGACGCGGTGGATGGGGACGATGTGCGGGTGCGAGAGACCGGCGGCGGTGCGCGCTTCGCGCACGAAGCGTTCGCGCGACTCGGTGGTCCGCGCCATGTGGGCGGGGAGCACCTTGATGGCGACATCGCGGTCGAGCTGGACGTCGCGGGCGAGGTAGACGATGCCCATCCCGCCGCGGCCGAGTTCTCGCTGAAGCGAGTACTCTCCGGCGAGGGCCGCCTGGACGTCGAGGAATTCGACGGAGGGCTGCGTCATTCGTATGTATGAGTGAGGGGCCACAACTGAGCGGTCACTCCTAACTCCGCACCAACTTCTTGTACGTCACGCGATGCGGCGTATCCGCATCTGCTCCCTTCTGGCGCCGCAAGTCCGCATCGTACTCCTTGAAGTTCCCCTCGAACCACACCGTCTCGCTGTTTCCTTCAAACGCGAGAATGTGCGTCGCGATACGATCGAGAAACCACCGATCATGCGAAATCACAACGGCGCATCCAGCAAAGTCGACCAACGCCTCCTCGAGCCCGCGCAACGTATCGACGTCGAGATCATTCGTCGGCTCATCGAGCAGCAGCACATTGCCGCCCGACTTGAGCAGCTTCGCCAAGTGAAGTCGATTTCTCTCTCCACCAGATAGGTCGCCGACCTTCTTCTGCTGATCCGTTCCGCGGAAGTTGAACTGGCTCAGATACGCGCGCGCATTGATCTCGCGATTGCCAACCGTGATCTCGTCCCGCCCCTCACTCACTTCCTGATACGCCGTCACATTCGGGTTCAGGATGCGCCCCTGATCGACGTACGCCAGCGTCACCGTCTCACCAACCTTCAGGTCTCCGCCATCCGGCTTCTCCTCGCCGACGATCATGCGGAACAATGTTGTCTTCCCTGCCCCGTTGGGACCGATCACGCCCACGATTCCGCCGCGCGGCAGCGAGAAGCTGAGATCATCGAACAGCACTTTGTCGCCGTAGGCCTTTTTCAATCCCTTCGAGATCACGACGTCGTTGCCAAGGCGCGGCGGAGGAGGAATGGTGATCTCGTGCTGGAGCACCTTGTCGCCGGTGTCCGCTGCCTGAAGCTCTTCGAACTTCTGAATGCGCGCCTTGCTCTTCGCCTGACGAGCGCGCGGGGCCATGCGCACCCACTCGAGTTCGCGGGCGAGCGTGCGCTGGCGTGCTGACTCGGTCTTCTCCTCCAGCTTCAATCGCTCGCGCTTCTGATCCAGCCAGCTCGAGTAGTTGCCCTCCCACGGAATGCCCTTGCCGCGGTCGAGCTCGAGAATCCACTTCGCGACGTTATCCAGGAAATACCTGTCGTGCGTAATGGCGACGACGGTCCC
>JANMAY010000445.1:0-23039 GCA_031360095.1 Gemmatimonadaceae bacterium
TTGGCGAACGACGGAAACCGACCCATGTTCGTGTCGCCGGCGTCAATCGATGCTGGCACTGGCGCTGTCGCCGCGTCCGAGTCACGCCGCTCATCGCAGTTTGGATCGGTGTCGTCGCGCGTGAGTGATCTGCGTGGTTACGGCGGGCAGCTTACCGTTGGCGTGTTGCCCGACATTTTAAAGTTCCGCAATCGCTTCGGCCTTTTCACTTCCGTGGACTACACGCTCCAGGCGAGCAAGCGACAGTATCGCGGCTTCGATGGTGCGGGGTTTGGTGATCCGCGCACGGTCGAGTGGGCACCCAGCCAGAACGATGCGCGTCATATTCTTGTCGTCACCGGCGGATTCAGCACAGACAAGATCGGCGTCGTGACGATGTTCGCGCGCGCACAATCCGGGCTGCCGTTCACGCCGGTGGTGCAAGGCGATGTGAACGGCGACGGGCGCGCGTTCGACCGTGCGTTCATTCCCGATCCGTCGCGCGAGAGCGACCCAATCCTTGCGAGCCAGCTTCGCTCCATGCTTGCGAGCGGCTCCCCCAGTGCGCAGCGGTGTCTCTCCGCCTATTTGGGGCGCGAAGCGGAACGCAACGGATGTCGCGCACCATGGACGCAGTCGCTCAATGTGCAGTGGCGTCCCCCCGTACCGGCGCGCTGGGGCGGGCGCGTCTATCCCAATGTGTACTTGCAAAATGTGCTTGCCGGCGTCGATCAGCTCGTGCACGGGAGCGAATCACTGCGCGGATGGGGTGCTCCGGCGTTTCCCGACCCGACGTTGTTCGTACCGCGCGGATTCGACGCGCCGAGTCAACGCTTTCGGTACGATGTGAACCCGCGCTTTGCCGATACGCGCCCAACCCGCTCACTTGCTCGCGAGCCTTTTCGCATCGTCATCGACTTTGCGCTCAGGCTCTCCACTGAGTACGGATTGCAGCAGCTTCGTCGCGCGGTGGAGCCGGTGAAGACGACCAATGGATGGCAGCGCCGCTCGTCCGACTCGATTACCGCCTTCTATCTCACTGGCACTTCGAGCATTCACAAAGCGCTGTTGGAGCAGACCGACTCGCTGTTTCTGAGCGCCGGCCAGATCAAAGCGCTACAGAAGGCGGACTCGGCATTCGCTGAACGAGTAATCGTGGTGTTCAGCCAGCTCGGAGAGTTCCTGGCGAAGGGGAACGGCGCGGCGGGCAAAGTAGAAATGGATAGCGCGAAGACCACCCAAAAGACCTACTGGCGCATCTTTTGGGAGCAGCCCGAGATCGCGGATTCGATTGTCACGCCAGTGCAGAAGGAGCTGTTTCCATTGTTACGGAGCTTGTTGGCGACACCGCCAAAGTTCAGAGAGGGTGGGCAATATCGCTTTGGGAGCTCGGTGAAGATGCCGGCAAAGCCGAAGTAATCGTGCAATCTTGGGGACACTCTCCACCATGTGCTGAGTAGCGTCCCGCGTGCGGCCATCGCGCAGTCTGCCTCCATCCCATATCGTTGCGGCATGACACTCATCGCACTCACGCGCGCGGTGAGCGCGTCGCTCGCGCAGTGCGAGCTCACGCATCTCACGCGCGAGCCGATCGACGTCCGCCTCGTCGAACGCCAGCACGCGGCGTACGAGGATGCACTGCAACGCCTTGGCGCCACAGTCATTCGCGCCGAGGCGGCGCCAGAGCTTCCCGACGCGGTATTCATCGAGGACACCGCAGTGGTGCTGCCCGAGATCGCTATCCTCACTCGGCCAGGCGCAAGCTCACGCCTCGGCGAAACGGCGGCAGTTCGCTCGGCGCTCATGCCCTATCGCACGGTTGTCGAGCTCGAGGCCCCTGCCACGTTGGACGGAGGGGACGTCCTCCGCCTCGGCCACACGCTCTACGTGGGCTCTTCCACGCGCAGCAACGAAGCGGGCATCGACGCACTCGCGAGCATCGTGGAGCCGCATGGGTATTCGGTGGTGGTCGTCGCCTTCAGCGGGTGCCTGCATCTCAAGAGCGCTGCGACGGCGATCGGCGAGAATGCGGTGGTGCTAAATCCGGAGTGGGTGTCCGATCAAGCGTTCGGTGGCGCCGAGGTGGTGCTAGTGGATCCGAACGAGCCGTATGCGGCGAACGTGCTCTTGGTGGGGCGCCGCGCCATCCACGGCGCGGAGTATCCGGCAACGCGAGCGCGGCTCGAGGCGCACGGGCTCGATGTGACACCAGTGGCGTGCAGCGAGCTGGCCAAGGCCGAGGGGGCGGTCACGTGTTGCAGCCTGGTGTTCGATGAGTAGCTCTATCTCTTCCAATAGAAACACCAAGTCCTCAGGAGTACCGATGCGCGAATACCCACGCCGAGATTTCCTGCGCCAACTCGCCGTGCTCGGCGCCGCACTCCCCACCGTCGCACAGCGTGCACCGCTCGGCAACACCGAGCGTGCCCTATCAACAATCTCAACACCTGAGGAGCGCCAGGAGTGGGTGCGCATCATGGAGCGCCTCGCGCGACCGGTGCTCGAGGCCCTTGCCCATGGAACGCTTCGAAGCACCATGCCCATCGAACTTTCGACTGCGGCGGGCCCGGCGCGCCGAGACGTCGCGCATCTCGAGGCCGTGGGACGGCTGCTCGCCGGCATGGCTCCCTGGCTGGAACTTGGTGCCGACACAACGGCGGAAGGCACATCGCGCGCGCGCTATGCCGACCTCGCTCGCCGTGGCCTCGCGCACGCAACCGATCCTCAGTCGCCGGACTTTCTCAACTTCACGAATGGCCGACAACCCCTCGTCGACGCGGCGTTCCTTGCGCACGCCCTGGTACGTGCGCCAAACGCGCTCTGGACTCCGCTCGACCCACGGACCAAGCGCCATGTCATTGCCGCGCTCGTGTCCACGCGCAGCATCGAACCCGGCCCCAACAACTGGCTCCTCTTCAGCGCCATGGTCGAAGCGGCGCTCTGCTCCGTGGGCGAATCGTGGGACCGCATGCGAGTCGACTACGCCATTCGACAGCACGAGCAGTGGTACAAGGGCGATGGCGTGTACGGCGACGGCGCCTCCTTTCATATGGATTACTACAACAGCTACGTCATCCAGCCCATGCTGCTCGACGTCATACGCACCGTCTCCACGAAGTCCAATACATGGAAGACGTTCGAGCCCGCGATCGTTGCGCGCGCGCGGCGCTACGCCGCGATCCAGGAGCGACTCATCTCGCCAGAGGGGACCTTTCCGCCAATCGGCCGTTCCATTGCCTATCGGTGCGGAGCATTTCAATTGCTTGGACAGATGGCGTTGCGCCGCGAGTTGCCGTCGGAGCTTCGGCCGGCGCAGGTGCGCGGCGCGCTGAGCGCGGTGATCGCACGGACGCTTGGTTCGCCCGGCACGTTCGACGCCGCGGGGTGGCTCACCATCGGGCTCGCCGGACATCAGCCAACATTGGGTGAGAGCTATATCACGAACGCCAGTGCCTATCTGTGCGCGGTGGGGATGTTGCCGCTGGGCCTTCCAGCCACGGATCCGTTCTGGACCGCACCCGCGGAGTCATGGACGGCGAAGGCGCTGTGGAGTGGGGCGGACGGCGCTCCCGATCACGCACTGAGCTGAGGTACCGAGCACGGCAGTCTAGCGGCGAGGGCGATGAACGGCGTACGATCTGCGG
Source organism: Gemmatimonadaceae bacterium (assembly GCA_031360095.1). Lineage (GTDB taxonomy): Bacteria > Gemmatimonadota > Gemmatimonadetes > Gemmatimonadales > Gemmatimonadaceae > AG11. The sequence continues at coordinate 3,624 of JANMAY010000445.1, forward strand.
CGCTCGATCCAGCGGTTGGGCGACTTTTGACGCACCGGGTGACCGACTTTCGTGTGGGGCGGTCAATCATCGAATGCCATGGCGCCGACGCAATTCATGGTTTGCCGGCTCCTTATGCCGTAGTCGGGCGCGCCGCTCTTCCGCCCATTGGTCTTTTTGTCTCAACCTTGACGCGGCGGAGTTAAACGATATAGTGGGCCTCCTCTGCACGTGTTATTCGAATTGTCCGATGAACGAACAAATGTGCGACGCGGCTTAAACACGACGCATCGCACGCAGTGAGCTAGATCGGCTTCAACGTTTCAGTTCTCGCCCCACCGCGCCCACCGTTCGCCTTCGTTCCCGTACGCCGGCCACACCACCCCTCGGAGCATTTCCTTATGAAGCGTCGGCTCATCACCGCCAGTCTTCTCGCCCTCCTCGTCCCCGGCGCCGTCGCCGTGGCCCAATCCGATCCCGGCCGCGTCACCGGCGTCGTGACTTCCACTGAGGGCCACCTGCCGCTTACGGGGGTTCGCGTCCTCGTCGTGGGTTCGCCGGCAAGCGTCACCACCAACACGCAGGGGCGATACACCTTCACGCTCGCGCCCGGACAGTACAAGCTTCGCGTATCCGCGATCGGGTACCAGCCCGTTCTCATGGACAGCGTCCCCGTCACCTCCGGGCAGACCAGCACCGCGAACTTCCAACTCAAGCACTCGCTCGTACAGCTGGATGCAGTCGTCGTCACCGGCTACGGATCGCAGGCCAAACGCGACGTCACAGGCGCCGTCGGGTCCGCTACGGCGGAGCAGATTCATTCCGTCGCCACGAACAACACTATGGACGCCATCAAGGGGCGCATCCCGGGCGTGGACATCACGACGACGGGATACAAACCTGGCGACGGCGTGCGCGTGCAGATTCGCGGCAGCCGCTCAATCAAGGCCTCGAACGATCCGCTTTACGTCCTGGATGGCGTTCCCATGGACGGCGGCATCGGTGACATCAACCCCACCGACGTACAATCGATCGAAGTGCTCAAGGACGCGAGCGCGACGGCGATTTACGGGTCTCGCGGCGCCAACGGCGTCGTGCTCATCACCTCGAAGCGCGGCATCGGCGGCAATACGCGAATCAGCTACGATACCTACGCCGGTTCGTCGAAGCCCTCCGTGACGGTCCCCATCTTCAACGCCGCGCAATACATCGCCTACAAGCGCGAAGCGTACCGCGCTGGTGGCGCCTATCCGTGCCCCGCCGGCGTTGACGTTTGCGCCGCCGGCGATGCGGCCACGTTCTACCAGCAGGAGCTCGACGGCATGAAGAACGGCACCGATGTCGACTATCGCGATCTCATCTCGCGTACCGGCACCGACGTCAGCCACCAGCTCAACGTCGCCGGCGGCAACGATCGCACGCAATTCTCCGCCAGCGCAAACCTTCTGAACACGATCGGCGTCATCAAGGGCCAGGACTTCAACCGCAAGTCCATGCGCGTGAACTTCGAGACGCAGGCGTCGACTCGCATCCGCGTCGGTGGGTCGGCGCTCGTGCTTCGCAGCAACCAGAATCTCGGGCGCGGCGACACCGAGTATTTTCTCGCCACGCAGCTCACGCCGCTTGCCGCCCCCTATGACTCTCTGGGCCGGCCGATCTTCAAGCCGACACCGGACCCGCAGCCCGTGAATCCGGTGAATGAAATTGACGCGTACATCGATCGCCGCCTTCGCAATCGCGCGTTCGGAACGCTCTTCGGCACACTGAACCTCGCCGAGGGCCTGGACTACCGCGTGAGCTTCGGCCCGGATCTCCAGTTCGCCCGTCGCGGTCTGTTCATCGGCGCCGAAACACAGGACAAGCAAGGCTCCGGCGCCAACGCGCGCATCGAGCAGGACAACATCTTCGACTACACGCTGGACAACGTGCTGACGTACCGCCGGCAGCTGGCCGCCGATCACAAGTTCGACGTTACGATGCTCTACAGCGCGGAAAAGAATGCGCGTGAGCGGAACAACACCGGGACGAGCGGACAGCCCTACGAATCGCAGTTGTTCTACAACCTCGGCACCGGCACCACGATCGATCAGGTGACGAGCGATCTCTCGGAGTGGGCGCTTCAGTCGTACATGGGGCGGTTGAACTACACCTTCAAGGATCGCTACCTGTTCACCGTGACGAACCGCATCGACGGCTCCTCACGTCTCGCTCCAGGAAAGAAGTACGCGTCATTCCCATCAGTGGCGTTTGCCTGGCGCGTGCTCGACGAAGGGTTCGGGGGCCATTTGGGACCCGTCAACAATCTGAAGATTCGCACGAGCTACGGGCGCATCGGCAATACGTCGGTGGATCCGTATCAGACACAAGGCGGACTGTCGCGCACCGCGTATACCTTCGGTCCTGCCTCCGCCTTCGGCTATCGGCCGGGCAGCCTGCCCAATCCCAATCTTGAGTGGGAGAAGACCGCGCAGCTCGACGCTGGTGTGGACTTCGGGATGTTCGGGGGGCGGTTGAGCGGCACGTTCGACTTCTACCGTGCCAACACGACCGATCTGATCATGGACCGGCAGTTGCCTCCGACCACGGGATATACGTCGATCGTGCAGAACGTGGGCGCGACGAGAAACACCGGCTTCGAGGTTGGCCTCTCGCACATCACAGTAGATGGCTGGCACGGCCTTCGGTGGAACAACGATTTCACATGGTCCAAGAACAAGAACGAAATCGTCAGCCTCGTTGGCGGTGTCCAGAGGGACGTCGTCAATCGCTGGTTCGTGGGACAGCCGATCAACAGCAGCACCTCGAACACGGGTTGCGCGCTGTGCGTCTACTATGACTACAAGTTCATCGGCATCTGGCAGACGGCTGACGCCGCCGAGGCGGCAAAGTACTCGCAGAAGCCGGGTGAGATTCGCGTCCTGGACGTGGACGGTGACGGTAAGATCAACGAAAACGACAAGATGATCATCGGCAACAACTTCGCGAAGTGGACGGGAAGTTGGAACACGCGCATGGATTACAAGATGTTCGATCTGGCGATGCAGATGTACACGCGCCAGGGATTCATGCTCCTCGATGGCTTCATCAACGACAACAGCTCGCTGGCCGGCCGGTACAATGGCGTCGCCGTGGACTATTGGACGCCGACGAATCCGAGCAACACGGATCCCCGCCCGAACAAGAGCCAAGAGTTCCCGATCTACGGCGGAACACGAGGGTACGAGGATGCGTCCTTCGTGAAGATCCGAAATCTCACGCTCGGGGTGACTGCTCCAGCGTCGCTCGCCGCACGAGCGGGCGCGCAGTCGATGCGCATTTACGGATCAGTGCAGAACCTCGCCACGTTCACGAAGTTCAAGGGCCTGGATCCTGAAGGCCGCTCAACGGCTGGTACGCCACCGAACAGGATGGTTCTGGTCGGCGCCAACTTCGGCTTTTAACCGGTGCCCGCCGTGACCTCTCATCCCACTCGCGCATCCATGCGAAAGCTGCTTTCTCTCGCCGTTCTCGCGGCGACCGCGCTGTCTCCCGCCTGTGTCAACCTCACGGAAATTCCAGTGAGCGGCATCACCTCGGCGTATTACGACACGCCGACGGGATTCGACGCGGTCGTCAACGCCTCGTATGAAGGACTTCGCACTTTCTATGGCGTCCAACGCGGCTTCGCCGTAACGACGTTCGGTACCGACGAGTACACCCGTGGTGCCGACGGGGCGTACAAGTACATCAACGATTACACCGGCGGCCTCAATGCCGACGACCAGTACTTTCGTGAGAACTGGAACCTGCATTGGCGCGCCATCAACACCGCCAACGCCGCAATTGGACGCTCCAAGACGGTCAACCTGCCGGATGCGGTGAAGAACTCGAAGGTGGCGGAGGCTCGCTTCCTTCGCGCGATCTACTACTTCGATCTCGTCCGGATGTATGGCGACTTGCCGCTCCAGCTCGAGGAGACGCTGGATCCCACACCGTCCACGACGCGCGATCCGGCAGCGAAGATTTATGACGCCATCATCGCCGACCTGAACTTTGCCGTCGCCACACTGCCCGCCACGCAAGCGGCGTACGGTCGCGCTACCAAGCCGGCAGCGCAGCATATGCTCGCCAAGGTCTATCTCACGCGTGCTGCTGCCGGCGACATGGCGCTCGCTGCAAACCTCGCGAAAGCGGTCATCGCCGATCCGCAGTTCGCGCTGCTGCCTCGCTGGGCGGACAACTTCACCTATGGCAACGAGAAAAACAAAGAGGTCGTCTTCTCGGTGCAGTACACGCTCGATCCGCTCAATACCGGCGACGGCAATGAGGGACATCTCTACTTTCTGCAGGCCTATGAGCTTTTCCCAGGCATGCAGCGCACGACCGAGTACGGTCGCGCCTTCAAGCGCTTCCGTCCCACCGACTGGCTGCTGAACCTCTGGGACCGCACCAAAGACTCGCGCTACGATGACGGCTTCCAGGTCATGTGGCTGGCGAACAATGCCAACACACTTCCCAAGGATGCATCCGGCAAGGTGAAATTCACCGTCGGCGACACAGCCATCTTCATGCCGGGCTTCGAAGTCCCGGCCGCCACGATTGCCGCCACTCGCTACGCCATCGTGCCGCCAAGCAAGTACACGGACGCCGCGTTCCCCGTCCTCAACAAGTTCATCGACCCGCAGCGCCTCACCATCAACGACACGAAGGGGCAGCGCGACTTCAACATCGCGCGGCTCGCGGATACGTACCTCATCGCGGGCGAAGCGCTCTTCCGCGACGGCAAGGCATCCGAGGCGATCACGTACATCAACGCCGTGCGCCAGCGGGCGGCCAAGCCGGGTCAGTCAGCGGCAATGGCTGCAACAGTCGCCGACCTGAGCCTCGACTTCATCCTCGACGAGCGGTCACGCGAGCTCGCTGGCGAGATGACCCGGTGGTTCGACCTCGTTCGCACGGGCAAGCTGTTGGAGCGCGTTCAGAGGTACAACGTGAATGCGGCAGCGGCCATCAAGCCATTCCACGTGCTTCGCCCAATTCCGACCAACCAGCTCCAATCAGCGCCTGGATTCCCACAGAATCCCGGGTATTGAGCTTCTGATAGCTGTCGTGTAACGTCGCCGCGTACCTCCGCGGCGACGTTCACGCGTCCGCCCCCGACAAACCGAGCTTTTCGAGACACCGACGTTGACCATGGCTGACGGCGCTCGCGCGCCAGCGGTTCCAGTCGCCGAGCATCGGCCAGCACCTCTGTCGGTGTTCGTGCGCGCGGGGATCGGTCGCCTCGGGCCGGCGCTCGGTCTCATCGCCGTCATCCTCGCGTTCGCGCTCCTCACGGACGCACCGGGGCGGTATCTCTCCGCCTTCAATCTCCGCATCGTCCTCTCGCAAACCGTCATCGTGGCGCTTGGCGCCATCGGCATGACGATGATCGTCGTGAGCGGAGGCATCGATCTGTCGGTGGGCGCGTCCATCGCGCTCACCGGCGTGATCACCGCGCTCGGGCTCCGTGCCGGCTGGCCACCGGCGCTCGCCGTACTGGCGGCCGTGCTCGTTGGCGGCATCGTCGGCGTCATCAACGGGGTCGTGATCACCACGCTGCGCGTCGTGCCCTTCATCGTCACGCTCGGAATGCTGGGAATTGCGCGCGGCGTAGCCAAGTGGATGGCGCAGCAGCAAACCGTAAACGCCCCACCCACGTGGGTGAACGATCTCCTCGTCACCTTTCCGGACCCCGCGTGGCTCATCCTGCCCCTCGGCGTGTGGATCGCGCTGGCGCTCTCGGTGGCCTCGGCATTCGTGCTCGCGCGGACGGTGTTCGGGCGGCGCATCTTCGCGCTGGGTTCGAATGAAGCCGCCGCGAGAGCGTGCGGTGTGGATACCGGTCGATTGAAGGTCGCCGTCTACGGCGCTGCGGGGATGCTGTTTGGGCTCGCCGGCGTGATGCAGATGTCGCGGCTTCGGCAGGGCGACCCCACGGTCGCGAATGGCGCGGAGCTCGACATCATCGCCGCGGTAGTAATTGGGGGTGCCAGTCTCACCGGCGGCGAGGGCAGCATCCTCGGTTCCCTTATCGGCGCGCTGATCATGGCCTTCCTGCGGAACGGGTGTCAGCAGATGGGATGGCCGAACTACATCCAGGAAATCATCATTGGCGTGATCATTGTGGTGGCGGTGGCACTCGATCGCCTTCGTGCGCGCTGGGCGGAGCGGACAGCGACGCTGTACAGCGCCGCGGAGGGGTGAGCACAGCGATGCTGGAGCAGCCAATGGTCGTCGACGCGCACGTGCACTTCTGGGATCCACGGGCGCTCGACTACCCGTGGTTGCGTGACGAGCCCGCGCTCGCGCGGTCGTTTGCGCCGGCCGACTACTCGGCCCTGGCCGACGGGTCCGTCGACAGCGTCGTGTTCGTCGAGGCGAACTGCGCACCCACGCAGTCCGAGCGGGAAGTCGAGCACATCGAGCGGCTCGCCGCGGATGACCCGCGTGTCGCCGGCATCGTGGCATTCGCGGACCTGTCCAGCAGCGACAGCGGCGGCGCTGCTCTCGCGCGCCTGACGACGGTTGAGCGCGTCGTGGGCATCCGGCAGAACATTCAGGGACACGCGCCAGGATTTTGTGTGCAGCCGGCATTCGTGCGGGGTGTTCAACTGGTCGGTGACGGGGGTCGCACCTTCGATCTGTGCGTCACCGCCGATCAGTTGCCGCAGGCGATCGACCTCGTGCGCCAGTGTCCAGGGACGCGTTTCGTGCTCGATCACTGCGGCAAGCCTGACGTGCGAAACAATGCGTTCGCGTCGTGGGCGAATGACATTGCGCTGCTCGCCGAATACGAGAATGTGTGGTGCAAGCTCTCTGGATTGCTCACGCAGGCAGATCCCGGGCAGCGCAGCGCCGATGTCTTGGCGCCATATGCCGATTGCGTGTTCGATCGTTTCGGGCACGCGAGGCTGATGTACGGAAGCGATTGGCCCGTCGTCAATCTTGGTGGAGGCGTCGACGTCTGGCGCGCCGTGGTCGATCACTTTACATCGAGTTGGAGCGATGCCGACCGGCAGTCGTTCCATGCTGACAACGCCGTTCGATTCTATGGACTCCGCCTCCATGCCGACCGCTGACGCTGGGCACGACGCTCCTCTCGCGAATCGCACGGCTATCGTCACCGGTGGCGGTTCGGGGATCGGACGGGCCACCGCGCTCCTCTTCGCGCGCCGCGGGGCGCGCGTCGCGATCCTCGACGTCAACGAGGGTGATACGCTCGCACAAATTCAGCAGGCGGGCGGCACGGCGATGTACGTCGACTGCGACGTCACGAGCCAGGCCGCCGTCGTCGCGGCGTTTGCGAGTGTCGCGGCAGCGTACGGCCCGCTCGACGTCCTGGTCAATAGCGCGGGAATCGCGCACGTCGGAACGGTCGAAACGACGTCTGAGGCCGACCTCGATCGTGTGTACGCGGTGAACGTGAAGGGGGTGTACAACTGCCTTCGTTCGGGCGTAGCAGCGATGAAGGGACGGGGTGGCGCGATTCTGAACATCGCCTCGGTGGCGTCGACCGTCGGTATTCCCGACCGCTTCGCATACTCGATGAGCAAGGGTGCCGTGCTCACGATGACGTATTCGGTCGCGTGCGACTACGTTGGACACGGCATCCGGTGCAATGCCGTCGCGCCAGGGCGCGTGCATACGCCTTTCGTCGACGGATTTCTCGCGAAGAACTATCCTGGCCGAGAAAAGGAGATGTTCGACAAGCTCTCTCGCACGCAGCCCATTGGGCGCATGGGGCAACCCGCCGAGATTGCCGAGCTCGCGCTCTTCCTCTGTTCGGATGCTGCGGCGTTCATTACCGGCAGCAATTTTCCCATCGACGGCGGCTTCGTCACTCTCAAGACGTGATCGAATGAAACTCATCAGGTTCGGATCTCCGGGCGCAGAGCGGCCCGGTCTGCTGCTCGAGGATGGGCGGCGCATCGATGCGTCGAGCTTTGGCGGCGACTACGACGAAGCGTTCTTCGGTGGCGATGGCATCGTGCGGCTCGCACAGTGGCTGAAGACCGAGGGCGCGAAGGCGCCCGTCGTGAGTGAGGACGTCCGTCTCGGACCGCCGCTGCGCCGGCCGAGCAAGATCATCTGCGTCGGACTGAACTACCGCGATCATGCGCGTGAGTCGGGGATGGAGGTGCCGAAGGAGCCGGTCATCTTTTTCAAGGCGACGAGCGCAATGATCGGCCCAAACGACGACGTCACCATTCCGAAGGCGAGCAGGAAAACCGACTGGGAAGTGGAGCTCGCAATCGTCATTGGGCGCAAGGCGAACTACGTCTCCGAAACCGACGCGCCGAAGCACATCGCCGGCTTTGTGCTGCACAACGACTACTCCGAACGCGAGTTCCAGCTCGAGCGCGGAGGACAGTGGGTCAAGGGCAAGAGTTGCGACACGTTCGCGCCCATGGGGCCGTTCATCGCCACGGCGGACGAGCTGACGAACGTGCACGCACTTCCGATGTGGCTCACGGTGAACGGCGAGAAGAAGCAGAACGGCAGCACCGCCGATCTCGTCTTCAACGTTCCGACGCTGGTGAGCTACATCAGCCAGTTCATGTCGCTGCTGCCCGGTGATGTCATCTCCACGGGCACGCCGGCGGGCGTCGCGGGCGGACACAAGCCAGTCCGCTTCCTTCACGACGGAGATGTCGTCGCGCTGGGCATCGAAGGCCTGGGGCAACAGCAGCAGACACTTCGCGCTTACGCCTGATGCGGCTCGCCGGACGATCCGTCGTTCTCACAGGTGCCAGCTCGGGCATCGGGCGAGCGTCCGCGCTGCGATTCGCGCGCGAAGGGGCGCGAGTGCTGCTGGCGTCGCTGGGGGAAGACGCATGCATTTCGCTCGTGCGAGAGATCGAGTCCTTCGGGGGGACGGCGTCGTTCGTTCACACGGATGTCGCGCGTCGCGCCGACACGGAGCGCGCCATCGATGCGTGCGTGGAGCAGTATGGCGGCGTCGATATTCTCTTCTGCAACGCCGGCGTCACGATGCCCAAGCTGCTCGAGGACACGAGTGACGACGAGGTCGACTACGTCATGTCGGTCAATCTGCTTGCGTGCATTCACGCGGCGCGGTACGTCATTCCCATCATGCTCGGACAGCAAAAGGGAGGCAGCATCCTTTTCACCGCGAGCAAGACGGGGCTTGTCGCGCAGACGGATTCTCCGGTGTACTGCGCGACGAAGGGCGCGGTGGTGATGCTCGCCAAAGCGCTGGCACTCGACAACGCGACGAAAGGCATCCGCGTGAACGCGCTCTGTCCTGGCATCATCGACACGCCCATGCTGCACCAGTTCGCCGACACGCGCCCCGATCCGGCGGAGGCGTGGCGCGGTTACGAGCGCGCGCAGCCCATGGGCCGGCTGGGCACCGCGGAAGAGTGTGCGGATGCTGCGCTGTGGCTCGTCTCCGACGAAGCCTCGTTCATCACCGGCGTCGCGCTGCCGGTCGACGGCGGCTTTACCGCGATGTGACGACGATGCCACGCTCAGCGCTCGCGCGCACCATCGTCGCGGTGGACACGTACGATCTCCGCTTCCCCACCTCCGAAGCGCTCGACGGATCCGACGCGATGAACCCGGATCCGGACTATTCGGCGGCGTATGTCGTGTTGCGCACCGATGCGGACGACGGCATCGAAGGGCATGGACTCACCTTCACGATCGGGCGCGGAAACGAGCTCTGCGTCGCGGCCGCGAAGGCGCTCGCACCGCTCGTCATCGGGCTGTCGCTCGCCGACATCTCCGCCGACATGGGCGCGTTCTGGCGCCGAGTGGTGGGCGACACGCAGTTGCGGTGGGTGGGACCCGAGAAGGGGGTGCTGCATCTGGCGACAGCGGCCATCGTCAATGCGGTCTGGGATCTGTGGGCCAAGGTCGAGGGCAAGCCATTGTGGAAGCTGCTTGCCGACATGAGCCCGGAAGACCTCGTGCGCTGCATCGACTTCCGCTACATCACCGACGCCGTCACGCCCGAGCAGGCCGTGGCGCTGTTGCGCGCCAACGTCGCGTCGAAACACGAGCGCGAGCAGGAGCTCATTCAGAACGGATACCCGGCGTACACGACGTCGGCAGGCTGGCTTGGATACTCCGACGAAAAGATTCGCCGGCTGTGCCGCGAAGGAATCGCGGACGGGTGGTCCCATTTCAAGATCAAGGTGGGCCGCGACCTCGCCGACGATATCCGGCGCGCGTCGATCGTTCGCGAGGAAATCGGACCGCATCGCAAGCTGATGATGGACGCCAACCAGGTGTGGGATGTCGATGAGGCAATCCGCAACATGCGCGAGCTCGTGCGCTTCAACCCTTGGTGGATCGAGGAACCGACGAGCCCTGACGACGTGCTCGGCCACGCCGCGATCGCGCGGGCGCTCGCTCCCGTTGGCGTCGCAACCGGTGAGCATTGCCAGAACCGGGTGGTCTTCAAGCAGCTCATGCAGGCGAACGCCATCGCGTTTTGTCAGATCGACAGCTGCCGGCTCGGGGGGGTAAACGAAGTGCTCGCCGTGCTGCTGCTCGCCGCGCGCTTTGGCATTCCCGTGTGCCCGCACGCGGGTGGTGTGGGCCTCTGCGAGTACGTACAGCATCTCGCGATCTTCGATTACCTCTGCGTGAGCGCGTCGCTCGAGAATCGGATCGTCGAGTACGTCGATCACCTGCACGAGCACTTTCTGGATCCCGTCGTCATTCGAGACGGACGGTATGTGCCGCCAACGGCACCTGGATACAGCATCACCATGCATCCGGATAGCATGAGCGACTATCGCTACCCGGATGGACCCATTTGGACCGCGCGCCGCAACCGGCGACCCACCGCTCTCGGAGCGATATCATGAACGCTCGACGCACCCTATTGGCCATCACGCTCGGACTGTGCACCGCAACGAGCGCGACAGCGCAGGACTTCCTTCACGAAAGCGCGTCGCAGCGTGACGCGCGCATGGCGTGGTGGCGCGACGCACAGTTCGGGATGTTCATCCACTGGGGCGCCTACTCCGTGCCGGCGGGGACCTATCAGGGCGAGCGCACGTCGGGGATCGGTGAGTGGATCATGAGCCGAGCGAGCGTGCCCATCCCCGAGTACGAGAAATTCGTCCGCAGCTTCAATCCGGTGAAGTACGACGCGAACGAATGGGTCCGCATCGCGAAGGACGCCGGCATGAAGTACATCATCATTACGTCGAAGCACCATGATGGCTTCGCCCTCTTCAACTCGAAGGTGTCGCGCTACGATCTCGTCGACGCGTCGCCGTACCACAAGGACGCGATCAAGGCGCTGGCCAACGCCGCCCACGCGCAGGGCCTCAAGTTCGGCGTCTACTACTCGATCATGGACTGGCATCATGCCGACGCGCAGGCGCCTGACGTACCGGGATACCACACGCGCGGATGGAGCAATCCAAACTTCGGCCGCTACGTCGAGACGTACATGAAGCCGCAGCTCAAGGAGCTGCTGGCGCAGTACCCGAACATCGATGTGCTCTGGTTCGATGGCGAATGGATTGCGGACTGGAACAACGAGCGTGGAGCAGAGCTGTACAACTGGCTGCGCGCCATCAAGCCGGGGCTCATCATCAACAATCGCGTTGGCAAGGATCGGCAGGGAATGAGTGGCCTGAGCAAGGGAAGCGGCGTCGGACTCGGCGACTTCGGAACGCCCGAGCAGCGCGTACCACCGGAGGGACTTCCCGGCGTGGACTGGGAAAGCTGCATCACCATGAATGACACCTGGGGCTACAAGAGCTTCGACGACAACTGGAAGGACTCCAAAACGCTCCTGCGCACGCTCATCGACATCGCGGCCAAAGGCGGCAACCTTCTGCTCAACGTCGGGCCCACGTCGCAGGGACTGATTCCGCCTGAGAGCGTGGCGCGCCTCCGCGAGATGGGACAGTGGATGCGCGCCAATGGCGAAGCGATTTATGCGACGTCGGTCAGTCCGTACGGCCAACCCGCGTGGGGGCGTTATACCGTCAAGCCGGGACTCGTGTATGCGCACGTGTTCGACTGGCCCAAAGACAGAAAGCTGGTGCTCACCGGAGTAACGGACGCGCCGCGCAGCGTCTATCTGCTCGCCGATCGAACGCCGCTGCGGGTCACACCGGTCGGCGCGGAGTTCGTCGTCGAGCTGCCGCCCGTCGCGCCGAGCAGCATTGCGTCGGTGCTCGTGTTGGAGACCGGAGGGTCGGCGCAAAAGTGATCAAGCCGCAGACGATGACGTCGCCGCTCCAGCCGCTGCGCACGACGATGCGCGCCGCGGTGCTGGTGGACGTAAATCGTCTCGAGATGCGTGACGTGCCCGTGCAGATGCCGGCGCCGCACGAAGTGCTCGTGCGGGTCGAAGCCGTGGGATTGTGCGGAACCGATTTACAAATCGTCGCCGGCCACGCGAACTACAACTGTGATGCGTTGGGGCGTGCGCGCCCGCTTCACGAGCATCCGCAAATTCTCGGACACGAAATTGCCGGCGTCGTGGTGCACGTCGGAAGCGCGGTACGCGACCTGAATGACGGCGACCGGGTCGTCATTGATCAAGGCCGTACGTGTGTGAGCGAGCGATACGAGCCGTCCTGCGAGTACTGCCGTTCCGGTGATTCGCATCAGTGCGAGCGGTACGCCGAGCATGGCATCACCGGCCTGCCCGGCGGATTGGCGGAGTTCATCACGGTGCCGGCAACGAACGCTGTGCCGTGCGGCAGGTCGCTCGCGCCGGAGCTTGCTGCGCTGACGGAGCCGCTTGGTTGTGTGCTGCATTCCTGCGACATGCTCGTGCGTGCTCCAGCGCGGTATCGGCTGAAGGCGCATGACACCGCGCAACGCGTGCGCACAGTACTCGTGTGTGGCGGCGGCCCGGCCGGGTTGCTGTTCGTTCAGTATCTCCGCAGCGTCGTCGGGTTCGACGGACTGCTCCTCGTCAGCGAGCCAAACGCGCTGAAACGAAAGCTCGCCGCGCAATTCGGCGCCGAGCCAATCGATCCCGCGGCCGGCGATGTGGTGGAGCAGGTGAACGAACGGACCGCGGGACGGCGTGCGGAGCTGTTGGTCGAGTCGTCCGGCGCCGGTGCTGTATTCCTCTCGATTCCCGGTCTCATTCGCAAACAGGCTACGGTGCTGCTCTACGGTCACGGGCACTCGGGTGTCGAGCTGAGCGTCATGAACCAGGTCCAGTTTCTGGAGCCGACGCTGGTGTCGCCTGCGGGCGCCTCGGGAGCACACGATATCGATGGGCGTCCACTCACGTATATTCGCGCACTGCATCTCCTCGAAGCGGGCACGATCGAGGTCGCGCCGCTCGTCACGCATCGCTATGCCTCGCTCGACGCGGTCCCCAGCGCATTCGCCGGCGATCACCGCCAGCCGGAGTATGTGAAGGGCGTCGTGATGCCCTGATGTTGATTTGATTGGTGTCATCCCCTCACGGAGAACGCGTGACCCTCATTCGACGCACGTCGCTGCTGCTGGTGACTCTCACGATTACCGCATGCGGTGATCCGAAACCGAAGACGGAGAGCGCAGGCCAGGGCACCGGCCGTCCAGCACTCACCATTGCGGTTATTCCGAAGGGGACGACGCACGAGTTCTGGAAGAGCATTCATGCCGGCGCCATTCAGGCGGCGCAGGAGCTCACAGCAGCTGGCGATACCGTGAAGATCATTTGGAAGGGACCGCTGCGCGAGGATGACCGCGAGCAGCAGGTCCAGGTCGTCGAAGGCTTTATCTCACAAGGCGTGCAGGGAATCGTCATCGCGCCGCTGGACAGGAGCGCGCTCGTCCGCCCCATCGAGGATGCCAAGCGAGCAGGAGTGCCCACCGTCATCATCGACTCGGGGCTGGAGACGGATTCCATTGTGAGCTATGTCGCGACCGACAACCTCAAGGGTGGCCTGCTCGCGGCGGATCACCTGGGCAAGCTGATGGGCGGGAAGGGCAACGTGCTCGTGCTGCGACTTCAGGAAGGCTCCGCGAGCACGGAGCAGCGCGAGCGTGGATTTCTCGAGCGGCTCAAGTCGGCGTACCCCAATATTGTGGTGGTGTCGTCGGACCAGTACGCTGGTCCCACGCGCGAGACCGCGAAGCGGGCGTCGGAGAATCTGCTCAACCGCTTCGGCGGGAATTTGCAGGGCATCTTCACGCCGAACGAATCGTCGACGATCGGCATGCTGCTGGCCCTCCAGGACATGGCGAAGGCGGGGAAGGTGCACTTCGTCGGGTTCGACGCCAGTCAGATCCTCATCGATGCGATGAAGGCCAAGCAAGTTGACGCGCTGGCTGTACAGGACCCGATGCGCATGGGTTATCTCGGCGTGAAGACCATGGTCGCTCATCTGCGGCATGAACGCGTCGACCGGCTCATCGACACCGGCGTCACACTCGTGACGCCAGAAAACCTCGAGGTACCCGCAGTCAAGGCAATCATCAATCCGCCGATCGACAAGTACCTCACCGGCACCTGACGCCACCGCCCGATGAGCGAGTTGCTGGGTGAACGCATCGCGCTTCGCGTACAGCATGTCGCGAAACGCTACGGCGCCACGATCGCGCTCGATGGCGTCGATCTCGTCGTGCGCGCAGGCGAGGTGCACGCACTGGTGGGAGAGAACGGGGCAGGGAAAAGCACGCTGCTGGGAGTGCTGGCTGGCGACGTACAGCCCGACGCGGGAACGATGCAGCTGGACGGGGCACCGTATCGGCCCTCCACGCCGTTCGACGCTCGCCGGCGCGGGGTGGCGCTCATCCATCAGGAGTTGTCGCTCTGCCCACACCTCACCGTCGCTGAGAACGTTTTGCTTGGCGTCGAGAGCGCTCGGCACGGGTGGATCGATCGCGCACAGACCCGCCAGCGCGCGCGTGCGCTCCTCGACGAGATGCCACATCCCGAAATTCATCCCGACCGCAAGCTCGGAGACCTGTCGCTCGCGGCTCGGCAAATCGTCGAGATCTGTCGCGCGCTCGCGGCCGATGCACGCGTCGTGCTCATGGACGAGCCCACGAGCAGCCTGCAGGGCGCCGACGTCGAGCGACTGTTCGCTCTGATCCGGAGACTGTCCGCGCGCGGCATCGCGGTCGTCTACATCAGTCACTTTCTGGAAGAAGTGAGGCAGATCGCGCAGCGGTACACCGTGCTTCGCGACGGCCGCAGCGTTGCCCACGGCCACATCGCCGACACGACGAACGATCAGCTCATCACGCAGATGGTCGGCCGTTCCGCAAACCTGCTGTTTCCGCAGCGCGCGGCCGCGACCGAGCGTCCTGTCGTGTTGTCCGTCCGCGATCTAGCGCTGCCACCGCGCCTGCACCATGCGGCATTCGATCTCCGTCGCGGCGAGATACTCGGCATCGCCGGACTCCTTGGCTCAGGACGCTCGGAGTTGGTGCGTGCGCTCTTCGCGCTGGAGAAACCCAGCAGTGGCACCATCGAGCGACATGGCAGCGTTCAATCAGCGGCGCGCGGGACGACGTCCGAGCGCGTTCGCGACGGCATGGGCTACGTGAGCGAAGATCGGAAAGGGGAAGGGTTGGCGCTGCCACTCTCCATCGCGGACAACCTGTGCGCCACACGACCCACCTTCGCATCCCGCGCACTCGGCTTGCTCGATCTTGCACAGCAGCGCGAACGTACGCGCCACTGGATCCGTGAGCTTCGCGTGCGCGCGACGTCACCGGCGCAGCGGGTGCGCGCACTCTCGGGAGGAAACCAGCAGAAGGTGGCCATCGGGCGGCTGCTGCATCAGGACGCCGAGATCCTGCTGCTCGACGAGCCGACGCGCGGCATCGACGTGGGGAGCCGTGCGGACGTGTACGAAACGATCGCGCGCCGGGCGGATGCAGGATGCGCGGTGCTCGTCGTCAGCTCGTACTTGCCTGAGCTGTTCGGGTTGTGCGACCGGATCGCGGTGATGTGTCGCGGCCGCCTCTCCATCGCAAAACCGGTGTCCGAATGGACACCGGAAAGCGTGCTTGCAGCAGCGATCGGAGAGACAGCCGCTACGGGCTAGCGCTGTCGTCTGGTCGAGATGAGCACGACACCGTTGGCTCCGCGCGAACCGTAAACTGCGGTTGCGCCGGCATCCTTGAGAACCTCGATGGCGGTGATCTCGCGCGGCTGGATGTCTGTGAGCACGCCGCCGCTGCCGGCAACCTGTGGCACGCCGTCGACCACGAACAGCGGCTCCTCGTTCGCGCCTTTCCGCATCGAGCGCTCGCCGCGAATGTGGATCGAGAGCCCGTTTCCGCTCCGGCGCACTTCCACACCGGGGAATCGGCCGTCGATCATTTCCACCACCGTCCGCGGCGCATTGCGCATCGCCGCTTCCACGTCGACGGACGAGACGGCGCCAGTCACATCCCGCTTTTCCTGGCTTCCGTACCCTACGTCGACGACGTCGTTGGGCGTTGGAGCAGGGAGGTAAGGCGGGCCGCTCGCGCACGCCACGAGCGATGCGGCCACGATCGCCAGGACCAGTGGCGCGCCGAACGAAGCGACGCGGGAACGCGTAGTCATGGGCAGTTGCCCTCACGACCGAGCCGGCACGGGGCGCCGGAGCCACCATCTCCTACTGGGAGAATGGGTGGTTCAAAAGGGAAGTGCAAGTCTGCCAAAACCAATCGGACGCGAGCTCGACCGAAGCCAAAATATCCTTGTTGCTGGCATACCTGTGTCGTACATTGGCGACCCTCGCGTTAAACGTTTAATCTCTGCCTTCGCGAATGCAGTGACTGTCATCCCGAGCGTAGTCGAGGGATCCGCACCACCCTCGTTCTCTGCTCTCCACAGGAGACACCAATGACCGAGCCCCGTGTTCCGCGTCGGACCTTTCTCACCACCGCAGCTGCGTCTGTCGCCGGAGCGGCACTCACGACAACGGGCTTGTCGCGCGTTGCGGCGGCGTCCGCATCGCCCGCTCCCTCTCACCTGTCCGACGCACGGAGCGTTGCGAACAGCAGCGTACGACTCGGCGTGGCCAGCTATTCCCTGCGCAAATTTCCGCTCGATAAAGCGCTCGACATGATCAAGGCGCTGCGCACGCCCTATGTGAACTTCAAGTCCGTACATGTGCCCTACGAGAAGTCCACGACGGAGCTCGAGGCGATGCGCGCGCAAATCCAGGCGTCCGGCTTCCAGATCGTCGGCGGTGGAACCATCGACTTCAACAAGGACACCGACGAGGACGTAAAGCGCCTTTTCGAGTACGCGAAGGCGGCGGGCATGCCGACCATGGTGTCCACCTGCGATCCGGGCACGCTCCCGCGCGTCGAGAAGTTCGCCAAGCAGTACGACATCAAGGTCGCCATTCACAATCACGGCCCGGAAGACAAAAAGTACCCCTCCCCGTACGATGTCCTCAAGTACGTGAAGAACATGGACCCGCGCATGGGGCTGTGCATCGACATCGGGCACACGGTGCGCACAGGCACGGACGTCGTGAAGTCGATCATCGACGCGGGCCCCAGACTCCTCGACATGCACGTCAAGGATCTGCGGGATCTCAAGAACAAAGACAGTCAGGTCATCGTCGGCGAAGGCGCGCTTCCGTTCCCGGAGATCTTCCGCGCGCTCGACACGATTCGCTACAGCGGCTTCGTCAATCTGGAGTACGAGATCGACGCCGACGATCCGCTTCCCGGAATGAAGCAGTCGTTCGCGTACATGCGCGGCGTGCTCGCCGGCATGAACGGCGTGTCGCGCACCGCGAGCGCTGGCGGCTGATCGCATTCCTGTTCGCTTACCCCTTCTCATGCCACACGACATGCGCTGCCACTTCTCCATTGCTGCACCGCGAGGCGCCGGCCTCGCTCTGGCGTTCCTCATGACCACCGTCGGAGCGCCGGCGCTTGCGGCACAGTCGCCCACGTCGCCGAACTATGTCCAGATCGTTCAGCGCGACACCGACAGACGCGTGGACGTTCTCGTCGGTGGCAAGCCTTTCACATCGTACATCTGGCCGACGTCCCTCAAAAAGCCGGTGCTGTATCCGCTGCGGACCGCGAGCGGCACCGTCGTCACGCGAGGCTATCCGCTCGAGCCGCGCGGGAAAGAACGCATCGATCATCCACACCACGCCGGACTCTGGTTCAACTACGGCGACGTGAACGGCCTCGACTTCTGGAACAACTCCTCCGCGATCAAGGAGGCTGACGCTCCGAAGATGGGCACCATCCTGCATCGGTCGGTGAAGAACTCGAAGAGCGGAGCAGGGGAAGGTTCGCTCGATGTCGTCACGGAATGGGTGAACAACGCGGGCAAGCCGCTGCTCAAGGAAGACGTCCACTTCGTGTTCCGCGCGCACGACGGCTTTCGCTCCATCGACCGCATCACGACCCTCACCGCGCTCGATACGACGGTGCGCTTCACGGACAACAAGGAAGGCGTGCTCGGCATCCGCGTCGCGCGCGGACTCGAGCAGCCCTCGACCACTCCTGAGAAATTCACGGATGCGAGTGGCAGAGCAACGACCGTCGCAGTCCTCGACAACGAAGGCGTGACAGGCAAGTACGTCTCGTCTGAAGGAAAGGAAGGCGATGCGGTGTGGGGCACGCGTGGCAAGTGGACGATGCTCACGGGCACGGTGGGTGCCGAGCCGGTGACACTTGCGATCTTCGATCACCCGAAGAACGTCGGCTTTCCCACCTACTGGCACGCTCGAGGGTACGGCCTGTTCGCGGCCAACCCGCTCGGCCAGAAGGCCATGTCCAATGGAAAGGACGAGCTCAATTTCAAGCTCGACGCGGGCAAATCGACCACCTTTCGCCACCAGGTGGTGATTGTGTCCGGAACGGTGAGCCCCACGGACATGGAAAAATATTACGACGGCTTCGCGCACTGACGGCGGCAGCCAGTTCGAGCGCAGTCGGGGGATTGTGTGCGTCGATCCCTCGCTGCGCTCGGAAGGTGTTTGTCCTCTTGACGAACTTAAACGTTACAGCTAATCTCTGCCCCTCCCGCTTGACCCGCATCCTCCCCCCAGCCTTGGCGGCATGCGACCCGTAACCCTGCACGATCTGGCGAAGCGGTGCAGCGTTTCCACGGCGACGGTCTCGGCTGTCGTCAACGGGGCAGACTGGGTCTCCGAGACGACCCGCGGGCGGATCCAGATCGCCATCGACGAAATGGGGTACCACCCCAACCAGCTCGCCCGCGGTCTCAAGCGGCAGCAAGGGCACGCCGTCGGGGTGATCGTGTCCGACCTCACCAATCCGTTCTTCACGCAGATCGTCCGCAGCCTCAGCCATGCGCTGCGCAATGCCGGTCGTACTCTCTCCCTCTGCGACTCCGACCACCGCCTCGACCTTGGGGACGCCAACCTTCGGATGCTCCTCGAGGGCCAGATCGTCGGTCTCGTGCTCATTGGCGACAGCGTGCCCGAGAAAGCCCTCAAAGCCTTTGTGAAGCAACGGGCTCGCATTCCCGTAATC
>JANMAY010000471.1:0-4380 GCA_031360095.1 Gemmatimonadaceae bacterium
CATAGCGGGGGCGGGATTTGAACCCGCGACCTTCGGGTTATGAGCCCGACGAGCTACCAGGCTGCTCCACCCCGCGTCAGTCTTAGAATCATAGCCGCGACACCACTGAAGTCAAGATTTTCGCGCTGTTTTGGGGGCAAGCGGAGTGCACGACATCGCGGCGGCGTACGCGAAGCCCTTGACGAGTTCAGTCGCGGCCGGCCGAATCACTCGCGCTCGCCGGCTCGGCAAGCCGGTACAGCAGCTCGTTCTGCCCGCGCACCATCCCGAATTCCTCGCGCGCAATGCGCTCCTGCAGCGCGGGATCGGTATCCAGCCGACGCCTGTACGTCTTGAGCGAATCCACCGCGCGTTGCAGCGAGTCGATCGCGCTCAGCAATGCGGTCCGACGCTGTGTCTGGCGCACGAGGTCGCGCGTTCCATATTCGCCGCCCTGGACGGCGAAAATGATCGCAGCGAGAATGATCGCGGCAACGAGCGATTGCTTGACGCGCAGCGCGGCATTGCCGGTTCCCCCTGCCGACGACTTCCCGCTCTTTCGCGCCCGAGCCATCAACGTGGGCCGTCGATGATGACGGAGCTACGCGCTTCCATTGACCACACGATGCAAGTGCCGCTCGCGGCCCGGCTCGCTCGGATGCGTGCCGTGGACGACATCGAGCTTGTAGGTCTCGCGCGCGAGATCGTACGCCATCGCCCGCGCCATCTGTCGCGCGTCCGTGAGATCGACCACATGCCGCGCGACGAGGCCGCCCAGATAGTTGGCGTCGATGCGCCGCGCGAGATCGTGGCGCGCCGGGATGGAGCAGAACGCGCGCGTGTCGTCGTTGA
Source organism: Gemmatimonadaceae bacterium (assembly GCA_031360095.1). Lineage (GTDB taxonomy): Bacteria > Gemmatimonadota > Gemmatimonadetes > Gemmatimonadales > Gemmatimonadaceae > AG11. The sequence continues at coordinate 832 of JANMAY010000471.1, forward strand.
ACCCGGCCGTATTGTAGATGCCCGCGGTCTCGGTGGTTTGCTCACGGAACCGCATCATCCCTTCCATCGAGTCGTGGAACCACCACGGCGGACCAAGACGCACGGCGGGATAGTGACCGGCCAGCGGCGCGAGCTCTCGCGCGTACGCGGATTCGTCGAGCGTGAACAGGACCAGGGTGAACTGCGGATGGGCGCCGTACGCGTTGAGCATTTCCTGCAGGTTGCGCGTCCATTCTGTCGCGACGGGAATGTCGGCACCCTTGTCCGGCCCGAAGCGCTCCCCGATCGAACGATGATGATCGCGCAGCGAGCCGGCATGGATCTGCATCACGAGTCCATCTTCCGTCGACATCTGCGCGCACTCCATCAGCATGTGCGCTTCGAAGCGCTCCTGATCCAGTACCGTGGCCTCGCCGCGGCGCGCGCGTTGAAACAACGCCTCCACCTGTTCCTCGGTGAGAAGGTGCGTGCACGGCTGGACGACCGCGTGATCGGTTGCGGTCGCGCCAAGCGACTTGAAGAATGCGCGCCGGCTGCGCAGCGCCGCCGCGAACGTGCGGTAGCTGTCGATGGGCTCGCCCGGCGGCGCCGACTGCGCCAGCCCGATCAACTCCTCGCGCCACTCCGGTGCGGCAATGCGAAACAGCGCATCGGGTCGAAAGGTGGGCAGCACGCAGCCGTTCCATCCCGACTCGCGGATCGCCCGATGATGCGCGAGCGCGTCAGTCGCCTTATCGGTCGTCACCAGCACTTCGATGTTGAACCGATCGTACAGTGCGCGCGGCCTGAACTCCGTCGACGTGAGCTTCTCCGCGATTTCGTCGTAGATCGCGAGTCCGCTGGTGCCGTCGAGCTTCCAGGAGATGCCGAACACTTCCGCCAGCTCGTGATCGAACCACGCTCCGGTGGGTGTTCCGCGAAACAGATAGTAATGGTCGGCAAACAGCTGCCAGATGCTCCGCGGGTCGCTCTCGACTCTCGTTCCATCACGCGTGGGAACGCCGAGCGCTTCGAGCGGCACCCCTTTGGAGTACAGCATGCGAAACACGTAATGATCGGGCGTGATGAGCAGCGCCGTCGGCTCGGGGAACGGCTCGTCGTTCGCGAGCAGTCCCGGATCCACATGCCCGTGCGGGCAGACGAGCGGCAAATCCCGGATGTCGTCGTACAGCGCGCGTGCGGCGCGGCGAATGGCGGGATCAGAATCGAAATACCGGTCCTCCTGCAGCTCGAGCGGCGAGTATCCGCCCACGGACGAGGGGATGGCGATCGCCACTTTCAGACCGCGCAGCGACGCACAGCGTCGGCAAGGGCGACGAGCGGCGCACCAACCGGAACGAATTCCTGTGCGACGTACCCCGTGAAGCCGGTATCGCGAATGGCCCGCATGATCGCCGGGTAGTAGAGCTCCTGCGACTCGTCGATCTCATGGCGGCCGGGCACGCCGGCCGTGTGGTAGTGCCCGATCGCGCGGTGGTTGTCGCGGATCGTGTGAATGACGTCACCCTCCATGATCTGCATGTGGTAGATGTCGTACAGGAGCTTGAAGCGATCAGACGCCACCTGCTGCACCAGCGTTACCCCCCACGGCGTATGGTCGCACTGATAATCCTTATGGTTGATCTTCGAGTTGAGCAGTTCCATGCACAACGTGACCCCCGCCTTCTCCGCGATGGGAGTGAGCAGGCGCAGTCCCTTCGCACAGTTTTCCAAACCTTCGTTATCGCCGATGCCGTCCCTGTTGCCGGAAAAGCAGATCAGATTCGGAAAGCCGGCCTTGGCCACCTCGGCGATGTAGTTCGTGTACAGGGGAATGAGCCAGGAGTGGTTCTCGACGCGATTGAACCCCTTCGTGAGACGCGTTCTCGCGTCGCCGGGCGCGTTCGTCATCGCGCACACGAGTCCCTCCGCCTTCACGGTGGCGAAGTCCGGCGGGTCGATCAACTCGACCGACGCGAGCCCGATCCCTTTGGCCGCCTTGGCCAATTGCTCGACGGTCATGCTGCTGTAGCACCATTTGCACACCGATTGCTTCAGTGCGCCGGAAGCCGCAGGGACTAACGCCGCCCCGGGCATGGCTGTGGCACACGCGCCGAGCGCCGCGGCGCCCAGACTGGCCAATGTTCCGCTGGCCAGCACTCCGTCACGCACGAATTCGCGGCGCGTCGTCATTCAGCGCATACCGTCGAGGCTGCGAATCCTGATGTTGCGGAAGTACGCTTCGTCCCCGTGATCCTGGAGCACGATGTGGCCGGCCCGCCGAGTGGCGAACCACGGAATTTTTGCATATTTGCTGGCAGCAAGGGCGGCGTTCATCGCGGGTGATCCGAGATCGTATTCCACGATCTTCTCTCCGTTCAGCCAATGCTCGCCGTGATTCCCATTGAGAACGATCACGGAGTGATTCCACTCTCCGATCGGACTGGCGTGCTTGTTGGCGTTCGGAGGAATGAGATCGTAGAGAGCGCCGGCGCGGTGCGTAGCCAGCTTGCCATCCGCGTGACGATCGTCGTCGAGCATCTGATACTCGAAGCCTTTTGCCGCGTTCGGCGGAGCCATGTTCGTGGACAACTCCTCGGACACGTTGTACTTGAGCCCACTGTTTGCGCCGGGTGTCACCTTCCAGTCCCACGACAGCTCGAAATCGCGGAACGCATCCACCGTCATCAGATCGCCGCCCGCGCTGGGTTGCCCGTCGGCCTGCACCGGGATCTTGCCGCTGGCGATTTTCTTGATCGCACCATCCACGACAGTCCAATGGGCCGCAGGCACATTCGGCGAGCCGAGCCCGCGCCAGCCCGTCAGCGTCTGTCCGTCGAATAGCGAGCGCCACGGCCCTGTGGGCGAAGTCCCGATCCCGGGGGTGGAATGACAGGCCGTTAGAGCAACGATCCCAACCAGCAGCGTGCGTGGCAACGTCATGCGCATCTACAGATCTCCTCGACAAAAATGTGTGACGGACAGTGTCATGCGAACATCATCGAGTGCCCAAGCGTCGAGGCGCGCATGATGAGTTCAGCCGAGAACGTGGTGCGCACACCAGCATGGTCGCCGCCGAGCAGCACCTGCGAGTCGAGCAGCCGAGCCGCGGTGTCTCCGAGCTCGCTCATCGGCATGGCCATGGTGGTGAGGCCCGGAGTCATGAGGCCCGTCATTGGCACGTTGTCGAAACCCACGAGCGCGACGTCGTCGGGAACGCGCAACCCCGCCTCGCGCACAACGCTCATGGCTCCCAATGCCATCATGTCATTCGCGGCAAATACCGCGTTGGGCGGATCGGCGAGCGCGAGCAACTGTCGCATTGCTTCGCGCCCGCTCTCGTACCGGAAGGTGCCTTCGACGACCAGTGAGGGATCCACCTCGCGTCCGCTCTCCGCCAGTGCCCGGCAGTATCCATCATAGCGCTGCACTCGGCCAAAGGTGGCGCTGCCCGCACCGGTGGTGGGGCCGGTGATCATGGCGATACGCGAACATCCGCGTTCGACGAGATGGCGCGTGGCCGTGTAAGCCCCCTGCTCCGAGTCGACCAGCAGGCAACTGACCTGCGGA
>JANMAY010000496.1:0-16356 GCA_031360095.1 Gemmatimonadaceae bacterium
CCGGAACTCCCGTCGTCCCCGGCACCACGACGGCACTCCGCGACGCCGACGAAGCGGCGGAGATCGCAGAGAAATTCGGGTATCCCATTCTTCTCAAGGCGGCGGCCGGAGGCGGCGGTAAGGGCATGCGGGTCGTCCGCGAGGCTGGCGCGCTGGCCGATGCGCTCGCATCCGCGCAGCGAGAAGCGAAGAACGCGTTCGGCGACGATGCGGTGTACGTCGAGAAATACATCGTCGGTCCGCGCCACGTGGAGATTCAGGTGCTCGGCGACCAGCACGGCACGATGCTGCACTTGGGCGAGCGGGAGTGCTCCGTGCAGCGCAGGCACCAGAAGATGATCGAAGAGGCGCCGAGCGTTGCCGTTTCGCCGGAACTGCGAGCGCGGATGGGCGCTGCGGCGGTCGCAGCGGCTCGCGCGGCCGGGTACGTCAACGCGGGCACCTGCGAGTTCCTGCTCGATGCGAATGGCGAGTTCTACTTCCTGGAAATGAATACACGCATTCAGGTCGAGCATCCGGTGACGGAGCTCGTGACCGGGATCGATCTCGTGCAGTGGCAGATCCGCATCGCGTCCGGCGAGAAGCTCCCGTTTGATCAGCAGTCGATCGCACCGCGCGGCTGGGCGATCGAGTGTCGAATCACCAGCGAGGATTCCACCAACAATTTTCTTCCGTCCACGGGACGAATTCACTACCTGCATTTGCCGAGTGGCCCGGGAATCAGGTGGGATGGCGGAATCGAGACTGGCACGGAGGTCACTCCACACTACGACCCGATGTTGGCGAAGCTCATCGTGTGGGCGCCCGATCGAGCCCAGGCGATCGAGCGCATGCGTCGCGCGCTGCTGGAGTTGACGATCGACGGCGTCGATACCTCACGCGATTTTCATCTCCGCGTGATGGAGGACGACGAGTTTCGTCGCGGCGACATCGAGATCCAGTGGCTCGAGCGGCGATTGCAGGATCTCACCCACCGCGCGCCACCACCGGAAGGAATTGTTCGCGCCGCGATCGCTGCCGTTCTCCTCACGGAGCGTGAGCGTTCGGCGCCGCATCGCCGTCACGAGCCGGCCGCTCTCGCCGGCACGAGCACGCGCGTTGCGTCGGAGACGTGGTTGCGCACGGCGCGTCAGGAGGGGCTGCGATGAACGGTGTCCCGGAGCGCGTCGAGATTACAGGGATCGCGGCCGGCGGCGACGGCGTGGGGCGCACGGAAGGCATTGTGGTGTTCGTGCCGCGCACGGCGCCAGGCGACATCGCGCTGGTGACGCTCGTGCGCTCGAAGCGGTTTGCCCGCGGACGTCTCGAGGCGCTGGAGCGTCCGTCGCCAGCGCGTGTGACGCCGCCGTGCGTGCACTACACACGCGACCGGTGCGGTGGTTGCCAACTTCAACATCTCTCGTACGCTGCGCAACTTGCTGCAAAGGCTGGCATCATCGGCGATTCACTTCGCCGGATTGGCAAGCGAGACGCCGGGACGGTGACCGTCGAGCCGAGTGATGCGCAATGGCGCTACCGCCGGAAGCTCACGCTGCACCTGCGGCGCAGTGGATCGGATTGGATCGCCGGCCTCCATCCGTACGATGATCCTTCCGCGGTGTTCGACGTAACGGATTGTCCGATCACCGAGGAGCGCGTACTCGCAGTCTGGGGTGAGCTGCGTTTGGCGTTCGCGTATTTGCCGCGCGAGCGCGTGTTGCGCGTGGCGGTCCGGCTCTTCGCCGATGGCGCCGCCGTCGTCGTCGAGGGCGGAACGAGTTGGGCAACTGCCGAGGCATTTTTCGGTGCGGTCACGTCGATGCGCGAGCTGTGGTGGAAACCCGACCATGGCCGCATGCGCCGACTCGCGGCGCGGGCAGCAGAATCGCAGAGCGGGGCGTCGTTCGTTCAGGTGAATGCGGCAGTCGCCGATCGCGTGCACGCGCACGTGCTCGAGCGCGCACGCGCACACACTCCCGCGCGCGTGGTCGACGCCTACGCGGGCGCTGGCGCGACCAGCGTCCCGCTGGCGTCTGGAGGAAGCATCGTGATCGCCATCGAGCTGGATGCGGAAGCGGTTGCTCGATTCTCCGGCCGGTTGCCGCGGCATTCGCGCGCGGTCGTCGGTCGTGTCGAGGATCACCTGGAAGCCTCGCTGCCGGCCGACGTGGTGTTGCTGAATCCGCCACGCGCGGGTGTCGATGCTCGCGTCACGAGCGCATTGCAGGAGATTCGACTGCCACCGCGCGCGATCATCTATACCAGTTGCGACCCCGGGACGCTTGCGCGCGACCTGGCGCGAATGCCGCGCTATCGATTGGCCGCCGTGCGCGCCTTCGACATGTTTCCGCAAACAGCGCATGTCGAGACGGTGTGCGAGCTCGTACCGGAGGCCGCATGAAATACCTGGTGCGCGTCGGAAATCAGGAGGTCGACGTCGCCCTCGATGGAGACATCGTGACGGTGAACGGGATCTCGGCGAGTGCGCACGTAACGGACCTCGAGGGGACGCCAGTGCGGATGGTGACCATCGGCGACGCCGTGCACCGCGTCGAGTTGCGGCGCGGCGCCACTCGCGGCTGCTACACATTGTGGCTCGATGGATTTCGCTACGAGGTCGAGGCGCTCGACGAGCGAACGCGAGCAATTCGCGCGTTGAGCGGCGCGAACACTGGTCCGGCGGGACCGGCGCCACTCCGTGCGCCGATGCCTGGCATGGTCGTGCGGGTGACCGTTCGCGCCGGCGACACGGTGCAGGCGGGTCAAGCTCTTGTTGTAATGGAAGCAATGAAGATGGAAAACGAACTTCGTGCCCTCACGCCCGCCTCCGTGCGCGCGGTGCTGGTACAGCCCGGCACCGCGGTCGAAAAAGGTGCCATTCTCCTGGAGCTCGAATGACAATGCGGATTCCGCTCACAGCACTCGCGATTGCCGGTCTGCTTTCCGCGGACGCGCACGCGCAGGGAAACACCGACATCTATCTGGCGCCGCTTCGCATGGTGCGTGATTCCCTTATCGTCGGGCCCGCGGTCAACGCCACACGTCGGGCCGGCTACGACAATCAGCCGAGCTTTTCCCCCGATAGCCGATCGATCCTCTACACGGCGTCGGACAGCGCGGGGCGCGCCGATATCTGGCGCCTCGACATCGCTTCCGATGAGGTCGCGCGAGTGACGAACACGCCCGAGAGCGAGTACTCCCCAACCGTGATGCCCGACGGAAAGCGCTTCAGTGTCATTCGTGTCGAGCGCGACTCGGCGCAGCGGTTGTGGAGTTTTGCGCTCGATGGAAGCGATCCGCAACTCGTGCTGCGGAATCTCAAGCCGGTCGGCTATCACGCGTGGCTCGACAACACACATCTCGTCACGTTCGTCCTCGGAAGTCCTAGCACCCTGCACGCGATCAACCGCGACGGAACTGGAGACGAGATCCTGGCGCGCGACATCGGGCGGTCGCTTCACCGCATTCCGCAGCGACCCGCCTTCAGCTACACCCAACGCGATTCGGCGACCAAGAAATTGTGGATTATCAGCCGACCCGTCGGCTCGCGCCTCACCTCCCGGCTTTTACCGGCACCGGAGGACAACGAATTCCACACATGGACTCCCGACGGTCAATTGCTGACAGCGACTGGGGGCGTGCTCGTGCGCTGGAATTTCGTTCGTGAGCCAGTGGGGGCGTGGATTCCGGTCGCGAACCTTGCGTCGAATGGTGTGAAGAATGTCAGCCGCCTTGCGGTGAGTCCAAATGGACGGTGGCTGGCCTTCGTCGCCGAGCCGGTTGCACCGTAGGTAGTTCGTCGCGTCGCCGGCACCGATTGCAGGGCATATGCTCATCCTCGCCATATCAGGCAGCCTGCGCGCCGCGTCCTCGACCAGCGCAATCCTGCGCGTCGCAGCGCACGTCGCGCAACCGCCCGCCCAGGTGCGTGTGTTCGACGGCATGCACACGCTCCCCTATTTCAATCCCGACCTCGACCGGGAGCTCGACGATCCGACACTTCCGTCATCCGTTCGCGAGATGCGCGCGCAGATCGCGGACGCAGACGCGCTGCTGTTCTGCACCCCGGAGTACGCGCATGGCGTGCCCGGCGTCCTGAAGAATGCACTCGACTGGCTCGTTGGCGGTCCCGAGATGGTCGAGAAACCGGTCGCAGTGATCAACGTCTCGCCGCATGCGACGCATGCACAAGCGTCGCTCGCGGAAACGCTTCGCACGATGTCGACTCGTTTGCTTCGCGATGGACCCATCGCGTTGAACCTTCCGAGCGGTTCGCGCGACGAGCACGCTTTCATGCACAACGACGCACTCGCACACGAGCTGCGCATGCTTCTCGCCGCCCTTGCCGCACACGTGATCGAGACGCGAACCGGCTAGTGTCTTCGGCCGGGCGCGATGGCGTCCTTTCCAAACCGCTTGCGCACTGCATCCATCGCGCGCGACAGATCGCGATCCTTTGCGGACTCCAAAGGTGTCTGATTCTGTCCAAATAGGGGCAACTGCACTGTCGGAGGAGCGTTGAAGTTCGACAGACCGACGCCGAGGAGCCGCGCCGGCACTCGTCGCGCGCGTCGAAGCTTGCGCAGCAGCTCCCGGGCGACGGAATAGATCGCGCGATCCGACGTGAGCGCTTCGTCCACCGTGCGGCTCGCTTGTCGCGTGGTGAAATCCTTGTCGCGAATGCGCACGGTCACGGTGCGAGCCGTGAGCTCGTCGTTCCGCAAATCCGAGGCTGCTCGTCCGACCAGTTCTGTGAGCTCTCCCTCGAGCATCACATCGTCGTTGATGTCAGCGGGGAACGTGTCGTCGCGACTGATACTCTTGGCGCCGTCGCGCTCCGTGACCTCACGTTCGTCGACGCCGCTCACACGACGCCGCAGCCACCCGGCCTCATTCCGACCGACGAGGCGGAGCAGGGCGGCGTCATCGAGCGCCAGCACGTCCGCCACAGCGCGCAGCCCACGCGCAGCGAACCGCGCGGTGGCCTTGGGTCCGATGCCCGGGATTTCCGCGAGCAGCAACCCGCGCATGAAGTCGAGCTCACCGCCCGCCGCGATGACATTCACTCCATTCGCCGAGTTCTCTGGACGTGGCTTCGCGCGTTCGGCGGCGAGCTTCGCGATCAGCTTCGAAGTTCCGCCGCCGATGGACACCGTGAGTCCCGTCTCCGCGATCACCTGTTCGCGGATGCGATGGCCGATGGTGTCGAGCGATGCGCCGCCATGCACGCCGTCGGTGCCGGCGAGATCGAGATACCACTCGTCGATACTTGCTGCCTGAACGACCGGCGTGAACCGCTCGAGGACCACGCGAATCTCTTTGTGCTTTATCCGGCATGCCTTCCCCGGCACGGGAACGCACATGGCGCCGGGGCAGAGTCGAAGTGCTCTCGACATGGGCATGGCCGAGCGGACACCGAACTTCCGCGCCTCGTACGAGGCGGAGCAGACAACACCGCGCCCTTCGGCGGAGCCCCCTACGAGAAGCAGGGGCGCTCTCCCCGCGCCTTCGGGGTCGGCCCATCGCGCCACGGCGACGAAAAACGCGTCGGCATCGATGAGGAAAATCTTGCGCGGCATACCAGTGAAAGTACGCTTTTCGGCGCGCATCGGCGCGGGGCGCCTCGCTTTTCGGCGCGCGCAACCGGTTGCGTTGCTTCGGTGTTCCGCGCGCGAAGTCGGTGAGTGCTATTCCAGGCCAGCCCGCGATGTTCACTCATGCGAAAAGTCGAAAACCTTCGTGTCGTCGACGTCGCGATGGACCTCGCGGTGCTCACCTATCTGGCCACCCGTGATTTTCCACGAGACGAACGATTTGGACTTGTCAGTCAGATGAGGCGCGCAGCCGTGTCGGTGGGCTCCAATATCGCTGAAGGCAGCGGCCGCTCAAGCGAACGACAATTGTTCAACTTCCTTCAGATGGCTGGCGGATCCGTGAGTGAACTGGAGTTTCAGGCAAAGTTGTCGATCAAGCTCGCGTTCGGCGACGCAATCCAGCTGGCGCGCGTGGCGGAGTTAGCTGCAGTGGAACGTCAGATGATCGGCAAGTTCTGCTCGCGGATACGTGCTGCCGCTCCTCCGGCCGAAGAGCGACGCGCCGAAGGCGCGAAAGCGCGCTGAAAAGCGAGGCGGCAGAGCCGCCGATGCGCGCCGAAACGCGTGGCGGCACAGCCGCCGATGCGCGCCCGTTGACTCCCCGTAAGTCCTTGCCTAGCTTAAATGTCTGCCCAAAAACGCCTTCAGTGGCGGCCAAAACCCGGGTTGCATTACGCACCAGTGAGGCGCAGCACCTACAGAGCCATCAGTTCAGGTCATGTTCAAATCGTACACGGCAACGCCGACTGACATCCAGCACGACTGGTTTGTCGTCGACGCCGAGGGAATGGTCCTCGGGCGCCTCGCGACAGAGATCGCGCGCGTCATCCGCGGCAAGCACAAGCCCATGTTCACGCCGCACATGGATACCGGCGATGGCGTCATCGTCATCAACGCATCGAAGGTTCGCGTCACCGGCCGCAAGGCGGAACAGAAAGAATATTTCCGTCATACCGGCTACATGGGCCACGAGCGCTTCACCCCCTTCGCCAGCATGCTGGCCAAGCACCCGGAGCGCATCATCGAGAAGGCGGTCTACGGCATGCTCCCCAAGACGGCACTCGGCCGTCAGGTGTTGCGCGGCAAGCTGCGCGTCTACGCCGGCGCCGAGCATCCGCACGTTGCCCAGCAGCCCAAGACATTGACCTTCCCGAAGAGCGAGGCGAAGTAAGCCATGGCCGACAACGACATCACACACACGATCGGCCGCCGCAAGGAAGCCGTTTGCCGCGTGTACCTCAAGCCGGGCTCGGGGAAGTGGGACATCAATGGCCGCACGCTCGGGGACTACTTCCCGCGCCCCGCATTGGTGACTGCCATCCAGCAGCCCTTTACGGCGACCGACATGCTCGGCCGCTATGACGTGAAGGCGAACATCAACGGTGGCGGACAGACGGGCCAGTCCGGTGCGCTTCGCCTCGCGGTGGCGCGTGCCCTCGTCAAGATCGACGAGACGCATCGCCGCAAGCTGCGCGACTTGGGCCTCCTCACGCGCGATGCGCGCGCGGTCGAGCGCAAGAAGCCCGGCCGTCCGAAGGCACGCAAGCGGTTCCAGTTCAGCAAACGATAGAATCGTGAACGGTGAACCGTGAACGGTGAACCGTAACGACGCAGATGCACGAGCAGGTCATCCCTCACGCCCTCCGAGTCTCTACCCGGTGCCGGTCCAACCGGTGGGTCGAGATGCTGACGAGACGCGGACGAATCAACCAACCGTAGAAGACATGTCCGACAACAGACCGTCCCTCGAAGCACTCCTCGCCGCTGGTGTCCACTTCGGGCACCAGACGCGCCGGTGGAATCCCAAGATGCGCCGCTTCATCTTCGCGGAGCGCAATGGGATTCACATCATCGACCTCCAGAAGACGCTCCGCCAGCTCGACATCGCGCAGAAGCTCGTGCGCGACGTCGTCCTCCGCGGTGAAAGCGTGCTCTTCGTGTGCACCAAGGCGCAGGTCGCCACCATCGTGAAGCAGGAAGCCGAGCGCTGTGGCGCCATGTACATCACCGAGCGCTGGCTTGGTGGTCTGCTGACCAACTTCCAAACGGTCAAGAAGCAGCTCCGCCGCATGAAGGAGCTCGAGGCCGGATCGGAAGAGGGCGGCGAGTTCGCCAACTACACCAAGAAAGAGCGCCTCATGATGACGCGCGAGAAGGAAAAGCTGAGCAAATATCTGAATGGTATCCGCTCGCTGACGCGCACCCCCGGGCTCATGTTCGTCGTCGACGCGAAGAAGGAAAAGATCGCCGTCGCCGAGGCCAACAAGCTGGGCATCCCGATCATCTCCATCGTCGATACGAACGCGGATCCGGACCTCATCACCGTTCCCATCGCTGGCAATGACGACGCAATCCGCTCGGTCGAGCTGATCACGAAGGCTATCGCCGATACCATCGCCGAATCGCGTCGCGAAGCGCCGGTGCGCGATGTGGAGGAAGAGGGGAATGAAGGCGCCATGACCTACAGCTCGGAGCGCGGGACGGAGGCCGCCGGAGATCGCGGCGACGAAAAGCGCCGCCGCCGCCCGCGCCGCCGTCGTGCGAAGCCGGAAGCAATCGCCGCGCACCTCAAGGGCAGCGATGCCGAGGCGGGCGAGCCGGGAGAAGCCGCAGTGGACGACGGCGCCGAGTAGGCGCGTGTACGACCGACAGGCCCGCTGGGCACTGTCGGGCCCGACCGGTTACCATTCAGACGCCGCCGGCACGCCCGGCGGCGTTTCCACGCCACGCAAGGAATTGACGAGCAATGGCTGCGTTCACCGCCAAGGACGTTTCCGAACTTCGCCAGCGCACAGGCGCCGGCATGATGGATTGCAAGAAGGCCCTCGAGGCCAATGATGGCAGCGTCGATCAGGCGATCGAATGGCTGCGAAAAAAGGGCATCGCGAAGGCGGAGTCCCGCGCTGGACGCGCCGCTTCCGAGGGCAAGATCGTCGCGGTGACGTCGCGCGATAGCACGACCGGCGCGCTGGTCGAGCTCAATAGCGAAACCGATTTCGTCGCGCGCAACGAGTCCTTTGGTCAGACCGCGGAGAAAATCGCCGCGCATCTGCTGGAGGACTCTACGCACGACGGCGTGACCGCAACCACCGAGGGCTCGGCCCTCATGCGAGCGCCGTTCGGTGAGGCCGGCACGCTCGAAGAGCACCTCAAGCACATGACCGGGACGATCGGGGAGAACATCGTGCTTCGCCGCTACGCGCGACTCAAGGGTGATGCGGTGGGCGCGTATGTCCACCACAATGCCAAGGTCGCGGCGATCGTCGAAATCGCCGGCCTGCCTGGCGATGCCGGTCATCAGCTCGCACGCACCATCGCCGAGCACGTCGCCGCGGGGGTCCCGACCGTTCCCGTGTCGGTCACGCGCGACGATGTCCCCGCCGAGCTCGTCGATCGCGAGCGTCGCATTTTCTCCGAGCAGGCGGCCGCCAGCGGCAAGCCGGAGAACATCATCCAAAAGATGGTAGAAGGCCGCATCGACAAGTTCTACAAGGAAGTCACGCTCATCGACCAGCCGTGGGTGCGCGACGACAGCAAGACCATCCACGACTTGCTCAAAGCGGCGGGAGCCGGTGTCTCTGTGAAGCGCTTCGCCCGCTTCCAGATGGGTCAGGAGTGACAGCACCGCCGGCGGAACTCGCCTACCCGCGCGCGCTGTTGAAAATCTCCGGCGAAGCCCTCGCCGGAGATCGGGGCGTCGGCTTCGATTTCCCGACGATGGATCGCATCGCCGACGAGATTCAGTCAGTCGTCAGTCTTGGCGTCTCGCTCGGTCTGGTGATTGGCGGCGGGAACATCGTCCGGGGCTCGCAGTTGTCGAAGTGGGGGCTCGACCGTGTCAGCGCCGACTACATGGGGATGCTCGGCACGGTGATCAATGCACTCGCGGTCCAGGACATTCTCGAGCGGAAGGGCATGGCGACGCGCGTCATGACCGCGATCCGTATGGAGGAGCTCGCCGAACCATACATCCGGCGGCGCGCAGTCGGTCACCTGGACAAAGGCCGCATCGTAATCTTTGCCGCTGGCACCGGGAACCCGTACTTTAGCACGGATACCGCCGCCGTTCTCCGCGCCATTCAGATCAAGGCGCAGGTGATCATCAAGGCGACGAGTGTGGACGGCGTCTATTCCGCGGACCCGAAGAAGGATCCGAACGCCAAGTTTTACGAGGAGATCAGCTACCGCGACGTGATGCTCGAGGAGCTGAAGGTGATGGACCAGACCGCCGTGACGCTCTGCAAAGAGAATTCACTTCCGTTGATCGTCCTGAACATCCACAAACCGGACGCCATTGCCGCGGCCGTTCGCGGTGAGCGCGTCGGCACCCTCGTCCGATGAGCACAATCCAACAGATCATGAAGGACTGCCGCACCGCGATGGATAAAGGGCTCGACGCGGCCAAGCGCGAGTTTTCCTCTGTGCGTTCCGGCAAGGCGTCGCCGAACATGCTCGACACGGTTCGCGTCGAGATGTACGGCCAGATGATGCAGCTCAATCAGGTGGCGAGCATCGCCGCGCCGGAGCCACGAACCATTCTCGTCACGCCGTTCGACAAGGCGCAGGCCAAAGCGATCGAGAAAGGCATCCGTGATTCCGATCTCGGCCTCGAGCCCTCGTCGCAGGGCGGCGTGATCCGCGTCCCGCTTCCGCAGATGAACGAGCAGCGTCGGAAAGAGCTGGTGAAAGTCGTTCACAAGCTCGCCGAAGATGGCAAGATCGCCATTCGGCACGGTCGCACGCATGCCCGCGACGCGCTCAAGAAATTGAGTGGCGTGAGCGAAGACGATGTCAAGCACGCCGAGAAGGATCTGCAGAAGGTCCACGACGACTACATCGGGAAGATCGACCAGCTGATCAAGGCCAAAGAGGCCGAGATCATGGAAGTCTGACACCGCGCATTCGCGTGCGCGCATGAGCGAGCTCGCGCTCCGGATCGTCGTCTCGGTCATTGCGGCCCCAATCGCCCTCTGGATCGTGCTCGTTGGCGGAGCACCACTCGCGGCGCTGCTGGCAGTTGTGTGCGCGATCGGCGCATGGGAGTTCTTTCGCATCGCCCGAGCGACCGGAGCGCGTCCGCTCGACGATGCGGGCATTGCCCTCGCCGGGATCGTTCCGCTCGCGGTCCATGCGCATTATCTCGGCGTTTTCACCGTACGTCCTGTGCTCGGTGCCCTGGTGGTCGTGCTCATACTCGGCGCCACGATCTGGCTGCGTGGGGTGGATGGACAACCGCTTGGTGCGTCGGCGACGACGCTGTTCGGCGTGGTGTACACCGCCGGCCTCCTCAGCTTTGGGTACGCCATTCGCTATCACGACACCGTCGCGGGCTACGACGTCATCGGCGCGGCGCACGTTGCGATTGGCGGCCTTCGGCTCGCCGTCCCGCCGGGTGGCGTGCTGCTCATCTTCCCTCTGGTCGTCACGTGGGCGTCCGACATCGGGGCATTTGCCGTGGGTCGTACGATCGGTGGCCGGAAGCTCATCCCAACGGTGAGTCCCGGGAAAACGGTATCCGGGGCGATCGGCGGGCTCGTGGTCAGCATGCTCGTGGCGCTGCTGTTCGCGCGTGGCGTGCTCGCCCCGGTTGCACATCTCGGCTTTACCCCTCTAGGCGCACTGCTCTTTGGTGCGTTGATCAGCGTTGCGGCGCAGACGGGCGATCTGTTCGAGTCGCTGCTCAAGCGGGAAGGGCGAGTGAAGGACAGCTCGCGGATCATTCCGGGGCATGGCGGAATTCTCGATCGGTTCGACAGCTTGATCTTTGTGCTGCCGGTGGCGTATCTGCTGCTGGGCTGGCTTCCCCAGCCCCTGTTTCGATGACGATGCGCGGTGTCGCGATTCTCGGGTCCACCGGTTCCGTGGGGACGACCGCACTGCGTGTGCTCGAACGCCATCGCGCGCGCTTTCGCGTCGTAGCGCTCACCGCGTTCAGCAATGCGCCGCTGCTTGACGAGCAGGTCCGCGGATTACGACCGTCGTATGTCGGAATCGTCCGCAACGGCGGCAGCGGCCACGATGCATGGCACGAGGGCGAAGCCTGTCTCGTCGAAGCGGCGCGGAGAGACGATGCGGACATTGTCCTCAACGCTGTCGTCGGTGCCGCGGGACTCGACGCGACGCTGGCCGCTCTCCACGCGGGCAAGCGCGTCGCGTTGGCGAACAAGGAATCTCTGGTGATGGGCGGCCCCCTCGTTACCGATGCGTGCGAACGAGGCGGTGGAGAGCTCGTACCAGTGGACAGCGAGCATAGCGCCATCCTGCAGTGCATCGCGGGCCGGCCGCGCAGCGACGTGCGTCGTATCGTGCTCACGGCCTCTGGCGGCCCGTTTCGCAAATGGACGCCGGCACAATTGGAGCGCGCCACGCTCGCCGACGCGCTCCAGCATCCGACGTGGAAGATGGGGCGTAAAATCACCGTCGACAGCGCGACGCTCGCGAACAAGGCGCTCGAGGTGATCGAAGCGCACTTTCTTTTCGGCATCCCGTACGACAGGATCGACGTCGTGGTGCATCCGCAGAGCGTCGTTCACTCGTTCGTCGAGTTCATCGACGGCAGCGTGATCGCGCAACTCGGCGCGCCAAGCATGGAGCTCCCCATCCTGTACGCGTTGACACACCCTGAACGCGTTTGCGATCCAGGTGTACCAGCGTTCGACCCCGTGGCACACTCTCCGCTGATCTTCGAGCCGGTGCGGCGCGACGAATTTCCGTCATTGGACCTCGGCATTGCTGCTGGTCGGGCAGGGGGCGTGGCGCCGGCCGTGTTCAACGCGGCCAATGAGCAGGCCGTAGCATTCTTTCTCGATGGCGCGATCCGCTTCGCCGATATACCGCGCGCCATCGAGACCGCGCTGGCGCGGTGCGGGACAGGTGCCGCCGATTCGCGCGAGGCGATTCTCGCCGCCGACGCGCTGGCGCGCCGACACGTGCAGGAGCTTTTCGCATGCTAGCATACGTTGCACCGATCGTCGTTTTCGGTCTTGTGATCTTCGTTCACGAGCTTGGCCATTTCATCGCCGCGAAGCTCGTCGGCGTGTACGCGCCGCGATTCTCGATCGGCTTTGGGCCGGCGTTGTTTCGCCTGCGACGTGGGGAGACCGAATACGTGCTCGCCGCGCTGCCGCTCGGTGGCTATGTGCGCATGGCATCGCGTCATGATGCCGAGACGGCGTTTCTCGAGGGAGGCTCCGAGGAAAGCGGCGCGCTGAAGCAGGGTGACTCCGGCTACGATCCGGAAGCGATGATGCCGTTTGGACCCAAACCGGTGCCGGAATCGCGCTGGTTCGAGTCCAAGAGCCTCGCGGCGCGGTTGTTCATCATGATCGCGGGTGTCACGATGAACATTCTGCTGGCGTTCGCCGTGCTCACGCTCCTCGGCTTGCGGTATGGCGAGGTCGTCATCGCCACACGCGTGATCGGTGCGGTGCGCGCTGTACCTGCGGCGCCGGCCCTCGCCGCGCTCCAGCCCGGTGATACCATCGTTGCGGTCAACGGCGAGCCGGTGCGGAACTGGAACGAGGTGCACGACAGGATCGCCAACACACCGTCAGGCCCACTTGGCATTCGCACCCATCGCGGCGAAGTGCGAATCGACGTCGGCGGCGCCGGGCAGCCCACGGCGAGTGACATCGAGTCCGCGATCGACGTTTTCATTCCGCCCGTCATCGGTGACATCCTGCCGGGCAGCGCGGCGGCGGGCGCGGGCATTCAGGCCGGCGACACGATCCTCAGCATCGGACACGCACCCGTGCGAAGCTGGTCGGACCTTCAGGTACGCGTCACGCCATCGGCGGGCACAGCATTGCCATTCGAGGTGCGCCGTGGTGGGCGCCTGGTGGCATTTTCGGTGACTCCCCAGGCAACGCCGCAGAAGGATCCCGTCACGAAGGAGACACGAAGCGTCGGCAAGATCGGCGCGACACCCGCCGATTTCAGCACCCGCCAGCCGATGGGATTCGGTCAGGCGGCGGCGGAAGGCGCTCGTCAAACGTGGGTGACCTCGACGAAGATCGTGGAAGTTGTTCGCGGCTTGCTCACTGGAGCCGTCTCGGTGCGGCAGCTGGGCGGCCCCATTGCGATTACTCGCGCGTCGGTCGCGGCGGCGAGAAGCGGATTGGAAACGTTGTTCAGTCTCATCGCCGTGCTGAGCATCAATGTCGCGGTGCTGAACCTACTGCCGATTCCCATCCTCGATGGCGGTCAGATTCTCATCAACATCGCCGAGTCCGCGAAGGGCTCTCCGTTCAGCGGGCGGACGCGCGAATACATTCTGCGATTCGGATTGGTAGCGATCCTTCTGATCTTCGCGATGTCCACGTTCAATGATGTGGCGAGCGGGTTGAAGGATGCGATCGCACGACTTTTTGGGTAGGACGGTAGGACGGTAGGACGGTAGGACGGTTTTGCGGCACACCGAAGCGAGTCGGGTGTGCCGTTCATTTTTCTACTGTCCTACTGTCCTACTGTCCTACTGTCCTACTGTCCTACTGTCCTACTGTCCTACCGTCCTACCGTCCTACCGTCCTACCGTCCTACCGTCCTACCGTCCTACCGTCCTACCGTCCTACCGTCCTACGCTCTCTCCCTTTACACGCTGCGTACCGTAGGCTAAGTTCCACGGCTCAACCAATTTATCTTCGCTTTCCTCATGGCTTTCGATAACACCCCGACGCTCGAGAAGTACCGGACGCACGAGACGGACACAGGGTCCTCACGAGTTCAAGTGGCCCTCCTCACGGAGCGGATCAACTACCTGACCGATCACTTCCGGACACACAAGAAGGACCACCACGGCCGTCGCGGGTTGCTCAAGATGGTAGGCACCCGTCGCCGTCTGCTCAATTACTTGAAGCGGACCGACATCGACGGCTACCGCAGCATTGTCCAGGAACTCGGACTGCGGTACTAAGCTGGTGACATCGCACACGCGCGGGCGCATCTATGCGGCCCGCGCGTTTTGCGTTCACTGAGCATCACGGCACTTCACGAAGCGTCACACACAGCATCACGAGGCGCGCGCCGGCATCGGGCCGGCCGCAGGCAGAGAGACGACAGGACACAACATGCAACGCATTGAAAAGACGTTCGCAGGACGCAAGCTGGTCATCGAGACCGGCCGCATGGCCAAGCAGGCCGCTGGGTCATGCCTCGTCACCTACGGTGACACGATGGTCCTCGCGACCGTCACGGTGAGCGACAACAAGAGCCCGCTCCCGTTTTTTCCCCTCACGGTCGAATACAAAGAAAAGACCTACGCCGCGGGAAAAATCCCCGGCGGCTTCATCAAGCGCGAAGGCCGGCCCAGCGACGGCGAGATTCTGAGTTGCCGGATCATCGATCGCTCCATCCGCCCGCTGTTTCCGGAAGGCTTCCAGAACGAAGTGCAGGTGTTTTGTTACGTCCTCTCCGCGGATCAGGAAAATGACGCGGATGTGCTCGCGATGGTGGCGACGTCCTACGCGTTGAACGCGAGCAGGACGCCGTTCGCCAGCTTCATCGCCGGCGTACGCGTCGGGCGGGTGCAGGGCAACTGGGTCCTCAACCCGACCTTTCAGCAGCTCGAGTACAGCGACATGGAACTTGTCGTTGCGGGCTCGCAGGATTCCATCCTGATGGTCGAGGGCGGCGCGCTCGAGGTCAGCGAGGAAGATGTGGTGGAAGCGATCACGGTCGCACATGCCGGCATCAAGGAGCTCATCGGCTATCAGGAAGAACTGGCCAAGGCCGCCGGGAAAACCGAGAAGCTCGCGTGGGAAAAGGCCTCCGTGACGGACGGTCTCGTCGAGAAGGTGAAAGCTGCCGCCGACGCGAAAATTTCCGAAGCGCTCAATCAGAAGGACAAGCAGACACGCGTTCAAGCTGTCGAGCTGGTCAAGAAGCAAGTCGCCGAATCGTTCGCCATCGACCTGCCTGACAACGCCAAGGAAGTGAAGAACATCCTCGGCGATCTCGAATACAACGCGATGCGCGCGCAGGTGCTGTCGACCAAGAAGCGGGTGGACGGCCGTGCCCCCAACGAAGTGCGTGCGATCTCGATCGACACGAGCTTGCTCCCCCGTGCCCACGGATCCGCGCTCTTCACGCGCGGACAGACGCAAGCGCTCGTCGCCGTGACACTCGGCACCGCCAACGACGCGCAACGCCTCGACTCCATCGACAGTCCGAGCGAGACCACGCGCACGTTCATGCTGCACTACAATTTCCCGCCGTTCTCCACCGGCGAAGTTCGCCCCATGCGCGGGACGTCGCGCCGAGAGATCGGACATGGCAACCTGGCCGAGCGCGCGCTACAGGGCGTGCTTCCCGACTTTGCGGATTTTCCCTACACCTTGCGCATCGTATCCGAGATTCTCGAATCGAACGGATCCAGCTCGATGGCGTCGGTGTGCGGGGGCTCGCTTGCAATGATGGATGCGGGCATTCCGATTCGCGGCGCGGTTGCCGGCGTTGCGATGGGCCTCATCAAGGAAGGAAAGAAGTACGCGATTCTCACCGACATCCTCGGCACCGAGGATCATCTCGGCGACATGGATTTCAAGGTCGCGGGCACGGCGAACGGCATCACGTCCATCCAGATGGACATCAAGATCGAAGGGCTCGACCTCCAGATCATGAAGGAAGCCCTCGCCCAGGCCAAAGAAGGGCGGCTGCACATCCTCGGTGAGATGAACAAGGCGCTCGCGACGCATCGCGAGGACCTCAGCACCTACGCTCCGCGCATCGTCACGCTGATGATCAATCCCGAAAAGATCGGCGATCTCATCGGACCGAAGGGCAAGAC
>JANMAY010000420.1:0-7564 GCA_031360095.1 Gemmatimonadaceae bacterium
TATGCCACCGCGAAGCTGAGGATGCGCGCGAACACCTGGTCGCGCTGTAGACGTTCCGACAGCGCGACGATTGCCTCCGCGCCGCCTGCGACCGTGCACGACACGGGGCTGTTCACGGCCGCGAGATCGAGCTCGCCACCGTAGTCGGCGAGAAGGCGCGTCAGCTCCTCCGGGCCCATGCCCACCGCGATGATCTTTCCTGGCAGCGCTTCGCTCTGCAGACGGCTGCGGTGGTAGGAGACCTTCACCGCATCCTCGAGTGAGAGCGCGCCGGCGGTGTACGCTGCGGCCATCTCGCCGGCACTGTGGCCGACGACCGCACCCGGCACGATCCCCCACGACTTCCACACCTCGGCCAACGCCACCTGGATGGCGAAGTTGGTCACCTGCGCGAGATCGGGCTCGGCGATGCGCGACGTGTGTTCGTCGCGCGCGAGCTCGTCGAGCAGGCCCCACGAGGCGTGCGGCTTCAGCGCCTCGTGACAGCGCTCGAGCATCTCACGAAAGACGCGATTCTCCGCGCGCAGCTGCTGGCCCATACCCCACCACTGCGGGCCCATGCCGGAGAAGACGAAGGCGAGCTTGCCCGCCGCATCCGAGCGACGTCCCGCGGCGACGGTCGCGCGCGCTTCGCCGGCGAGGAAGGCGTCCAAGGCATCGACGGCGTCGTCGCGCGTCGTCGCGGTGATCGCGAGGCGATGGTCGTGATGTGCGCGCCGATGGGCCGCGGCGCACGCGACGTCTACAAGTGACGTCGCGTCGCCGCCGCCGAGCATCGTCATGTAGCGTCGAGCCAGGTCGCGCAGTGCGCCGGGGCTGCGCGCGCTCAGTGGGATGAGCGTCGCAGTCGCATCGGGCGTCGGCGTGGAGTGCACCGCGTGCGCAGGTGCCTCGCGGAGGATCACGTGCGCGTTCGCGCCACCGAAGCCGAAGGAGTTCACTCCTGCCGTCGCGCGGCCGGCAGAGGGCCACGGCTCCAGCGCCGTGACGACGCGCAGGTGCCCACCCTCGAAGTCGATGGCGGGATGCGGCACGTCAAAGTTCAGCGACGGGGGCAGCGCGCGCCGCTGCACGCACAACGCTGTCTTGATCAGCCCAGCGATGCCGGCCGCCGCCTCGAGGTGGCCGATGTTCGTCTTCACCGAACCGATGGCGCAGGTCTCGCCGGCGGCGCGCCCTTCGCGAAAGACGGCGCCGAGCGCCTGTGTCTCGAGCGGATCGCCGACGGGCGTGCCGGTGCCGTGCGCTTCGACGTACTGAACGTCGGTCGCCGACAGCCGCGCGCTCGCCAACGCTTCCCGCAGCATCGCTTCCTGCGCGTCGGCGCTCGGTACCGTCATGCCGTTCGTGCGACCGTCCTGGTTGATCGCGCTGCCCGCGATCACGGCGTAGACGTCGTCGCCGTCGGCGATCGCGGCGGACAGGCGCTTGAGGACAACGGCGCCGGCGCCCTCACTGCGCACGTAGCCGTTCGCCGAGGCGTCAAAGGCGCGGCACTCGCCCGTGAGGGAGATCATGTTCGCCTTGCAGAACCCGATAGTGAGCTCGGGATTGATCTGCATCTGCACGCCACCGACGATCGCGACGTCGCACTCACCAGCGAGGATGCTGTTGCACGCGAGGTGGGTTGCCGTGAGCGACGACGAGCACGCGGTATCCACGGTGAGGCTCGGCCCGCGCAGGTCGTAGAGATACGAGATGCGATTCGCCGCGATGCTCGTGGCGTTGCCGCTGTTCGAATGGCTGTCCAGCAGCGCGCGGTTGGCGGGGTCGCAGTGCGTGTCGCTGTAATCGTGCGTCGAGATGCCGACGAAGACTCCCGTGCGCGTCCCCGCGAGGCGATCCATGTCCTGCCCAGCGTCCTCCAGAGCTTCCCACGCCACCTCGAGGAGAACGCGGTGCTGCGGATCGATGTGCGCGGCTTCGCGCGGCGACACGCCGAAGAAATCGGCGTCCCACACATCGATGCCGTCCATGAAGCCGCCGCGGCGCAGGTACGAGCGACCAGGCACCTTGGGATCGGGATCGTACACCTCCATGAGGTTCGCGCGATGCGGCGGGACCTCGATGATCGCGTCACGTCCTTCGCGCAGCAGCGCCCAGAACTCCTCGGGCGAGTTCGCGCTGCCCGGAAACCGGCACCCGATGCCGACGATGGCGATCTCTTCGCGCGGCTCCATCATGGCCTGCTCTTCTCCACCTGAATCGACGTCCGGCGAATCGCGCCGGCGACGTTTGCCGCGCTCAATATATTGGCCTTCCACTCGGCGAGGCGTACCACCGCGTAGTTGTATCCGATGTCCACTACCTTGTCGATCGCCTTCCACTCGAGCGGATCCACCGCGTCGGTCGGCGGATGGAGGTAGAGGTCAGCCACGTCCTCCATGGCCGCTTGGTCGTGCACGCTGCCCAGCGTGGCGGTGCGCGTGAGAATGCGCAGGATGTTCGGAAAGGCCTTGCTGCCGTCTTTCGGATTGAGCGCGCGCGCGAGTTGCGGCCAACCCGAGAGCAAAGGCGCATCCTCGACCGGGCTACGCAACTCCACCGCCGCGCCAACATCGACTGCCACGATGTTTCCGCGGCAGCGGTCGCGCAAGTTGTCGGCGGGAAGGTTGATGAGGACGCCGCCGTCCACGAGGAGATCGCCACGCCACGGCACTGGCGGCGCGATGCCGGGCACGGACGAGCTTGCGCGCGTCGCAAACCAGAGCGGACCGCTGTCGTGCACGACCACCTCGGCCCGCGTGAGGTTCGACGAGACGCAGAAATACGGAATCCAGAGATCCTCGATCTGCACGTCGCCGAACAGCGTCTTGAGCAGCTTCACCGTGCTCGTGCCGCGCATGAGCGAGACGACCGGTGCCGTGAGGTCGCGGAACACTTCGAGGCCGACGAATCCCTTTCGCGCCAGCTCGATCATCGTCTCGACGTCGTGCCCCATGGCGAGCAGTCCGCCGAGCACTGCACCCATGCTGGTGCCGCCGGTGACGTCCACCTCGAGGCCCGCGTCACGCAGCGCGCGCATGACGCCGAGCTGCGCGAAGCCACGCGCGCCACCGCCGCTCAGCACGAGTCCCAGCGACAGGCCCGTGATGGAACGCGCGAGCCGCGCGATGTCGGCTGGCTCCGACGCGCGGACGTGCGAATGCGCGCGCACCGCACCGTTTCGCGCACTCAGCCAGCGAGCCGTGTCTCGCGGACGCGCGGCGCCCGACGGGTGGAGCAACACGAGCTCGTAACGCGTGCCGTGTTCGTTCTTCCCGACGAGTTCCATGCACGCGCGCTCGACGTCGCCCGGTACGTGGCCCGCATCGGCCGCCGCGACGGCGAGCATGAGATCGGCCTGACGGAGGCAGCGGGACGTCCACGGCGTGAGTCCTGGCTCGCACTCGTAAATGACATATCGGTATCGCTCTTCGCGCTCGTTCAACCAGTTGAGCAGCCGGCCATTCCCGACGTCATCGAACGTCGCCTGCGACGCGGAGCGGCCAAGCTCGGCGTCCACAGCGTCGCTCGACAGCCGGAGCACCGACGCCCCCGAGTCGCGCAACGCCTGCTCGAGTTGCGCGGCGAAGCCCGGCGGCATGCCGTCAGTGCTCGCGGGCACCAGCGCCACCGTGCGCGCGAGGCGGATGACGTGCGGCGCCACTGTCGTCTGCTGGAGTCGGCGGATCAGCGTGCGCGATAGCTCCATCGCCGTTTTGGGATGGGCGTCGAGCAATCGCAGCATCTCGGTCTTCGAGAGCCGCACGAGCTCGGAGTCGCGAAGCGCACGCACAGTGGCGGATCGGGGTTCGTCCGAGAGCAGGGCCATCTCGCCCACGCTCGCGCCGGGCCCGAGTACGTCGACGAGTCGCGTGCGTCCGCTGCCCCCAGCCACGAGGACCTCGAGGCTGCCGTGCAGCACGACGAACATGTCGGTCGCGGCGTCGCCCTGGCGGACGAGGATATCGCCGCCGCGCACGCGCACGATGTTCGCCTCGTGGTCGAACCGCGCGAGCTCCGCCGCATCGATGCCGACGAACAGTCCCGTGGCCGCCAGGCGCAGGCTCGGCATGCGTTGCTCGGCCACCGCGAGCACGTGCGCGCGAAGTGCCGGATGTCGCGCGAGGACCTCAGCGAACTCGGACTCCCCGATGCGCAGCGCGACGGCCGGCGTTCGCGCGACCACCGTCGCGGACCGCGCATTCTTCGTGAGCAGGGCCATCTCTCCGACGCAGTCACCTGGGCCGAGCGAAGAGAGCGTCCGCTGTTCGCCGCTCTCGAGGTCGAGCAGGACGTCGAACCGGCCCGCGACGATGACGTACAAGGCGTCGCCCGGCTCGCCTTGCTGCACCAGCGCGGTCCCCGCGGTGCATTCCACCGGCATCGCGATCGCGGCGAGCTCGCGATGCGCCGCGGCGCTGGCCTGTGCGAGCATCACGACCTGCGCGAGCACCGCCGCGATGGCCGCGTCGTCGAGACTCGGCGTTGCGGACGCGCGGATCATCATGGTCTCAACTTGAGGTGGCGGCGACGCGCGTGCTAGAGGAAAAGAAGTCCCAGCACGCCGCCGGCGCGTTGAATTGCATCTCCGTGTACCCCATGATGCCCGCGAAGCGGTACCGTGGCTGCGGTATGACGTGGCCGCCGCCGTGCACCGTGTAGAGCAGCACGCGGCCGCCAGTGGGAGACGTCCATTGGCGCCTGTTCTCGGACTCCTCCACCGTCACGTCGCCGCCGAGCCGCGCGGCAAAGTATTCGGCGGACGCGAGCGCCGAGCGGACGGTGCCGCGATTGCCGAAGCCGAAGATGGTGACGCGCCCTCCTCCATATGGTGTGATCGGGTCGCGGGTGCCGTTCACGAACATCGCCGGCATCGGGCGGGCGAGCGCGGGCGACACGCAGTTGTCGTCGGTGGGGACGTTCGCGCCGAACGTCGCGATGGCATCGATGATGTCCGCGGCCTCGAGGGCCGTGCGGATGCACATGTATCCGCCGTTGGAGTAGCCGACGGCGAACACGCGCGCGACGCCGCGCTCCTGTTGGTAGCGCGCGACGATGGCGCGCACGAATGCGACGTCGTCGATGTCGAGGCGCTTCGCCGCGTAGCCGCCCATGCGCCGCGCGTCGTTCCAGTAGCCGCCGTAGCCCTCCGGGTAGACGACGATGAACCCGTGCTCGTCGGCGAGTCGCTCGAACTCGTGTCCCGTGTACCGGCGCATCTGCCCGGCGTCGCCGTGCGATCCGTGCAGGACGAGCAGCAGCGCGGGCGCTTCTGAGAGCCTGGCGGGGACGAAAGTATTGTAGGTGCGCTTTCCCATGCGCTCGAGCGTGACGGGCGCGCTGAGCGACGGTGCCGGCGCTTCTACGCTGCGGAAGAGGCGCCACCACGCAGTGGCGATGATGAGTGCAGCGACGGTGGCAGCGAGTGTGTACGGCACGTGGAGAAGATCGCGGGTTTCGCGCCGGTTGGCGAACGCTCTCGGGCCCCTATTGCGATATTTGGCAAGACGATTGTCGCGCGCACCGCTACTCCAGGCGTATCGTTGCGGCGGGGGACACGCCTTGCGCCTTGCAGAGGGCAATGCGTTCTTGGCATATAATCAAGCATGCCTTGAGCCCGTGACAATCGGGCGATCTGTGGTCTTGTTGCCTCACGCTGCGCTGCACCAGACGGGCGAACTTCTCCTACTGGGTTTCTATGCTCACCTCACACGCGCGGGCTATCATCATCGCGATGGCCTGCGTTGCGCCGTCTGCGTCCATTGCTCAACGCCTCGGCCCGCGCGACGTGGACACGTTGCCGAGTCGCCCACCGCAGCTCCGAACCTCGTACGGACCCGACTCACTCCAGATCGGCGAGCTGCGGCTGCCCGCTGGGTCAGGTCCGTTTCCCCTGGCCGTCGTCATCCACGGCGGATGCTTCACAAAAGGATTCGCAACGTTGCAGAACACCGCGGCCGTTGCCAGCGCGCTGCTGGATGACGGCATCGCCACGTGGAACATCGAGTATCGTCAGGTGGGCGACCCCGGCGGCGGTTGGCCGAACTCGTTTCTCGATGTGGGCGCGGGCGTCGACTTCGTGCGGAGCCTCGCCGCACGTTACCCGCTCGACCTCAGCCGCGTCGTGCTGATCGGACACTCGGCGGGAGCACATCTGGCCCTTTGGGCGGCAGGACGTCCACACCTTGCCGCGCAGAGCACCGTGCGCGGCAAGAACCCACTGGCCGTCCGCGCCGCTGTGGCAATCGACGGACCGGCAGACCTGCGGACTTTCGTCGGACCCGACGCGCGGATTTGCGGGAAGCCGGTGATTGCGCCGTTCATGGGAGGCACACCCGCGGAAGTCCCCGAACGCTACCGCGACGGTTCGCCCATTGAGATGCTGCCCCTAGGCGTGCGTCAGTACCTCGTCAGCGCCGCGGTCCTCACTGCGGTTGATGCGCGTGCGTACGAGATTGCCGCACTTGCCCACGGGGATAGTGCGACAGTGCTGACCGTGACGACGGGCGGACACTTCGGCGTCATTGCTCCGGGAACGGCGTTTTGGGCGCCCGTTCACGAGTTTATTCGCGAGGCCTTTGGCTTGTCTCCGCGGCGTTAAGCGCGTTCGCGTTGCCGAAAGCCGGAAGCGAGTCGCGTCGAGAGTTCACCGCCTACATGCGCTACTACAACACCATTCGCTTTCACTCAGGCCTCGCGTCTCTCTCGTTCTTGCCTTCGAATTGCGAACGGCGTAATCCATAGGCGTCAACGAAACTGGTGCAAGATCCCAGGCGATCTACGGATGCTCGCAATTATTAGACGCGCTCGCAGCGTAGCTTTGGTTCGGCCGACATCCGAACATGCGAGAGGAGAATCATGAACACCGTATTCGTCAACATTGGGCTTAGCCTCGATGGCTACATGGCACCGGAAGGAATGACGATGGAGAATTGGGAGTACAAGAACTGGGGCGCTAAGTGGGGGGCGCTGATGGGTTGGATCCTCACTCAACAATACTTCCGCGAGAACCTCAAGCTCGGACCAGGGGGTGAGACCGGCCCGGTCAACGACCTGGTTCGCAGCACCACGGAGCGCATCGGGGCCAACATTATGGGCAAGCGAATGTTCGACCAAGGCGAGCGCGCCTGGCCAGAGGAGGCTCCGTTTCACACACCGGTATTCGTTCTTACCCGTGAGAAACGCGAACCCTGGACGCGTCCCGGTGGGACGACATTTTACTTCGTCAATGACGGGCCCGAACGTGCCCTCGAGCTGGCTCGGGGATCCGCAGGCAGTCGTGATATTCGTATCGCGGGTGGAGCGGATGTGATCCAGCAGTACCTGAACCTGGGTGTCGTTGAGGAGATGGAAATCGCCTTGGCACCCGTGTTGTTCGGCGGTGGGCGGCGTCTCTTCGAGAACCTACGCGAGCCCGGGCCGCAGTTTCGCATTGACAAGGTTCTTCATGGTCCAGCTGCCACACACTTGCGCTATCTGCGTCAGTGAGTGAGCAAGCGGGATGATGAGTGACAGTGTATTCCGGCAGGATGGACGCCGAACCAGCATCTGCAGAGGGCGAAGCACTGGGTTGTCCATC
>JANMAY010000013.1:0-2809 GCA_031360095.1 Gemmatimonadaceae bacterium
GCGCAGGCCGCCACCTCCGCTCCCCGATTCGACAATACAGGCGTTGGCGACACGTCGATCTTTGCGCCGCTCGCCCTGCCGCCAGGCAACATCTACCGCTCCGGCTCCGGCGCACCCGGCCCCAAGTACTGGCAGAACCACGCCGACTACGACATCAAGACATCCCTCGACACGGCGTCCAAAACGCTGACCGGCTCGCTCAAGCTCCGATACGCGAACAACTCACCGGATACGCTGCGCTTCATCTGGCTGCAGCTCGAGCAGAACGCGTTCAAGGACAAGTCGCTCAACTCGTTCATCTTTCCACAGGAGTCGCGCTTTGGTGCGCGCGGCTTCGAAGGAGGCGACGTCGTCGACCGATTGGAGCAGACGCTCGGCGCGCGCCGCGTTGCGCTGAAGAGCCGTTCCAACGGCACCGTGATGAAGGTGGATCTCGCCGAACCACTCGCCCCGGGTCGTTCGGCAACGCTGGACATTGCGTGGCATTTTCTCGTGCCCGAACATGGCGCCGATCGCATGGGACGCGAAGGTCCGTTGTACGAGCTCGCGCAGTGGTATCCCCGCGTGAACGTCTACGACGACCAGCGCGGCTGGAATACGGAACCGTATCTCGGACAGGGCGAGTTCTATCTGGAGTGGGGCGACTACACGATCGAGATCACCGTGCCGGCAGGCTACATCGTGGCGAGCACGGGATCGTTGACGAATCCTCGCGACGTCTTGACGTCGGCACAGATCACCCGCCTTGCGCAGGCGGCGAAGTCGGCGACGACGGTGAACATCGTGACGCAGGAAGATCTCGCGTCTGGCGCCGCTCGTCCGAGAAAAACGGGAATGCTGACTTGGAAGTTCGCCGCGAAGAACGTGCGCGACGTCGCATGGGCCGCGTCACCGGAATATCTCTGGGACGCAAGCAGCTGGAACGGCATTCTCGCCCAGGCCTTCTATCGTCCTTCGGCCAGCGATCCCTGGAAGGACGCGGCGGATCAAACGCGCATGTCGATCGACGAGTATTCCACGCGCTGGTTCAAGTATCCATGGCCGCAGATGAGCGCCGTCGAAGGTCCGATCAGCGGAATGGAATACCCGATGCTCATAATGGAGGCAAAGAGCAGCGACAAGTACGACCTCTTCAACGTCATCACGCACGAGGCGGGGCACAACTGGTTCCCCATGATCGTGGGGTCGAACGAGCGCGTGTACATGTGGCAGGACGAAGGGTTCAACACTTTCATCAATACGTTCAGCGAAGCACGCCGCTATCCGGAGAAAGGCGATCAACTCGCGCGCGCACTCGGCGAGCGTCAGCAGGTCGAGGCGTACATGATGAGAAACCTCGACACGCCGATCGACGTCCAGGCCGATCGTGTGAGCCCAAACCTGCTTGGTCTTGCCGCGTACGTGAAGCCGAGCGTCGGGCTGCAGCTGCTCCGCCAGGAGATCATGGGTCCGGAGGCGTTCGACGACGCATTCCGCACGTACATCCAACGCTGGGCGTTCAAGCATCCCACGCCGGCAGACTTTTACCGGACCATGGAAGACGCTGGCGGCCGGCGGCTCGACTGGTTCTGGCGGGAATGGTTCAAGGAGAATCCACACTTCGACCAGGCGATCGACACGGTGATCGTGGCGCCGGCGCCGAGTGGCGGGCAGACGGTGACCGTGGTGTACGGCAACCGAGCGCGCGGTGTTCTGCCGATTCGAGCCCGGTTCACGTTCTCGGACGGGTCGACGGAGAATTACGACTATCCGGCCGAAGTGTGGAGCACGAATACCCTTCATTACATGCGGCGCTACACGTTCGGATCGAAGACGCTGACCCGCATCGAGCTCGATCCCGACAAGCGGCTGATCGACGTGGATCGGGCGAACAATGTCTGGGGAAGTGCGGGTGGAGGGGCGAGGCCGTAGGACGGACGCGCTTTCGGTCCTACCGTCCTACGGTCCTACCCGCAGGGCCCCATGGCAGTATTTTTGCGCTTTATGTGACGTAAGTCACCAAATCCCGAGTCGTTTCATTTGAGATGACCCACGAGCGGCGCTTCGAAGAGCTGTTGGAGGAATTCGAGCGGATCGGGGTGGACCCGAACAGCTTCCCCGCCGGCATCACCGTCCGCCGCGACGACGCACTTCGCGTGTTGCGTGGACTTCCCACCGGTGCCGGACCGGCGGCATTTTTGGCTGCCGTCCGTGAGGAACAGCTCAACACGCGCGCCGACATCTCGGGAGCCCAGAGCGCGGCTGATTGAGCAGGTGCAAGTCGCCTCCCGCCATTGATTTGCCCCGGAAACGGACGGACATTCTCTCGGGTGCAGCCGGCAGCCTCCCTCCGAAGTGACGTGGCCCCCCTGAATTCCGACTCGCTTTTCCCCCTGCCGCTCGTCGGACGCACGGCAGAATTCGATGCGCTCGGCCGGTGGATGGAGAGTGTGTCATCCGGCCGCGGCAGCACGATGTTCGTCGCCGGAGCGGGCGGTGTCGGCAAGACACGGCTCGTCACGAGCGTTGCCGACGATGCGCAGCGACTGGGCTGGACCGTGATCCTTGGCCGAGCGTATCCGGTGGAGACCGGTGTGCCGTATGCCGTGTTCTCCGACGCGCTCACGCCGACCGTCCGGGCAATGACGCCGTCCGCGCTCGCTGTCGCAACGCGGGGCGAAGGCGGGATGCTCGCCAACATCTCGCCGGCGTTTGCCCCATCCGGCGCATCCGCGTCGGCGCGAGAATCGGGGGGGGATGCAAAGGCACGCCTGCTCTGGAGCTTTTCGCAGTTTCTCGGGCAGCTCTCGTCGCAGAAACCCCTCCTGCT
>JANMAY010000034.1:0-5065 GCA_031360095.1 Gemmatimonadaceae bacterium
TTCAACATCGCCTCCGCGTTTCGCGCACGCGACGGCACGCTCTACTTCGGCGGCACGCAAGGGTTTAACACCCTGCGCCCGGACCGCATCATCCAGAACTCGCACGTGCCGCCCATCGCGCTCACGAGCTTCCAACTGAACAACAAGCCGGTGGTCATCGGAGCGAAAGGCTCGCCGCTCACGTCGAGCATTCTGGTGGCCGACCAGCTCGTGTTGCACCACGATCAATCCGCGTTCACCATCGAGTATGCGGCGCTCGACTTCGCGGCCCCCGAGAAGAATCAGTACGCATACAAGCTCGAGGGCCTCGATGACGACTGGAACGACGTCGGAACCAAACGCGCCGCGTCCTACACGAATCTTCCCGCGGGCAACTACGTCTTCCGCGTCAAGGGCACGAACAACGATGGGGTGTGGAACCAGGAAGGTGCGTCCATCAAGCTAAAGATCATCCCACCCTTCTGGGCATCCTGGTGGTTCCGTACACTCATTCTCATCGCCATTGGCGCGGCCCTCTACTATCTGTTCCGCGCGGCGGACGAGCGCCGGCGCGTGCTCGAGCGAGCGGCCGAGCGTGACCGGGAGACCCAGCAATACCTCGAGCGCAATGTCATCGAGGTGTTGCTCGCCATGGAGCGCTTCTCCGCCGGCGATCTCTCGGTCGCACTCGCCGTGGAGCAAGACGACAGCATCGGACGGCTGCGCGTGGGATTCAATACGGCCGTGGTGAACATTCGCACCATCGTGAAGCAGGTCCGCGACGTGCTCGACGCGACGGTGACCACGAGCCGGAAGATCCACACGCAGACGATGGAGCTCAGCCGCGGTGCGGAGGAGCAGATCAACCAGACACTCCTTGTCGCAGGCGCGGCGCAGCAGATGGCACAGACGGTGTCCGGCGCTGCGCTCAACATCTCGGAGGCGTCGGAGATGGCGCAGCGGTCAGGGAGCGAGGCGCACGAGGGTGGACGCATCGTGCGCGAGACGTTCAACGGAATGGACCGGATCGTCCGCACGGTGGGCGCGTCCGCGCGCACCGTCGAAGGACTCGGGAAGAGTAGCGAGCAGATCGGCGCGATCACGCGCGTGATCGAGCAGATCGCGGATCAAGCGGAGTTGCTCGCGCTCAACGCGGCGATCGAGGCGGCGCGCGCCGGTACGCACGGACGCACGTTCGCCGTCGTCGCGCAGGAGGTGCGCAAGCTCGCCGAGCGCACCGCGGAGGCGACGAGCCAGATCGGCAAGGTGATCGCGCACAACCAGCGCGAGGTCGAGGGCGCGATGACCGAGATGGCAGGTGTTGCCGATCAGGTCGAGCAGGGACAGCAGATGGTGGACAGAGCCGGCAGCGCGCTCGACACCATCATCAGCAACGCGGAGCGGATGCTCACGAACATCCAGCAGGTGCGCGTGTCGAGCGAGGAGCAGTCGGTCACCACCGCGCACATCAGCGAGAACATCGAGACCATTTCGCGCGTAACGCACTCGGCGGTGGCGGGGAATCAGACGATCGCGGCGTCCGTGGAGGAGCTGAGCGCGTTGATCGAGGACTTGCAGGTCCGCGTGGCTACGTTCCGTCTCGAGGCAGTCACGCCGCTCGTCGCGACTGTGTAGCTGGTGCCCGGCGACGGATGCTCGCGTGACGCGCGATGATCACAATTCGCGCGGATGAAACGCCAGCAGGCGCAAACCGTTCGCAATCACGACCAGCGTACTTCCCTCGTGAAAGATGACCGCGGTTCCGATGCCCACGCGTCCGGATATCGCCGCCGATACGAGCACCGCGATGACCCCCAGCGAGATCGCGACATTCTGCTTGATCACACGTCGAGCCTGACGACTCAGTCCCACGGCGAATGACAGACGGCCCAGATCGTCGCCCATGAGTGCGACGTCGGCAGTCTCGAGCGCGGCGGCAGTGCCCGCGCCCCCCATTGCGATTCCAACCGACGCATGCGCCAGTGCGGGCGCGTCGTTTACGCCATCGCCCACCATTGCGACATGTCCAACGGTCGCAAGCTCCTTGACGATGCGCAGCTTGTCTTCCGGCATGAGTCCAGCGCGTACGTCGGTGATGCCGACCTGCATCCCGATGGCCTTCCCAACGCTTTCGTTGTCTCCCGTGAGCATGACAACATTCGAGATGCCGAGCGCTCGGAGTGCCGCGATGGCAGCGGATGCGTTCGGCCGCGCTTCGTCGGCCACGCCTAAAACACCGAGCCATTCCGCCGCGCGCCCGAGAGGCAGGCGCCGAACGATCATCGCGGTCTCACCCGCAGCCTCGACATCGCGCACCGCACCGAGCACAGGCAACGGCACATTCCTCTCATCAAACATGAGCAGCCGTCCGACCTCCACCACATCGGCACCAACGGTGCCTCGAACGCCCCGCCCCGACACCGCCTCTACATTTCTGACCGCATCTGGCGTTATCGCGAGCTCGGTTGCTTTCGCCAACACCGCACGCGCCAGCGGATGTTGCGAGTGTGCTTCGACCGCTGCCGCAATCGCGATGACACGAGGTTCATCGACGCCTTCCATCGGGATGACACGAACGATCGACGGTTCTCCACGGGTGATCGTGCCCGTCTTGTCTAACGCGAGGGTGTGGACCGCGCCTAAGGCTTCGAGATACGCACCCCCTTTTATGAGGACGCCGTTCCGCGCCGCCTGCGCGATGCCGGCGAGCACCGCTGCCGGTGTTCCAAGCGCGAGCGCGCAGGGGGAACTGGCAACGAGCACGGTGAGTGCTCGGTAGATGGCGACCGGCCACGTCCACCATCCAAACAGCGGCGGCGCGATGGCAACAAGCACACTCCCGATGAGCACGACCGGCACGAATACTTTTTCAAAACGGTCGGTGAACTGCTGCGTCGGCGCCTTCTGCGTTTGCGCTTCCGCGACGAGCTTGATGACGCGGTCGAGTGTACGATCACCGGCCGCAGCGGTGACGTCGACGGTGAGCGCACCGTCGCCGTTCACGGAGCCGGCAAAGACCTGATCGCCGGCAGTTTTTGCGACGGGTGCACTCTCGCCAGTGATTGGAGCTTGATTGACGTCGGAACTTCCCTCGCGTACGAGGCCATCGACCGACACGCGTTCGCCCGGTTTGATGAGCACGGCGTCACCGGCCCGCACGTCGGCAATGGGAACGCGGCGCGTTTGCCCACCGGAAACAACCAACGCTTCCTGCGGCGCCAAGTCGGCGAGCGCCGTGATCGCGGACCGCGCTCGGCCCAGTGCGTAGTGCTCGGCGGCGTGACCGAGGCTGAAGAGAAAGAGGAGAAAGGCACCTTCACGCCACTGACCCAGCGCCGCCGCGCCCACTGCAGCGACGACCATCAGCAGGTCGATGTCGAACCGCATTGCACCGCGTCGCAGATCCTTGATGAAATGACCAACGTTGTCACGCGCGCCGAACACGTAGGCAAGGACATAGCTCGCCAGCCCGGCACCCCGAATGCCCGATCGAGTGTCAAGCGCAACGCCCACCAGGAGCAACATTCCGCAGGTGAGGCTCCACACCAATTCCTGATTGTCGCGATACCACCGAAGCCACGGGGCCCTCTCGTCCTCGGCGGCTTTCTGTGAGTAGTCGGGCACCGTAATACGCGTGGCGGCATCGCAGCATCGGTCCGGTGCATGCGTCTCCACCGCCGCAGCTCCGCGCGGTGCTGGGGCGTGCTGCTGCACTCCGAGATCGTCCAGCCGCTGTGTCACGACAGCCAGCGACGTCGCCGTCGTATCGAACTCCACGCGGACGAGCTGGGCAGCCGTGTTGGCCGAGGCGGCCGTGACTCCCGGCAACGAGAGCAGCCCGCTCTCGATGCGTCCCCCCTCATCTTCTGCCCCAACTGAACGAATGGGCAGCGTCGCATGAGAGTACCGGGACGAAATCTCCGCTCCCGCGCCCTGCGCCATTTCCACGATCTGACTGAGCGTCAATCGCTCAGGATCATAATGCAGACACAATGCGGCGGTCGGCGACACTTGCGAGTGCTCGGGGGTGGCGTGCACCCCTTCGGCGGGCGGTATCGCATTCGGCGCCAGCACGTGAATGGATTCGACACCGCCGCGAGACTCGAGCAGCGCGATGAGCCGCGCCACGCATGCGTCGGCTTCGTCGGCTACACCGGGCAGCACGATCGGGATGTCCAGACGCATGGCTTTCGTCATGACGTACCTTATTCGCTCGCTCGGGATGACACCAGCTGTTATCCAGAGCGCAGTCGCCTGCCTGAGCGAAGTCGAAAGAAGGGCTCCGCACTTGCTCGTGCCCGGGATGCTCGGCGAATACCTTATTCCCAACCCCTTTCGAGGAATTCGCCGTGGATTCGAATGACATGGACGGTGCGCCACCGACAGCTGCCGGCATCGACCGGCGCGAGTTTCTCCACAGTGCGCTGTTGAGTGCAGCGGCGCTTTCCATCGGTGATCGCGCCGCGCCGTTTCTCCGCATGGCCGATCGCGACGCGGTCCTCGCGCAGATCGCGGTCCAGCACGACGCCACGTTGAGCAGACTACGGGAGTGGATCGCCCTCCCGTCCATCGCCGCCGAGAATCGCAATTATCCGCAGGGACCCGAGTACATGGCGCGCCTTGCGCGCGAAGCGGGATTCCAGCGGGTCGACGTGATTCCCACCGCCGGTAAGGGTGGCGTGTTCGCCACGCTCGACGCTGGCGCGCCAACGACGCTCGCCATCTACTGCATGTACGACGTGAAGCAGTACGACGCGACAGAGTGGAGCTCTCCGCCCCTCGAGGGCCGGTTGGTGGACAAGCCCGGGCTTGGCAAAGTGCTCATCGGGCGCGGCGCGACGAACAGCAAGGGACCACAGATGGCGTTCCTTGCCGCGTTGCACGCTTTCAAGGCGGCGAACACCAAGCTACCGGTCAATCTCGTGCTCGTCTGCGAGGGCGAAGAGGAAATCGGCTCTCCCAACTTCAAGCAAATCGTCTTCAAACCCGAGGTTCAGGCCGCACTCAGCAAGTGCATCGGCATCATCATCCCGCTCGGCAACCAGGACCCCGACGCGTCCGTGCAACTCAACTTGGGCGCCAAGGG
>JANMAY010000066.1:0-13346 GCA_031360095.1 Gemmatimonadaceae bacterium
TAATGCGAACATTCCTCTGGCAGCATCTCATCGTCAGGTCGTGTGTTGCGGTATCCCGGATCGCCGTCATGCTTGCGATCATCGCAGTCGCGGCGGGTGCGCAGCAGACGGCAACGATTACGGGAGTCATCACGGATCTGCGCAGCAAGCAGCCCGTGTCTGGCGCAACGGTGATTGTTGCGGGAACGCGGCTCGCTGCGCGGTCAGGCGACGACGGTCGCTATCGCCTGGTCGGGGTGCCGACCGGTACACCGCTGCTTTCCGTTGCGCGTATCGGCTACGCCACCCAACGACGCAACGTTACCGTCAGCAGCGATCAAGTCGCGCTCGACTTCGTGTTGGAGTCGGTTGCGACGTCGCTCGATGAAGTGGTGGTCACCGGTACCGCTGGCGGTGAGCTCCGGCGATCGCTCGGCAATGCCGTGTCGGTGATTGACGCCGACGAAGCGATGGCCAAATCGTCATCGCAGAATTTGAGCTCCTTGATCGGTGCGCGTGCCCCCGGCGTCATCATCGCGCCTGGCAGCGGCCGTCTTGGCGCCGGCCCGGCGATTCAGATTCGTGGTCGCAACAGCATTGGCCTCGATAACTCGCCACTGCTGTTTGTCGACGGTGTGCGGGTGAGCAATGCGACGAGTGCCGGTCCGGTTGCTCCACCCGGACGCTTCGGAGGCCAGGCATCGAATGTGTCCGGACGGCTCAACGACATCAGCCCGGAAGACATCGAGAGCATAGAGATCATCAAGGGCCCTGCCGCGGCAACGATCTACGGCACGGAGGCCGCCAACGGAGTGATTCAGATCATTACCAAGAAGGGCACGGCAGGCAACCGGCCGAAATTGTCGCTGCTCGTCGAAAATGGAACGATCTTCCTTCGGAATGCCGCGGACCGCATTCCCACGAACTACGCAAAGGATCCAGGCGGCACCATCGTCGCGTGGAATGGCATTCAGAGCGAAAGCGATCGCGGCACGCCCATCTATCGGAATGGGCAAACGCGAAAGTACAACGCCGCGCTCTCCGGCGGCCGCGAAACGGTGAGCTACTACGTCTCCACCACCTACCAGAACGATCTCGGCGTGGAGCCGAACAATTCGCTGCGCCAGGCGTCGTTCCGGGCGAACCTCACGGTGCAGCCAACCTCCACCGTCGACGTGTCCTCGAGCCTCGGCTACGTCTCGCTCTCGAGCCACCTGGGTGCAGATGTCGGCGTGTCGCCGTTGTTGGGTGCAATCGTTGGGCATCCGCTGCTGTTTCCGGCCGCGCGTGGCTTCTACCCGAATTTCACACCGGACATTCCTCAAACCCTCTACGACAACGCACAGGGCATTCGTCGTTTTCTCGGGAGCGCGACGATTACCCATCGGCCCGCGAGCTGGTTCACGCATCACGTGATCGTTGGTGTGGACGAGACGGGAGATGACAGTCGCGCGATCGAACATTTCACGGCGGAGCCGGCGAAGGTCGCGTTGATAGGGCCGACGGCAGCCGCCGGTTCCATCGGGCAAACACTCCGGCACAACACGATCGTCTCGTCCGAATACACGGCGACCGCGAAGTCGAAGCTGACAGAGGGATGGGCACAATCCACATCGCTCGGCGGACAGTTCTATCGGACGGAGCTCAATGCGAGCTTTCTCGGCGGCTCGGGATTTCCCGGATCAGGGGTTGAGACCGTGAATGCCGCGTCGAACCCGGCGACCTCGACACAATCGCAAATACTGAATACCACGATCGGCGCGTACGGGCAGGAGCAGCTCAGTTGGCGCGATCGGTTCTTTCTCACCGGCGCGGTGCGTGTCGACAACAACTCCGCGTTTGGTAGCCAGCTGAATTGGGTGACGTACCCGAAAGTGAGCTCATCCTGGGTCGTGAGTGAGGAGCCGTTCTGGCGACAGGGCATGCCGCTCACGTCCTTGCGGTTGCGCGCAGCATACGGCCAGTCCGGGCGCCAACCCACGGCATTTTCGGCACTGCGCACGTTCAGCCCGGCTCAGGGTCCTGGCAGCACGAGTGCCGTCACGCCGAACTCCATTGGCAACGCGAATCTCAAGCCTGAGCGCGGGACGGAGGTGGAGTTGGGTTTCGAGAGTGAGTTCTTCAGCCGGCTGAATCTCGATTTCACGTACTTCAACAAGAGAACCACCGACGTGATCGTCAACCAGCCGGTTGCGCCGTCGAGCGGTTTCTACAATCCCACACCGGCGAACCTCGGCCGAGTCGACAATCACGGGATCGAAGTGCTCGCCACGTTGCAGGCGGTGGCGCAGAAGAATTTCTCGTGGGAGATCGTGGGCAACGTCGCGACGAACAAGGACGTGATCAAAGACCTCGGTGGCATCGGGGGGATCGTGCTGAGCGCTGGGCAGACCAACGTCGTCGGCGGCCCGATCGGTGGCATCTACACCAAACGCGTCGTCTCCGCGGATCGGGATGCCACCACAGGCTTGGCGACCAACGTGCTCTGCGACGGTGGTGATGGCAAACCCGCCGTCGCGTGTGCGTCCGCGCCATTCCTCTTCATCGGAACGCCGACGCCGAAGCTCACCGGTTCGGTCGCTAACACCGTCGCATTCCTCACGCGTTTCCGCCTGTTCGCGCTGGTCGACTTCAAGCGCGGTAACAGAGTCTTGAATGCCAACGAACAATTGCGGTGTACGGGTGCCATTGGCGCCCCACTGTGCCGAGCGAACTACTATCCGCTCGAGTTCGAGCCCCTGTACCTCTCGGAGCGAGTGGGCACGGCGGCGGGGCAGGGCATTCTCGATCAATACTACCAGGATGCGTCGTTCGCAAAGCTTCGCGAGATGTCGCTGACGTACTCGATTCCCGCAGGGCTGCTCCGCGGCTACGAGTCTGCCTCGATCACGTTTGCAGGACGGGATCTGCACACCTGGACCAAGTACGCCGGCATCGACCCCGAGGTCAGCGTGAACAATATCGCAACGTCCTCCGTCACGGCTGATCAGGCGGTCACTCCGCCGCTCAGCCGCTTCATCGCGACCTTCAACCTCAAGTTCTGACCATGCGACTCATCACGCGCCGTCGCCACGCGGGTCTGATGCTTGGACTCGGTCTGCTGACGGGACTGTCGATCATTGCTTGTCGCGACATCACGAGCCTTGCTCAAGAAAATCCGGGAACGCTCTCCGGCACTACGCTGTACGTGCCGGGAAATGCGCAGCTGATCACGAATGGCGCCATTGCCGATTTCGAGTGCGCCTACGCGCGCTACGTCGTCGGCAGCGGTCTCTTCGCGGACGAGCTGTCCGTCGGCATTTCCAACACGGCCAACTTCGACTATGACGCACGTCGTCTGCTCACCAATGGGACGTATGGCACAAACCACTGTGGGGCGAACCCAACGCCGAGCACGACGCAACAACCTGGGATCTACACGCCGCTGTCGACGTCGCGCGCGACGGCTGACACCGCAGCGGCGTACATCGAGCAATGGACGGACGCTCAGGTGGCGAACCGAAACAAGCTGCTCGCTCAGAACTATGCGTATGCCGGCTACAGCCTCGTGCTTCTTGGCGAAGGCATGTGCACTGCGGCTATCAACCTGGGCCCCGAACTTCAGTCGGCTCAGCTCTTCGCGGAGGCAAAGATTCGTTTCGACAAAGCCATCACGAGTGCCACCGCCGCGAACGACGTTACGACGCTGAATCTCGCGCGCGTCGGCCGCGCACGCGCGCAGCTCGACCTGGGTGGACCGGCGAACCTTGCCGCCGCAGCGGCCGATGCCGCGCTCGTGCCGGCAACGTTCGCGGTGTCTTCGTCGCCCGACCCAGTCAATACGCGCCGTCAGAACGCGCTCTTCATCAACATTTCGCAAAGCTCGTTTTCCACCGTGGACACCTCGTTCCGCAATGTGCTCGTGCCCGGCGGAACCACGCAGGATCCTCGCGTGGGAGTCGTCGATCTGGCCCGCAACGGCACGGCGACGGGCTCCCGGATCTTTCTGCCCGCTAAATCCGCGACGAACGCGACAGCCATGCGCATTGCCAGCTACGCCGAGGCGCAGCTCATCATCGCTGAGAACGCGGCGGCAACTGGTGACTTGGCAGGTGCCACGGCGGCGATCAACAACGCGCGAGCACGGACAGCCGGGGTACCCGCGTATGTGCTTCCCGCAGGCGCGACATCCGCCACCGTGCTTGCGCAGGTGATGGAGGAACGTCGGCGCGAGTTCTTCGTTGAAGGTCATCGCCTGGGTGACCTCAGGCGGACGACCACTCCGTTCACTCCGGCGGCTGGGGCGGTTTACCAGTATGGCGGTGTCTACGGAACTCAGACCTGTTTTCCGCTTCCGGATGTGGAGCGCATCAACAACCCAACGATCGCCAAGCCGTGAGACAGGAGCATCCGGAACCGCGAGACGGAGCAATCATGACGCTTGCCTGCCGGCTCACAGTGCTGCTGCTCTTCACTGCGGCCTCCGCGTCCGCGCAGCAGCCTCCCGACTTTGCTGCCTTTGACCGATATGTGGACAAGGCAGCGCGTGACTGGAACGCTGTCGGACTTGGTATCGCTGTGGTGAAGAACGACTCGCTCGTCTTCGCGAAAGGCTACGGTGTCATCGAGCTCGGCAAATCGGCACGCGTGAACGAGCACACGCGCTTCGCCATTGGCTCGACGACGAAAGCGATGACCTCCGCGGCGCTGGCGATGCTCG
Source organism: Gemmatimonadaceae bacterium (assembly GCA_031360095.1). Lineage (GTDB taxonomy): Bacteria > Gemmatimonadota > Gemmatimonadetes > Gemmatimonadales > Gemmatimonadaceae > AG11. The sequence goes on from JANMAY010000066.1 coordinate 4,679, forward strand.
TGGACGCAGGAAAGCTGCGGTGGGATGACAAGGTCATCGACTACATCCCCGAGCTGCGGCTGTACGATGCGTACGTGACGCGAGAGCTGACCATTCGCGACCTGCTCACGCACCGAAGCGGCCTGCCTTCGACGGACCTCTTCTGGGGGATCGAGGAGACAGTACTACCATTCCCGGAAATGATCAGGCGTCTCCGGTACGTGCGTCCGAGCTCTTCATTCCGGTCGACGTGGGCGTATCACAATGTGATGTACTCGCTCGGTGGCACTGTGATCGAGCGCGCCTCCGGGATGACGTGGGCAGCATTCATTCGTTCGCGGATCTTCACACCGCTCGGAATGTCAGAAACCGAGGCGCTCACCGCGGACATCATTGGCAAGCCAAACGTGGCAGTGCCGCATGCAACGGTCAAAGACACCGTGCGGGCTGTACCAGTGAGGCTCATCGACGTGGTTGCGCCCGCCGGATCCGTGTGGTCGAGCGTCGCAGACATGTCCAAGTGGATGCGGTTCGTCCTCGATAGCGGACGTGTTGGCACGAAGCGGCTCATTACACCCGCGAATTTCCGGGAGCTCGTTGCGCCGCAGATCCGCGCGCCACTGGAACTCTATTCTGCGCTCGAGCTGGCGGCGCCCCACTTCCTCAGCTACGGGCTTGGCTGGTTCGTACAGGACTATCGCGGCAAGGCCGTGTGGATGCATACCGGCAGCATCGACGGAATGAGCGCCATCATCGGCCTCCTGCCGGAGCAACGGGTGGGAGTATTCGTGCTCGGCAATCTGGATCACATCGAGCTGCGCCACGCGCTGATGTATCAAGTGTTCGACCTTTACAGCGCAGGTCCGGCGCGCGACTGGAGCTCCGACCTCAAGGCGCTGCTCGCTTCAAAACGCGCCGCGCGCCCCGCGCCACCATCTGCTGCACGCGTCGCAGTGGCGAAGCCCTCGCTGGCCGTCGAGAAGTATGCGGGCACATATGTCGATTCGGCGTATGGGGTGGTGGTCGTCGCAGCGAAGAACGGCACCCTCACCGGGCGGTATGACACGCTGGAGCTGGGAGTGCTCACGCACTCCGACTTCGACACGTTCCGCAGCACGCCAGTCAAATCGTTGGATGGAGCGACGCCGTTGGTGTTTCAACTCGACGGGGCTGGTGGTGTCGCATCCGTGCGGATGCTCGGCGTGACCTTTGTTCGGACGCGCACGCCGTAGCACTCGCGACGTGACAACTCGCCCACCTTCCACGCTTCGGCAATGCGACAACACCTGATCCGGCAGTGCGCTCGCGCACTCGTGCCCGCCCTCTTCGCCCTTGGCGCGAGCCTCTCCGCGCAACAGCCGGCGGCGAAACCAACGCGTACTCCGCTCGAATTTGATGCGCGCGAAGAGATGGTCCCGATGCGAGACGGTGTGAAGCTGCACACCATCATCTACACGCAGAAAGGCGTGGCAGACCGCCGGCCGATCATCTTCAACCGTACGCCGTACGGCATCGCGTCCAGCGCGCGGGCAATGAACGGCCCGTACGCGGAGCTCGCCGACGACGGATACATCTTCGTCTTTCAGGACATCCGTGGCCGATTCACCTCCGAAGGCCAGTTCGTCATGCTTCGGCCAATGCGCGACAAGAAGGCAAAAGGGTCGATCGACGAGAGCACCGACACGTACGATACCATCGACTGGCTGGTAAAACACGTACCGAACAACACGGGCAAAGTCGGGATGCTCGGCGTGTCATATCCGGGGTGGCTGACGGTGATGGCCATGCTCGATCCGCATCCGGCGCTCAAGGCCGTTTCGCCGCAGGCGTCCCCGGCCGACATGTTCATCGGCGACGACTTTCATCACAATGGTGCATTTCGCCTGAGCTATGGCTTCGAGTTCGTCGCCATGATGGAAGCCGGCAAGGAGATGAAGGCGTTCGAGTTCGACAAGCCCGATCTCTACGACTGGTATCTCGGGCTCGGGTCGCTCGCACACGTCGACGAGCGATACCTCCACGGCAAGTTTCCAACGTGGACGGATTTTGCCAAGCACGCCAACTACGACACGTTCTGGCAGAAGCAGTCGGTGAGCCCGTACCTGACCCGCGTGAACGTGCCCACGCTGAACGTTGGGGGTTGGTGGGATCAGGAGGATTTCTACGGACCACTTACGATCTATCGCGCGCTGGAGCGACACGACACGCGCCACCTGAACTATCTCGTCGTCGGTCCCTGGAATCACGGGGGATGGAACAGTGCCGCAGGAGGCCAGAAGCTGGGCGGCGTGGACTTTGGCTCTCCGACATCGCAGTACTTCCGCGAGAGGATCCAGGCGCCGTGGTTCGCGTACTGGCTGAAAAGCAAAGGCACGCTCGGGCTGTCCGAAGCCACCACGTTCGAAGCTGGATCGAACACGTGGCAATCGCATGACAGTTGGCCGCCGAAGAGGAACATCTCGTCCAGGAAGCTCTATCCGCAGGCGAATGGGCTGCTGTCGTTTGATGCTCCACGAGAACGCGGCGAAGCATTCGACGCCTACGTGTCCGATCCGTCGAAACCCGTTCCATATCGCCAGCGTCCAATTTTACCGAGTTTCAAGGCGCCTTCGACATGGTCACGCTGGCTCGTTGACGATCAGCGATTTCTGAACGGCCGCAGTGACGTCGTGAGCTGGCAAACCCCACCGCTGACCGAAGATGTCGCAATCGCAGGCCAGTTGACTGCAAAGCTCTTTGCGGCCACCTCGGGTTCTGATGCGGATTGGGTCGTCAAACTGATCGACGTGTATCCGGACACGTATGAAGCGGATTCAACGCTCCGCGGCTACCAGCTCATGGTGGCGAACGACGTGACGCGCGGCCGGTTTCGTAAGAGTCTCGAGAAGCCGAGCGCCATTGAGCCAAACAAGGTCGAGGAGTACACGCTCGACCTGCACACGCAGAGCTACAAATTCTTGAAGGGACACCGGATCATGGTGCAGATGCAAAGCAGCTGGTTCCCGCTCATCGACCGCAATCCGCAAACGTTCGTGGCAAATATCTTTGCCGCGCCCGATTCCGCCTTCGTACCTGCGACGCAGAAGATTTATCGTGGAGTCGGGCGGGCGACGTCCATTGAGTTGCCTGTTGTCACGACGAGGCCGTTGGTCCCATGATGCAGGGTTGACATCGGTAGTCAGCTCGCCTGATTAGCGTCGACTGGCAACATGAGCAAATTCAGATGCACCGCACACGGACCCCCGACGAGCTGCTTCGATGACACCACTCACTCGGCGCGACGCGCTGCGTCTCCTCATTCCTCCGGTCGGACTCTCCGTATTGGGCGCGCGCCTGCCGAGCACTCGCATATCAGCGCGTCTCAAAGTGCTTGTTGCGGGAGGGCATCCCGACGACCCCGAGAGCGGCTGCGGCGGAACCATCGCGCGCTACGTGAACGAAGGACATAACGTTCTGACCCTCTACCTCACGCGCGGCGAGGCGGGCATTCCCGGCAAGTCGCACGACGAAGCGTCACGGATCCGGACGGCGGAGGCGGAGCGGGCGTGCGCGATACTCGGTGCGAAGCCGCGGTTCGCGGGACAGATCGACGGCGACACGCACATCGACACTGCAGCATACACTGCGATGCGTGAGCTCCTCCAGCAGGAGAAGCCCGATGTAATTCTCACGCATTGGCCGGTGGATACGCACCGCGATCACCGCGCCGCCTCCCTTCTTCTATATGATGCCTGGCTACGCACCGGCCGAACTGCAGCACTCGGATACTTCGAGGTGCTCACCGGCGATCAGACGCAGGTGTTCAAACCTACCGACTATGTGGACATCACGTCGGTCGCGAAACAGAAGCGAGACGCGTGCATGGCGCATGCGAGCCAGGAGCCGGAGCGATGGTATCCGGCGCACGAGCGAATGAGTCGCTTTCGCGGAATGGAGCATGGTGTCGAGAACGCGGAGGGGTTCATCCGTCACGATCGCGGCCCGGCCCTGCCGCTTCCGTAGAGGCACCGAGTCGCCTCGAGGGCGTTCGCCTGGGGTTGCGCAGACTTACCGCGCCCGCATATTCGGACGCGCTGTTGTCGGCCTCTTCCCCTCGCGGCGGGAGCATTTATGGGCCCCGCTGAACGCCCGGTTTCATTGCTCACTCAACCAAGGGGGTGTGACATGCGATTCCGCACTTCGTTGCTCGCAGTTCTCCTAATGCTGGTCGCCCTCGCGTGCTCGCCGAAGAGCGACGCAGCGTCGAAGCCCGACACCGCCACCCCCGTCGCCGCAACTGCAGCGGCCCCCGATGAAGGAGCCATTCGCAGGGTGATCGACTCGATGAACACTCGGTTCGTCGCCGCCCTGGAACGAGGAGACTCGCTGACGGCGGTTGCCAGCTACGCCGACGATGCCGTCATCATGATGCCGAACGAGCAGACGTGGCGAGGACTGGATGGTGCGAAAAAGGGGTTTGCCGGTTTCCTCACCCAGGCTTCCATAAAAAATGCGAAGGTGAGCACCGATGATGTCATGGTCAGAGGCGATCTGGCCGTCGAGACTGGCCACTACGAGTGGACAATCGTCCCGAAGGGTGGCAAGGAGATGAAGGACAAGGGGAAGTATCTGACGGTGTGGAAGCGACAGGCCGACGGCGCGTGGAAGATCGTGCGCGACATCAACAACTCAGACCTTCCAGCGAAGATGTGATTCGGAAGATTTTCGAAGAGCCTCCTGTACGGCACGGCTGCGCCTGACTCAGCCATGCGTTGCTGAGGGAGAACGTCGTGTTTGGAAGCGGTACGACAACCGGGAGGATGCGGCGATGACCATCGTGCGAATCGAACACGCGGTTCCGAGCTTCGAGAAGTGGAAGCAGGCATTCGAGAGTGATCCCGCCGACCGCAAGGGATCCGGCGTGCGCCGCTATGAGATTCTTCGCGCACAGAACGACGCCAACTATGTGCTAGTCGACCTCGAATTCGCCAACGTCGGCGAAGCGGAGGCGTTCCTGCGCAAGATGGAAATGATCTGGGGCGGCCCGGGCAAGGCGGTCATGCAGAACCCTCGTGGCCGCATTGTCGAACGCATCGAGGCGAAGGACATCACCTGACTACGGTTTTGCAACAATGAAGCTTCGGTGCGCATGAGCTACCAAGAGCGCTCCCTCGCGCATAGGGACGCCCGGAGGCGCCTCTTGCCAAATTTGGCAAGAGGCCGCCCAGCAGCCCCTCAGCCCTCGATTCCTCGTCGCATGCGCGCCTGCCTCGCCATTCCATTCGCGCTCGCAATCCTCGCAATGCCAGTCGCGAATGCGCAGAGCGATCTGCGCGTGAGTGACGACAGGCACTACCTCGTCACCACCGAAGGCAAGCCGTTCTTCTGGCTCGGCGACACCGCGTGGGAGCTGTTCCATCGGCTCAATCGCGAAGAGGCGGACACCTACCTGCAGCGCCGCGTCAAACAGGGCTTCACGGTGATTCAGGCCGTGGCGCTCGCCGAGTTGGCCGGACTGTCGGTCCCGAACCCGTATGGCGAGCTGCCGCTGAAGAACAACGATCCGGCCCAGCCGAACGACGCGTACTTTCGGCACGTCGACTACATCATCGATCGTGCAGCCGAGTTGGGGCTGCACATCGGATTGCTCCCCACCTGGGGCGATAAGGTGTTCAAGAACACGTGGGGAGCAGGACCTGAGATCTTCACGCCCGCAAGCGCGCGAGTGTACGGACGCTGGATCGGCGACCGCTACAGGACGCGCAAGAACATCATCTGGATCCTCGGTGGCGATCGCAATCCTCGGCCGAACACCCCGGACGTTGAGGTGTGGCGCGCGATGGCGGCCGGCATCACGGAAGGCGTGGGCGACGAGAACAAAGCGCTGCTGACGTTCCACCCCGCACCCAACCGTGCCGGTACCGGCGAGTGGTTTCAGCAGGACGCGTGGCTGGACGTCAACATGTTTCAAACCGGCCACTGCCGCGAGACGAACAGCTACGACAACATCCGCGCAGCGTATGACCGACTTCCCACGAAGCCCGTGCTGGATGGTGAGCCAATCTACGAGGATCATCCCGTTTGCTTCAATGCGAAGGATCTCGGAACCTCGAGTGCCTATGATGTGCGCAAGTCAGCCTATCTCCATCTCTTCGCAGGTGCGTTCGGTCATACGTACGGCTGTCACGACATCTGGCAGTTCTACAGCCCCAATCGCGAGGGGGTGAATGGTCCGCGCGCGTTCTGGCAGAGTGCACTGGATTTGCCGGGAGCTGCTCAGATGCAGTTCGTGCGACGCCTCATGGAGTCGCGACCGATGCTCGCGCGCGTGCCGGATCAGACGTTGATCGTGGAAAGCGACCTGTCGTCGTCGGAGCGCGTGCAGGCAACGCGCGGGAGCGACTACCTGTTCGTCTACAGCGCCGCAGGCAAGGCATTCACGGTGCGACTCGGCACGATTTCTGGCGCAGTGCTTCGCGCCTCGTGGTTCGATCCGCGCTCGGGCAAGGTCGAGAGCATTGGCAAGATCGACAACTCAGGCGCGAGGCTGTTCACACCGCCGCGCACTGGCTACGGACAGGACTGGGTGCTCGTGCTGGATGACGACGCAAGAGGATACGCGCTGCCCTGATGCTGTTTCAGGACGGCGTGGCTCGCTCGTGCGTCGACACGAACGAGCGGATGTAGTCCATCACGTCGACGGTTGTCGTCCAGCCCAGCTCCGTTCTCGCTTTCGGCGACGGATCCTCAGCGCCCGTGCGGCCGGGATCTCCGTCGATCATTTCGATCGGTCCTCCGAACGCCTTCGCGATGTCGAGTATCGAGTGGCTCGTCGTTGATCCCAGCGCATAGCCGTCGCCACGCCCTTTCTCGCCGGCGAGAATGATTCCGCGCGCCAGATCCTGCACATGGGTGAAGAAGCGGCGCTGCGTGCCGGGTCGAACGACGGTGAACGGTTCGCCGCGCAGATATTGCTGCTCGAACTTCGCGATCAATGTGGCCGAGTCGCCGTCGCCGCGTTCGCGCGGACCGAAGCCGTTGTAGAAGTAGCAGGTGACATACGGAAGATCGAACCACCTGCCATAGTTATTGATGAGATCAACATTGGTCGCCTTCGTGAATGCGTACGGGCTCTGGTTCCGACCGTCACCTTCGACAGCGAACTTCGTGCTGGACGCCGCATACACGAGCTTCGGAACGGCGCGCGTGCGACAGAATTCGGCAACCGCGAACGTACCCGCGATGTTCATGTCGTAGACGTCGCGGATGTCACGCTTCGACGTCGAGATCCGCGCATATTCGCCGAGGTGGTAGACGATCGACGGCGTCTCCGGAATCAGCGCTTCGATGTCCTTCGTGTGTCCTCGGCGATACTCCGCTCCTGCGATGTGGTTGGACTCGAGGCCATTGGAGTAGTTGTCCAGCGAGATGACCCGGTTGTCCGGATTGGCGACGAGCAGCTCGATGACGTGGGAGCCAACGTGTCCCGCGCCGCCGGTGACCAGGATCGTATTGATGGGCATGGACGACAATCTATGTCCCCTCACCGCTAGGACGTTCGCTTCGCTACCGCGGGATGGTGCGCTGAAGCCGCTCGATGCGCACCCGAATGTCCGCGACCTTCGGTTGGAGGTCTGGATCGGCGCGTCGCCAGAGATTGACGAAGGTCGTGTAGTGCGACAGCGCACGCACATTGTCGCCACGTCCCTCGTACAGCTCGCCGAGCCGCTTGTGCGCGGGCGCAACCATCCAGCCATCCATGAACACCCGCGCGGCGTTGGGCGTGGCGAGGTATCGCTCGAGATTGGCGATGGTCGAGTCGACCATGTTGGCCTTGTCGTACGCAATCCCGAGAGCTGCCGACACACAGTAGGGACAGTCGATGGGCAAGCCGTCACTTTCCAGATCGGCTTGCCGAATCAAACGGATGGCATCCTGCGTCCGTCCCTCCGCCAATGCGATCTGTCCATCGACCTCGTCGTGCCGAGAGCGGAAGCGCCGACGCTGAGTGGAGTCCCGCATCGCGAGATCGAACTGCGCCATCACCGCTCGCGCGCGGTCCGGTGCGCCGGCCACCGCGTAGGTGCGCGCAATATTCAGCCACGCGCCGTAGGGCGGCAAGCCGACCAACGGGTGAGCGCGCAATAGTTCATCTAGTCGGGCTATCGCGCGCGCATTCTGGCCGCGCAGCCAAGCGTCGACGAATGCCATGTCGGCAACCCGATTATATGGCGACGCCTTCTCCCCCCGCGCGGCGTTGCGCTGTTCCAAGTCGGCCTGCAAGCTGTCCGCCTCGTGCAGACGTCCCCGCACCTGCGCGACAGCGCCGAGGAATGCCAGTGCACCCAACGCTCTCGCGGGCTGGCCGCTGCGCAGAATAGTGTGGCCAAGCGCGACGGCCGAGTCCATTTCGCCGCGTAGATACAGCACGTCCATCTCCCGCCGAGTTGTCGGGTACGGAAGTTTCCTTTCGTGAATGACGCGGACCACGGAATCCGCCGCATTGGCCATTCCCGCAGCGATGAGAAGTCCGCCCAAATTGTTCAGGATGATGCCATTGTCAGGCTCCAGCAACACTGCGCGTCGATACCCCCGCTCGGCGCGGTTGAAGTCGCGCGTGCCGGAATAGAGAATCGCAAGGGAATTGAGCACGTCAGTGTCGAAGGAGTCGATGGCGACGGATCGCTCGAATGCGGCAATCGCCTTCGGC
>JANMAY010000087.1:0-1638 GCA_031360095.1 Gemmatimonadaceae bacterium
CCCACGACGATGACCGAACGGCCCGAGTAGTCCACGCGCTTGCCGAGCAGGTTCTGACGGAACCGGCCCTGCTTGCCCTTGAGCATGTCGGACAGCGACTTGAGCGGACGCTTGCCGCGGCCGCGAATCGCCTTCGAGCGGCGGCCGTTGTCGAACAGCGCGTCGACTGCCTCCTGCAGCATACGCTTCTCATTGCGCAAAATCACTTCCGGGGCGCGATGCGAGATGAGCTTCTGAAGGCGGTTGTTGCGGTTGATCACGCGACGATACAGATCGTTCAGATCCGACGTCGCGAAACGACCACCGTCGAGCGGAACGAGCGGACGCAGATCCGGGGGGATGACTGGAATGACGTCCAGGATCATCCACTCCGGCTTGTTGGGCACGTCGCCTGAATCGCCGGAGTTGCGGAATGCGTCGACGATCTTGAGGCGCTTGAGCAGCATCTTCTTCCGATGCTGTGACGTCTCGGTCACGACTGTCGCGCGCAGCTCCTCGGCCACCTTGGTGTCGTCGATGCGGCGCAGCAGCTCGCGCACGGCGGGCGCACCGATGTCGGCGAGGAAGGCGGCGTCGCCCTCTTCCTTCGCCTTCGTCTTGAGCGTGAGGTACTCGTCTTCGTCGAGCAGCTGGTTTTGATCGACTTCCTGCGCACCCTTGTCGATGACGACGTAGTTCGAATAGTAGATGATCTTCTCGAGGTCACGCAGCGTGACGTCGATCAGATTACCCATCGGAGACGGAAGCGTCTTGAAGAACCAGATGTGCGCAACGGGAACGGCGAGCTCGATGTGCCCCATGCGCTCGCGGCGCACCTTCGACAGGGTCACTTCGACGCCGCACCGGTCGCAGATGACGCCGCGATACCGAATGCGCTTGTATTTGCCGCAATGGCACTCCCAGTCCTTGACGGGACCGAAGATGCGCTCGCAGAACAGACCGTCCTTTTCCGGCTTGAACGACCGGTAGTTGATGGTCTCGGGCTTGGTCACCTCACCCCACGACCACCACGTGCGCACGCCGGCCATCTCCAGCCGCTCGCGCTCCTTGGGATCCTTGGGGCCGCGGATCTCTTCGGGTGAAGCGATCCGGACCTGAATGAAGTCGAACGCCGATGCGCGGGTGTCGCGCACGCTGCGAAAATCGATCATGTGTTACTCCTCGCTGCCGTTGCCGGACGCGTTTTCGGCTGTCCCGGTATCGATACCAGTCCCGTAAAATCCGTCCGTACTCTGCCCCATCGTCACCTTGATTCCGAGCGCCTGTAGTTCCTTCACGAGCACGTTGAACGACTCCGGGATACCCGGCTCGGGCAGATTCTGCCCCTTCACGATGGCCTCGTACACGCGGCTGCGACCGTTCACGTCGTCCGACTTGACCGTCAGAATCTCCTGCAGCACGTGCGCGGCGCCGTACGCTTCCAGCGCCCACACTTCCATCTCTCCGAACCGCTGTCCGCCAAACTGCGCCTTGCCGGCGAGCGGCTGCTGCGTCACGAGCGAATACGGTCCGATGCTCCGCGCGTGGATCTTGTCGTCCACCAGGTGCGAGAGCTTGAGCATGTACACCGCGCCCACCGTGACCGGCGCGGCGAACGTCTCACCGCTACGTCCGTCGCGGAGCTTCACCTTGCCGAAC
>JANMAY010000088.1:0-1643 GCA_031360095.1 Gemmatimonadaceae bacterium
CCCTGCCGGATTTGCGCGGCGCGTCAGCGTCGTCGGCCGCGCATCCCCAGGCTCTGCTCGGGGACGCCCTCGCCCTCATAGGCGCGGCGACGGCGGCCGTGTACTTCGTCGCGGGGCGGAGACTGCGCGCGTCGCTGGATCTCTGGGCGTATGTGGGTGTGGTCTACGGTGCGTGCTTCATCGTGCTGCTCGCGTTGAGCGTGCTCGCCGGCGCGTCGCTCGCACCTCAACCCGTACGGGAGCTCGAGCTGTTCGCCGCGCTCGCGCTGGGTCCCATGCTGCTCGGACACACGGGACTCAATTGGTCGCTCAAGCATTCACCGGCGTTCGTGGTGAATCTCGCGCTGCTGGGCGAGCCGATCGGGGCCACCGTCCTTGCCGCGGTGCTGCCGGGGATTCGCGAAATACCGGGCCCCCTCACCTTTGTGGGTGGAGTCGTGGTGTTGGGGGGAGTGATGGTAACGGCGAGGGGGCGTGCGGCGTACGGGGTGCGGCGTACGGCGTGATCGCACGCCGCACGCCCCCTGGCTATCTTCCGTGCTCTTTCACCGGGATTCGCGCGGGGTTATGGACAAGCTTTCACTCGACGTCGTCGTCACGCGCGGACCGGTCATCGAGTCGCACCACCGCGTGCACGCGGCCGTCGTGAATGCCGCCGGCGCGCGCATCGCCGAGGCGGGGAATCCGGAACTGGTCACGCACTGGCGCTCGTGCGCAAAGCCGTTTCAGATCATGCCGCTCATCGAGCAGGGCGGCTTCGATTCCATCGGGTGGGGCGACGATCAGCTCGCGCTCGCGTGCGGCTCCCACGGCGGAGAGCCGGAGCACGTCGCGATCGCCGAGGCGATGCTCACGTCGATCGGTATGGAGCAGGGCGATCTCGCGTGCGGCCCGCATGACCCGCTCGCGAGTCGTGGACAGAAATACCTCCGGGAATCGGGCGCGCGCCCAACGCGTTTGCACAACAACTGTTCGGGAAAGCACGCCGCGATGCTTGCCCGCGCGCACACGGCGGGATGGCCGTCGTTCGGCTACGAGCGCGCCGATCATCCGGTTCAGCAGGAAATTCTGCGCGAGGTCGCGAAGTGGGCGGGGGTGCCCGCTGAGCGGATCGAGCAGGCGATCGACGGATGCGGCGTCATCGTGTTCGCGCTCGGGCTCGAGTCGATGGCGGCTGCGTACGCGCGGCTCGCGCATGCCGCTCGTCAGTCGCACGAGATCCCGTCGCGCATCGTGCACGCCATGACGACTCGACCCTTTCTCGTTGGCGGCAGCGATCGTTTCGATACCGCGATTATCGAGGCCACCGAAGGGCGCGTGATCGCCAAGATCGGCGCCGAAGGGGTGCATTCGGCAATGATCGTCAACGAGGGCATCGGCATCGCGATCAAGGTGGAAGACGGAGCACAGCGCGCGCAGTTCCCGGCGCTGATCGCCGTACTTCAGCAGTTCGGTGCACTGCCACGCGAGCTCCCGCAGCGTCTCGCTGAGTTCTCGCATCGCGCACTGCGCAACACGCGCGGCGAGGTGGTGGGAGAAGTGCGCGCCATGAGCGCGTGACGGCATCCGCAGTGATGGTGCTCGACGAGGCAACGATCGCGCTGATGCGGCTCGCCGCGGTGATCGCGGCGCGGGACGAGGCG
>JANMAY010000093.1:0-4494 GCA_031360095.1 Gemmatimonadaceae bacterium
GGGAATGCTCGACGGACATCCGGCGCTGCGCGCGGTGAGCCCGCAGGCGTCGCCCGCCGACATGTTCATCGGAGACGACTTTCATCACAACGGCGCGTTCCGGTTGAGCTACGGCTTCGAGTACGCATATCTCACCGAAGCGTCGAAGGAAAATTCGGATTTCGACTTCGACCGCTACGATACGTTTGACTGGTATCTGAAGCTTGGACCGCTGTCCAACGTTCAGTCGAAGGTGCTGAAGGGGAAAACGCTGCCCACCTGGACTGACTTCTCCACGCATCCCAACTACGACGGCTTTTGGCAGCGGCAAGCAATGATGTCGTATCTCACGCGCGTCACGGTGCCGACGTTGAGTGTTGCCGGATGGTGGGACCAGGAAGATTTCTACGGACCCGTCACCATCTACCGCGAGCTCGAGCAGCACGATCGGACGAATCAGAACTTCCTCGTGGTCGGGCCGTGGCAGCACGGCGGCTGGGGCGGCGGACCGGGTCAGAAGCTCGGCAAAATCGACTTCGGATCTCCGACAGGCGAGTACTTCCGCAAGAACATTCAGGCGCCGTTCTTCGCGTACTACCTCAAGGACAGAGGCACGCTCTCGCAGCCTGAAGCGACAGTATTCGAAGCGGGGAGCAACACGTGGCGCACGTTCGACTCATGGCCGCCAAAGCGCGCGACAAAGAAGTCACTCTACTTCCATGCCGACGGAAAGCTTGCGTTCGATGCTCCGACGGTTGCCGAGCGTGGCGCCAACGACAGCTACGTCAGCGATCCGGCGAATCCGGTGCCGTATCGACCGCGCCCCATCGAGCCGACGTACTATCCCAAGGGATCGGGCTGGTACACCTGGCTGCTCGAGGATCAGCGGTTCGTGCAGCGCCGTCCCGATGTGTTGAGCTGGGAGACGGAACCACTCGCGGAGGATGTCGTCGTCGCGGGAGAGATCACCGCGCGGTTGTTCGCGAGCACCACGGGGCAGGATGCCGACTGGGTGGTGAAGCTGATCGACGTCTACCCGGAGAAATACGAGCCCGACTTCAAGCTTGGCGGCTACGAGCTCATGGTCGCGAACGACGTGTTTCGCGGGCGATTCTGGAAGTCGTTCGAGAAACCGGTGGCGCTCGTTCCGAATGCGGTGACGCCATTCACCATCGATCTGCACACGCAGAGCTATCGGTTCAAGAAAGGGCACCGCATCATGGTGCAGGTGCAGAGCACCTGGTTTCCGATCATCGATCGCAATCCGCAGACGTGGGTGCCCAACATCTTTCTTGCGAAGGCGTCGGACTTCAAGGCGCAGACGCATCGTATCTGGCGGACGGCGGGGCAGGCGTCGCGGGTAGACATTCAAACGGTTGCGCCGTGAGGAATCTTCCTCCTGTCGTGCTTACGGCCGACTGAACACCGCCCCGTGTGGCAGCGCGGCCGCGCGCCCCCCGTGCGGCCACGCGATGTTCTCCATTCGCAGCCCCGCCTCCGCGCTGCCAGCCGCGCGAAAGCGCTGGTCGAGCGTGAGCTTGCCAGTCTTGTCATCGAACCGCGCGATCAGAACGCGCGTCTTCATCGCCTGGTAGCCGGTGATCACCACGCGCTGGTGATTGGGCTCGATGCTGATCCAATGCGGCACATCGTCGCTGCCGAGGGTAAGGCGTGACACTTCGCGCGGATGCGTCGGGTCCGACACGTCGAGGCTCACCACCGCACTCCACGCCGGTACAGTAATCAGGTAATATTTTCCCGCGACAACCGGGATGGCGCACGACGTGCCGGTCTTTTGCGGAAAGGAGGCCACCATACGCGCACGCGGCGCGGCGCTCGCGATGCCCTCCAGGAGATACAGACCGCAATTGAATGTCGAGACCAGCACGGTCTTGCCATCACTCAGAACGCGCGGCTCTGCCGAGAAAAACCCCTCGCTGCCGCGCGCGCCGTTCGGCAGCTCGATCGTGTGCTGCACCGACAGGTCCCACAGACGCCAGAGCTGCACCGCGCGCGTGCTGTCACTATCGTCCATGTCGGTGGTCGTCACCACCACGCGGTCGATGTCGGGGAGGATCGCCGCGGAGTACGGACGAATGCGGCGATCGACGCCGCGATAGTCGGACGAGGCCGAGCGCACCACTTTCCCTCGTCGGGTCATCTCGACGATACCGCCAGGCGCCATGCCGAGTGAGTCGTGCTGCATCTGAAAGGTCGCGAGAACGTTGCCATTGCCCAGGCGCAAGAAGCTGTGCGGGTGCATCAGTGCGCCGACATTGCCGAACTGCTTGGCGAGACGAGGCGCGGAAGGCTTGGACAGATCGAAGATGAACGACTGTCCCGAGCCGAAGCCGTTCGCGAAGAGCTGGCGGTCGGCCGGCATGGCGTGCTCGGTGTGATGCGTTCCATTACCGCGTCCCGGCACGGGGATGGTCGTCACCAGCGAGCCATAGCGATCCGCCGACGCGCGGTCGCGTACGTCGTACACCGCGAGAAAGTCGGGGCCTGAACTGTCGATTGACGACGTCCAGAGATACAGGTACTCGCTGGGTCGAATCGGTGTCCGCGCCCGCTGCGCGAATGCGGCTGCTGGCAGCAAGGACAGCAGCATGGCGACGGCGAGCACTACTGTGGACGGGAATGGCATGAGGTTTCGTTCGAGTCGGCATGAGGCGGAGACGCTACTGCGGAACTGCGGTGAATCTACCACGGAGACACGGAGGTCACGGAGGCCTGCGCACTTCGTGCCTTCGTTGGAGATATTGCTCTCACCACTTCATTCCTTTGTTGGCTGCAGTCCTCCGCGCTCTCCGTGTCTCCGTGGTCGAAATGGCTCTAAGCACTTCACTCCCACCGGAACCATCGCGTCGACAGCGTCATACACACGACGAACAACAGCAGCAGCGCGCCGATGCTGGCCCATTGTGCGGCCCAGCCCGCGCCGCTCCACACACCCTGCATCAACGACACGGCGTGCGTCGTTGGCAACAGGTAGGCGAACGCGCGCACCGCGCTCGGCAGGCGCTCGAGTGGGAAGAAGAGACCCGAGATGGCGACCATCGGATAGAACGCCACGGCACCCAACGGCTGTGCGAACCGCGCGGTGGGCACGACGCTCGCCAGCACGAAGCCGAGTGAAAGGATGCACAGTGTGCTGAACAGTACTGCGGCAGTGAAGCTCACGACGTTCGGCGGCAGCACTCCCGGGAGAATCCGCCGCCCCACGAGGTTGAGCAGCACGAGACTCAGCGCTGTAAACACGAGCTTCACGAGCACGTGTGCGCCGAGGATCGTCACCGGCGAGAGCGGCGTCGCGCGCAGCCGCTTGAGAATCCCGCCCTCGCGGTAGATCGCCATGATCGCGATCAATGACTGCACCGCGCTCAAAGCGATGAGCAGGGCAGCGAGGATCGTGACGTTGAACGGCGCGTCCGCCATCGCGGCGGCGCTGCCCGCTCGTTCGCGCATCCCGCGGCCAAAGAGGACGAAGATGATCACCGGCACGGCGAGCGTACCGATCACGCCGAGCGGTTCTCGCACGAAGATCTTCGTCTCGATCCAGCTGAGCTTGAGGAGTCCGTTCAGCATTTATGAGCGCTCAGTCTCTGATCGCGCGGCCGGTGAGCTTGAGGAACACGTCCTCGAGCGTCGGCATCTCGGTGCGAAAGCCGCGAACGCGCGTGCCATCCTGCGCGATGCGATGGATGACGTCGGTAACGAAGTCGTCGCCCTCACCGCGCAGTTCGTGCTGCTGTTCACTATCGTCTTCGCCGGTGGTGTAGACCACGCGCCGCTCGGGACAGTGCCGCTTCACCAGCTCTGCTGGTGTGCCCATCTCGATCAGCTTTCCATGCTCGATGATCGCGACGCGATCGCACAGCCGCTCGGCTTCCTCCATGAGGTGTGTGGTGAGGAAGACCGTCGTGCCGCGCGCGCGGATGTCGGTGACGAGCTCCCAGATCGCGCGGCGGGCCTGCGGGTCGAGACCGGTGGTGAGCTCGTCGAGGAACACGACCTCCGGCTGGTGGATGAGCGCGAGTGCGATGAAGAGACGCTGCTTCTGACCGCCTGAGAGTGTCATGAACCAGGCGTTCCGCTTCCCATCGAGCCCGAGCCGCGCGAGCAGTGCATCGACGTCGACCACGCGCGCGCGATCGTAGAGCGATGCCCAGAGATCGACCGCTTCCCACACCTTGATGCGTTTCTGGAGGTGTGCTTCCTGATGCTGCACACCGATGCGATGGCGGAGCGAGGAGGCATCGCGCTGCGGATCGAGACCGAGCACGGAGATGATACCGCGATCGGGACGGCGCAGCCCCTCGACGCATTCCATCGTCGTCGTCTTGCCCGCGCCGTTGGGGCCGATCAAGCCGAAGATCTCTCCTTCATTGACGTCGAGCGAGACGTCGGCGACGGCGACGGTGGTGACGTAGCGTTTGGCGAGATCGCTGACGGCGATGACGGGGCGCGGCACTAGTTCGGCGTGCGGCGTGCGGCGTGCGGCGTCTAGTTCAC
>JANMAY010000114.1:0-25516 GCA_031360095.1 Gemmatimonadaceae bacterium
GCCTCCGTGTAATGGCCGGCGGCACCGCGGAACGCCAACTGGCCGCGCGGAATGAAGAGGCGGTCGACTGAATCGGGCGATACACGTCGCAGCTCCTCGACGAGGTCGACGTATTGGTAATTGTCTTTCTCGGCGGCCTCCTGAATCGACTGCCGCCACTTGTCCGATCCCTTTCCCTTGAATTCATCGATCGTGGGCAGGTACACGACGACGAGCTTTGCTCCGGCAACGCTATCCCGGACTGCCATGTCGCGCAGCACTGCACGCGTGACGTTCCATGTGGCGGAGGAAGCGGCCGAGTTCGCGGTCGCGGAACCCGAGTTGGACTTGCCGATTGGGGCGATGTATTGGACCAGCTCGAAGGTTCGCAGCGAACGAATCGTGTTGAACAACCTTACAGTAAAAGGTCCCAGTCCCGGCTTTCGCACCGGAACCCCAACAGTGCGCAGGCGCCCGCTGCTGTCCACCGCGAGTCTCGGTTTTGGGAACCCTCCGAACTTGTCGGTTCCCATCCGCCGGAAGTCGTCAGTGATGATGGCGAACAGGTGAACCTGTGGGTGTAGCGGAAGCCCATCGCGCACGTACCAGAGATAGGCCTGATCGATTCCATACCCCGCCTGCCCCATGTTCACGGTTTCCAGCGATGGCTCGTCGGCGGCGAGCAGCGCGCACCAGGTTTTCGCGTCGTCGACACCGTATCCGAGCGTGAAGGAGTCCCCGGAACAGACGACGCGCTTCTTCCCTGCGGGCGGTACTGCAGCGAGTGCCCCGGCATGGCGGAAGCGCTGCGCGTTGATGTTGAGGCTTCGGCCAGGCCCAAACAGATCCGGCTTCGAGGCGTTCGGGATGTTGATCCACCCGAGCAGCGTATCGCGCTCGGTGAAATGTTCCTCGACGAAGTGCGCTTGACGCATCGCGCGCGCGAAAAGCACAATGCTGGCAGTGCCTTCGATCAGCGCTACGATAGCGAACAGGAGACAGATCACGGCGACTGCCGCGATGATTGGGAGACGAAGCTTCCTCATGTATGTTCTCTGGACGTGTTGAGCATCGCGACACGGTCAAGGTCGCTTCCCCATATGGCGTTCGCAAGAAGAGAGGAACAGTGCAGCGTGACGGCTCGTGGCTCATGAAGTCTGCCGGTTGGCCGGCTCTGGCGATTGCAGGTTGGCTGCTCGCCGCCGGCATCGTCGCCAAGCTCATGGTGTCGCCGCGCGGAACGCCTCCGCCGGTTGCCTTTCGCTTTCCGATAGAGTTGCCCGACAGCGTTGGAGTGGCCAACGGTGTCGGCATCAAGCTGGCGCTTGCGCGCGACGGCTCACAGCTCGCGGTCGTTGGGATGAAGGAGGGACGAAAGGCGCTCTACCTGCGCCGATCCGACGACATTCAGGCGCGGCTGGTACCCGGCACCGACTCGGCATTCAATCCGAGCTTTTCTCCCGACGGCCAGTGGCTGCTCTTTCAGTCCGGCAACCGCGTCTTGAAAGTGCGCGCCGCGGGCGGTGCTCCCGAACAAGTGGTGGATTCGGCGATCGCGGCCAGTTGGGGGGACGACGGATTCATCCTCTATGATCGGGGGAAGGCGCTCTGGCGGGTCAGCGCCAGCGGAGGTGAGGGACGCCGCGTCGCGTCACCCGATGCGGGCCAACGTCATCGCCGCTACTCGTGGCCCGAAGTTCTGCCGGGCAGCAAGCACGCCCTCATCACCATTTGGCGCGGCAGCAACAGCCTCGATTCCGCGCAACTTGGCGCGGTGTCACTCAGCGATGGGCGCGTGACCGAGTTGGGGATTCGCGGCGCGAACCCTCACTATGTCGCTCCGGGTTACATCGTATTTTCGCAGATTGGCGGAGCCGTCGCCGCAGTTCCCTTTTCTCTGCGCAAACTCGCTCTCACCGGGACCGCAAAGCGATTGCTCCAGAATGTCTGGAACGGTGGAGGAGGAGGGACCGATTTTGCGGTCGCGGACAACGGCACGCTCGCGTATCACGGCGGGGTGCCCGACGACGACATGGTAACGATGCTCGCCGTGGACCGGGACGGAAACGCGCGCCTGTTGCCGCTGCTTGGGCGGCAGCGGTTTGCCGAGCCGCGGATCGCACCGGATGGCCGCCACATGACCGTTTCCATCGGGCCGCCTCCCCCCAGCGATACAGGCGACGTCTGGGTCTACGACCTCGCGACCGGCGCGCGATCGCAATTGAGTTCCCGCGGCGTGAACATCCGGCCGGAGTGGACACGGGATGGGGCGCGCGTCGCGTACATCTCGCGCGTCAGAGACTCGCAGTTCGTCGTGGCGCGACGGTGGGATCTGGCGGGAGAGCCCGAAGTGCTCGCGCGCGGCGTGACACCGGCGTTCTACGAGTTGGCGATCGGTCCTGCGCGCGGATGGTCCGCGGTCAGGACCGGATTGGCTCCCGGCGGTAGCGCGATTGTCATCGCGCCCACGGAATCGCTGTCGGAACGGCGTCCCTTCAACACGGAAGCGCCGGTCGTCCTCACGCCCCGTGTTTCTCCCGACGGCAAGTTCATCGCCTATGTGGCGACCGTGGCAGGACGTCGGGAAGTGTTCGTCCGCCCCGTGCCCGGACCCGGCGAACAGATCGCCGTGTCGACAGACGGCGGCACTGAACCCGTCTGGTCGCCCGATGGGGGGACGCTGTATTTCCGGGGGCTGACCAACCTCATGGCCGCGCAGGTCGTGAATCGCGCCGCGCTTGCGGTACGGCCGCCCGTTCCACTCTTCGCTGACACTTTCCGCGTGTCGGTCGCGCATACGGGCTACGACATCTTCCCCAACGGTCGCGAATTCCTGATGTTGGGAGGGAGAGGGCGCGCGCAATCGAGAGTCTATGTCCTTGTGAACTGGATGCAGGCAATGGGGAAGTAGCGAATGGACAGTCAGCACTACGACGCGATTGTGGTGGGCTCCGGCATCAGCGGCGGATGGGCGGCGAAGGAGCTCACTGAAAGAGGGTTGAAGACGCTTCTGCTCGAGCGCGGTCGCAATGTCGTCCACGTCACCGATTATGTGAACGCGACCAAAGATCCCTGGCAGCTCGACAACCGTTCGTTGAGTCGCAACGGACTCGCCCGCGATTATCCGGTGCTGCGGCGCGCCTCATACCTCTACGAACCCAACGTGGGTTTCTGGACCAACGAACGAGAGTGCCCGTATACGGAGACACGAAAGTTCGACTGGCTGCGAGGCTACCAGGTCGGCGGTCGCTCGCTCTTGTGGGGTAGGCACTGCTACCGTTGGAGTGACTTTGATTTCGACGCCAATCGCGCGGAAGGGATCGGCGTCGATTGGCCGATTCGATACCGTGATATCGCTCCGTGGTACGATCACGTCGAGCGATTCGCCGGAATCAGCGGCTCCATCGAAGGGCTTCCTCAATTGCCCGACGGACAGTTCCTGCCGCCCATGGAATTGAACTGCGTCGAGAAGGACGTCGCGTCGCGCATCAAGGAGCACTACAAGGACCAACGCCGGATGATCATCGGGCGCGTTGCCAACCTCACCCAGCCGCACAACGGGCGAGGCAAGTGCCTGTACCGCGACAAGTGCCATTTGGGCTGTCCGTACGGCGCGTATTTCAGCACGCAGTCCAGCACGCTGCCCGCCGCAACCCGGACGGGAAACTTGACGCTCCGTCCCTTCTCGATCGTCCGGAGAGTGTTGTATGACCGAGGCACCGGTCGCGCGACGGGGGTTGAGATCGTCGATGCGGAAACGAATCAGACTGTCGAATTCACGTCGAAGGTGATTTTCCTCTGCGCGTCGTCGTTCAATTCGGCGTGGATCCTGATGAATTCGGCGACGGACGTCTGGCCCGACGGACTGGGCAGCTCGAGCGGCGAGTTGGGCCACAACGCGATGGACCACCACATTTACAGCGGCGCCAGTGGCCGCGTAGAAGGATTCGATGACAAGTACATCTACGGCCGGCGACCGAGCACGTATTACGTGCCCCGTTTTCGAAATCTCTTCGGCGACAAGCGAGGTTACCTCCGCGGGTTTGGCTACCAGGGGAGCGCGAGTCGCGGCGACTGGATGCGCGATGTCGCCGAACTTGGCGTCGGTGCGCCATTGAAGGAGGCGCTGACCGAGCCGGCGCCGTGGACCATCGGCATGTCCGGGTTTGGCGAGATGCTGCCATACCATGACAACCGCATCTACCTCGACTCCGCAAAAAAGGACAAATGGGGTTTGCCGGTCCTCGCGCTGGACTGCGGGATGAAGGAGAACGAGAAGCAGATGCGGGTGGACATGGCGAACGACGCCGCCGAGATGCTGGAGGCTGCGGGGATCAAGAACGTGAAGCCGCTCAACAGGGATTACACCTTTGGGTCGGCGATTCACGAGATGGGGACGGCACGAATGGGCCTGGATCCGAAAAGCTCGGTGTTGAATGGCCACAACCAGGTCTGGGACGCGAAGAATGTGTTCGTCACGGACGGCGCGTGCATGACGTCGTCCGCCTGCGTGAACCCGTCGCTCACGTACATGGCGCTCACGGCGCGAGCAGCCGACTTCGCGGTGGCCGAACTGAAGCGACGCAACCTCTGACTACGCTGGAACGCGCCGCGGCCAGCGTGGAGGTGGACCAGCGACCACGGTGCGAAGTGCCCCTCGCGTAGCGGGTGCGGTTGGCCGCAGCGCGACACCAACCAACGCCGCCGCCAGCGCACCGAGACGGTTTCCCGAGAAGTAGCGGAGGAGCGCTCGGTCGGACCACCGTTCCCACGTCCGAGCCGGAAGACTTTTTGGCTTGGCCGGCAGTCGATCGGTGATTCCTCTCCGCGCGAACGTGCGCGTGAGAATCTCGATCGTCACGACCTTCCTGCGCTCACGACCTGCGTCGCCGAGGCTCGCATTCTTGTCGTGCGCGCGATATCGCGTGAGGACGTCCGGCATGTTCGCCAAACGTCCGACTTCGGCCAACCGCAGCCACAGATCGAAATCTTCGCCGGTCGTGAGCAGATCGGCCGAGTATCCGCCGATTGCCAGGGCGGCCTGACGCCGAAAGGTGGCGGTGGGGTTCATGATCGTTCCGCCGCGGCCGTCGAGGTGCGCGCTGTCGATCTCCTCATGCGAGAACGCTCGCACGCTTGCTCTCACCGGTCTGTTCTCGGCATCGACGATGAGGGCGCGCGATCCTACCGCTACGCATTCCGGATGGCTGTCGAGATACGCGACCTGGCGTCCCAGCCGCTCGGGAAACATGGCGTCGTCGCAATCGAGGTTCGCGATGAGGTCACCCCGCGCCTCGTGGAGCCCCACGTTCCGCGCGACCGATGGCACCACGTGAGGGTGGTCGATCACTCGAACGCGGGGATCGCCGGCCGCCGCTCGCGTGGCCGCTGCGGCCGAGCCATCGGTGGTTCCGCCGTCGATGAGGAGGAGCAGCTCGAGGTCGCGGAAATCACTCGCGAGGACGCTCTCGACCGCTTCCGCGATGAATCGCTCGCCGTTGAAGACGGGCATGACCACCGAGACACGCGGCGTCATCGCCTGCCCGAGTGGGAAGCCGTCAGCACGCGGAGAGAGACGTGATCACACGCGGCCGGATCTAGCTGAAAGGTAGGCGGCGCGCAGGATGATAGAACGCTTTGTCGCCCTTCTTGTACGGCAGGTTGCCGTCGTAGGAGCCCGGTGACTCCACGTATCGCAAGGCCTTGGTGCAACCGATCTCCGAGGTAAAATATCCCACCAGCGTGAGTTCCTTCATCAGCCGAAAATAGTGTGGCGGATCGGTTTTCGGCTTTTCCCGCGTGTGAATCCGCTGCTCGCGATCCAAATCGTTCAACAGCGAAGTGCGTTCGCTCGCTGTGCTCTCCATGAACGATTTGCTATGTCGTTTCCGGTTGGCCGTGTCGATTTTTTCGAGGCCGCTCCGAAAGGAGCCGTAAGCGGCGTCGTTATAGCAATTCTTCGCCGTCATGGCCATGAATGGCCCAACACCCGCGGCTTTCGCTCCCGGCGAGTCGGTCGTGGGAATAATCGTCTCAGCGATCTCGTCGAGCAGCGCGAGCTCCGCGGCAGTGAGCGGCTCCGTGCGTTTTTTGGCCTCAGGCGCGCGACAGCCGGAGAGGAACAGCTCCGAACCGATCGCTATCGTACCGGTGATGGCCATCAGCCGCGCAAGCGCGTCGCGCCGGTTCATGATCACGGGGTCTTCCATCTTCACATCCGCATATCGACGTTTAGCCGCGCAACAGTATGCTCGCGCCTGAGTACGAGCAAGACCAGCGGAGGAGTTCATGAGAGCTGCAAAGTCGGTATTGGCCCTGATCGTGATTCTTGCGTCCGCGACCGCTTGCCGAAAGGCCGCCCCCAACGCTGACGGCGCCAGAGCCCGCGGGATCGCCCTCCTGGATCAAGGCAAATACGACCTCGCCATCCAGGTGCTCGACAGTGCGATCGCGAAGAAGCCGGATGATGCCGAGGCGTACAACAGTCGCGGCAATGCGTATGCCGCGAAGCGCGAGCTCGATCGCGCCATCCAGAACTACGACAGCGCGATCACCTTGCGGCCGGACAACGCGTTCGCATACAAGAATCGCGGCACGAGCTACGCGTCGAAAGACGAGTTCGATCATGCCATTCAGGACCTCGACCAAGCCATCAAGATCAAGCCGGACTTCTCCGGCGCCTTCAACAGCCGGGGCTTCGCGTACTACCTGAAGGGTGACTACGAGCGTGCGGTGCAGGACTACAGCCAGGCCATTCAGCTCACGCCGGAGGGCGGCGCCGCGTACAGGAATCGCGCGAATGCGCTGTTCGTGCTCGGGCGTTTCGCCGAGGCAGCGGGCGATCTGGAACGTTCACTGAAGCACCACAAGGGCACGTCGGCGACACAGCCTGCGAAATACCTCGACGAGACCGGCGCGTACACGGTGGTGTGGCTCCACGTCGCGAAGATGCGGCAGGGACAGGATGACGCCGCGCAGTTCGCCACCAACTCCGCGCGCGTCGACCCGGCGACGTGGCCGGGTCCCGTCATCGCCTTCTTCGACGGCAAGCTGACGGCGGATCAACTGGTCGCGGGGACGACCAGTGCGGAGGAACGCCTGCGGAGCGACCAGCGCTGTGGATCAGAGTTCTTCGCCGGCCAGGTCGCGATGTGGAAGAAGCAGCCGGAGGAGGCGCGGAAGCGTTTCGAGGCGACACGCGCGACATGCTCAAAGCGATACACCGAGCATGCGACCGCCGTCGCGGAGCTGGGCCGTCTCGGAACCGCGCCCAAATGACGCGCGCTGCTCGCTGGCCTACTTCGACCGTGATGGCGGTGCCGCGAGCGCGCGCGTGAGCGCCGTTGAGAGCGCGGGCACGAGCGACCTCGTGAAGCGCACCGAGAGATGGCTGGCGTCCTGATAGCGCACGAGGCCGTCCTGTATTGCCGGACAACTTCCGGCCGCACAGACAGCGTCGTTCATGCTGACCCACGCGACGCCGGGTATTGACAGCACCGCCTCATGCTCCGCATTGGTGGCCACCGGATTGGTCGCCCGCTCGGTGGTTGACGCGCACCGGTCCGGATTGTCGATGTGCTTCACCAAGCACGTGGGCACGTCCGTCTTCGGTTGCGGGGTATCCTCGATGACGACACGCCGCGCCTGCGACGGTTCCAGAGCGCGGAGCGTTTCGATCATGCCGTCGTGCCATGCGCGTCGTGCGACATCGCTCGAATCGGTGTGAGGCGTCGCACCGCCCACAACCACATTGTACGACCGTGCATTCGTGACCACGATGATCGTCGGCCGCAGCGTGACGATTCTCTTGATTGCGTATGTCCGCCAGGTGTCGCACTCGGTGTACGCGCGTTCGAGCCGCGGATTGAACACGGTCGTCGAAATCGACGGGCACCCGCGCTTCGTGAGATTCACGAGCTTCCAGCCCCGAAGCGTCGCGAGCGAGTCGAACGCAGGGAACCACTGCGCGGCGTGCGAGTCGCCAAACAGCACGAGGGTCGTGTCGTTGGTGCCGGGGCCGAACTCACATGGCGGCGAGACGACGGCGGTGAGCGAGACCTGACAACCGTTGGCGTACGTCGCCGGCTGTATGCGCGCCGCGAGCACGTTGCGGTAGCGCGGGCTGGCGAGTGTGTGGCGAGCGTACCAGCTCGCGGCTGTTGCCGCGAGCGCCGTGAACAATGCCAGCCCGACGGCGCCCAGCACCACCTGCCTCGCGCGAGACTGCAGCCCCTTCGAGAACCGAATCGGCGACTCGATGAGCTTGTACGTGATCGCCGCAGGCACCAGGGAGAGCAGCGCAACCCCGACACTGAGACGAAGCGAGGGACTGGGCACGCGATCGCGCAGATACACCAGCATGGGCCAGTGCCAGAGATACCACGAATACGAGAGCCGCCCCACGAGCCGCATCGGCGCGGTGGCAAGCGCGCGGCCGACGAGTGTGGGCCGAGCGCCCGCTCCGCCGAGGATCAGGGCGAGGGTGCCGAGCGCGGGAAGGAGCGTCGTGATGCCGAGCGGTGCAACGGAGCCCTCTTTCACGAACGAGGCAGCGCCGAGCATGGCGAGAAGCCCCATGATCGACATGATCTCGAGTGTTCCGTGTCCAAGCTTGCCGATGCGCCGTGCGGCGATGACGGCGAGCGCGCCGAGTCCGAACTCCCAAGCGCGCGACGGCAGCGCGTAGAAGGCGATGACCGGATAGCGGCGCACGAGGAAAAGGCACCCGATGAACGACGCGACCGATCCGAGCACCACGAGCTGCAGGAAACGGCGCCGCATCACCTCTGGGCCGCTCGCGCGCGACCACGCGGCGAGCGCGAGCATGAGGGGCGCGAAGAAGAGGTAGAATTGCTCTTCGACCGAGAGCGACCAGCTGTGTAGCAGCGGATCGCGCACAGCGGCGCCGCCGAAATAATCGGTGCTGCGCATGGCGAACAGCACGTTGGACACGTAAACGGCAAACGCCCGCGCCGTCGCCGCGAAGCTGATCTGGTCGAAGAGTGAGAGCAGCGCGGCGTTCAGGACCAGAACGACGAGCGTGACGAGCGTCGCGGCGGGCAGGAGGCGGCGGGCCCGCCGCGCCCAGAAGCGCGTCAGCGACACCCGTCCGGTGGCGGTGATCTCGTCGAGCAGGAGCCCGCTGATCAGAAAGCCGGAGAGCACGAAGAAAACATCGACACCGAGAAATCCGCTGCTCGCCCAACGCCAGCCGGCGTGGTAGAGCACCACTAAGAGAATTGCGACAGCGCGGAGCCCTTCGATGTCGGGGCGGAAGCGAAGGTGGCGCTCGTCGTAGTGCTGAGGGGGCATTGTTCGCACTCTACGCTCGAACGGCAGTCTGTGCAAGGCGAGACCGTGCTGCCGCCAACGATGCAGAGAGCACAGCATCACATCTGTTGGGAAGCGCCCGATCGCGTTACTGTGACCCTCTGTGACCCCGCACAACACCGGCACGGAGAGCGTCGCGCATGGCTCAGGAACGGCAATACCAGCTCGACACAATGCGAGCATTCTCGGTGACCGTCGTCGTCTTCGTGCATACGAGGGTGCGCGGGAACATCTTCGGTGATCTTGGCTCGCTGGCCGTTGCGCTGTTCTTCGTGCTGTCCGGCTTTCTCATCACGGGCATTCTCCTGGGTGCGCGCGAGCGGGCGGTGCTGGCGAACACGGGTCGCGGCTCGGTGCTCGTACGATTCTACATCAGGCGCTTTCTCCGCATCTTCCCGCTGTACTACGGCGTTCTGTTCGCCGCAGCGCTTGCCGGCGAGCCAGTGACGCGACAGTACTTCTGGGAACTGGTTACGTATCGCGCGAACTTCTTGATGGCGGACGTGGGCCGCAACATTGCTCCCATTACCCCACTCTGGTCGCTGTCCGTCGAAGAGCACTTCTACGTCTTCTGGCCGCTGATCGTGCTGTTTCTCTCGCGGCGCGGCATCATGGTCTCGATCGCGACGATGGTTCTGGGCTCCGTCGTGGCGCGGGCGTGGCTCGTGGCACATGGCGCGACCTACCCGACCATTGCATACCCGACGTACTCCGCAGTAGACAGTATTGCGCTGGGGTGCGCGCTCGCACTGGCGTGGCGCGACAGCACCGCGGATGCGCGACGGCCCTGGATTCTGCGGTGTCTCTGGATCGGCGCGGCCGGAGAGCTGTTCCGGCTCGTGGACCACTCCCTCTTGTCCGATTCCTTCAGCACGGACATCAACCGCACGCTCAACACGTTGCCGTTCGCGCTTGTGTGCGTGTGGCTGGTGGACGCCGGCGCGCGGGACACGCTTCCGGCATGGATGCGTAACCGGTGGCTCGCGCGCTTTGGCCTCGTGAGCTACGGCGTGTACACGATGCATCGCTATGTCATGCACTATCTGGGCTTCGACTCGCAACGCGGTTGGACGCCGTTCTTCGGCACGCTCTCCGTGAGCATCGCGCTGGCCACGCTATCGTGGCTAGTCTACGAGGGGCCGATCAACTCACTGAAGCGCTACTTCCCGTACGTGAAGCGCCCGAAACCCGCGCAGCCGCGAACCGGCAGCGAATTGCCGGAGCCGGGCTCAGGATGATTCGCGCGAGGGCTAGCGCCGCGCCGCTGCCGCCTTGGCCGCGTGCCGAGGCGCGACAGCCGCCTGCAGCGCGGGCCAAAACGCATCGACGATGACCGAGATCGCTGTCTCTGTATTGTGCCCCACCTGATCGGAAAACACCGGCATGGAGTCGCCGCGAAACAAGCCGCCTTCATTGATGAACCGGCCGGGGACCACGGTGGCGAGTGCCGAGTCGAGCAGCGGAAGCACGGCACGGTGCATGGCCGCCAACCGGCGCTGAGCGTCATCCGCCTTCACGGACTCCATGAGCCGTGCCTCGTACGGTGTGAGCCGCTTGTCCGTGGCGTGCAGCGTGGGCTGCCACACATAGACCGACGTGAAGTCATACTCGCGGCCGAGCGCTTCGATGACACGAACGTTTTCCGTGTAGATGCTCGCAACGCGATGAGCCGCAGAATCAATCGGCAGATTCGGTGTCGATGGCGGGGGGCGAATCGCCGACTGCATTCGCTGTACGATGGCGAGCCGTGCCAGCGCCGTCTGCGCGAGCACGCCCAGCGTGTGAAAATCCTTGGCATACCCGTTGTCCCGACCGTTCCACGAGAGGCGTCGGCCAAGGGAGAACTCGGCGACGCGGTTGTTCTCGTTGAGGCCGTACCCCGGCTCGCCATTTTGTAGCTGAGAGAAGACATCATTGATGCCATCGTAAAACACGACGACGTCGGGACGGTTGCCGGTGCGCAGCTGGAGGATCAGCTCCAGCATGCCCTGCGTGGAGACGTGTCCCGACTCCCCAAAGTTCGTGACCTCGATCCGTTCACCCGACGCGGCAATGGTTTGAAGACGCTTGGACGCTTCGGCAGGGATCGTATGCTCGTCGCGGAGAAAGCTGCCCCACATCGTGGAACCACCGAAGAAGAACACACGCGCAGCGGGTTTGCCTGGCGTCGATGGCTGTGGCGTGACGCGGTGACGCTGGCTGTCCACGTTCACATACCGGCCGTGGTACGCCCCACTGCGACGGAAATAGACGTAAGGTCGCCAGGCGAGCCCACCGGATTCGGCGAACTCCTTCGCGAACTGGGGATACCACGGTTCCGATGCCACCGGGTGGGGTATCCGTGGCCGACTGGCGCCACCTCGAGACAAGGCCGCGCGAATTGGGCCTCGCGCGGAATCCTGAAGCCAGTAGCACGACTCGGCGAAAAACAGCAGAGCCACGCACACCCCGACAATCAGCCAGAAGTCACGCAGAACGGAGAACGCTTTGACGGCAACGGTGCGGAAGGATGCCGAGGTCAATGGCGCGAGGAGTGGCAATGTGATTCCGGCGTCATCCGTCGGAAAGCGTGATGACGGTGGGACCCGAGCGAAGGGACGTTCGCGTTCCTTTCTGGCTGGATCAGCGATGCTGCTGATACAGCCACGTGTAGAGCGCTGGCGTCGCGTACGCCATGTCCCAGGAGTTGTGACCCACGTTGGGGAACTCGGTATACTTTGCCGACGCATTCACCTTCTGCCACCCGGCGGCCGCCGCTCGCGCGTCGACGACCGGAATCGTGGCATCGTTGCTCCCATGAAACGCCCAGTAGCCCATTGCCGGTACTGTCTGGGCAATGACGGTTGCCGCGTCAGTCATGCTCTGCAGCGTAGGCTGCGCGCCAGTGATGCAGAGCGTGCAGATGTGCGCCGCAACCGGAACGTACGCCGCGAAGCGGGTGGGATTTCGGTAGATCACCTCGAACCCATACTGGCCGCCAGCCGATAGGCCGAAGAGGTACGCCCGCGTTGGATCGCCGTTGTATTTCGCGATCATCGAGTCCAGCGACGCGATGGCGATGAAGAGGTAGCCGCCTCGTTGCTGATCCGTGGTCCTCCGCTGTGGGAACACCGTGATGGCGGGCCACGTCGCTTTCTGCGCGTTGACAACCGGTCCTAATCCGGTGAGGAGCTGCTTCTGATTGTCGTTGCCCTCATCCCCGCTGCCGTGCAGCACCACGATCACCGGCCACTTCTTGGTCGCGTCGTAGTTGAGTGGAACGAACACCTGATACTGATTCGAGTACCCGGGTCCAGAGATGAGGCCCGGCTGAAATTGTCCCTTGACCACTGGAGTCGGCGTGCCCGGCGTGCCCGGAGTACCGGGTGTGCCTGGCGTGCCCGCGCTCTCGATGCCTCCACCGCATGCCGCGACCAGCGCCGCGACGCCACCAACAAGATATTTGAATCGCATACGACCTCCGTTAGACCGCGTCGAACAACAAGACGTCATCGACCGGCGCCGCGACGACGAGCGCCGCCGAGTATTCCGCGCCAACCACTAGGTCCCGCATGAACCAACGCTCGGCCGCGGTCGCATCTTTCTGATCGGCGACCAACCGAGCCGGCTCCCCGGGCGTGAGCGACACCTCGAAGTGATCGAGGCCTCGCGTGATGCCGTGCCCGGTGGCCTTGATATACGCTTCCTTCCGCGACCATGCCGCAAAAAATGCGGCTACGACCAATTCCTTCGCGTCCGCGAGGTGCCGCAACGCTTCTCGTTCCGGCGGAGAAAAACAATACTCGGCGAGCTCGAGATGCTCGACCGCCGCATTCCACCGCTCCACATCGACGCCCACCGCCCGACCACGCGCGACGGCGAGCAGTGCGAGCTCGCCGGAATGGGCGAGATTGAACTCCACCTCACCGACTGCCGACGCCTCGGCAAGCAGCGGCTTCCCGTGTTCACCCGCGGAAAAAGCCAGCTCCGACGCCGCGACACCAACGTAATCGCCAAGGACACGGCGAAGCATACCATGCGCCACGACGAAATGTCGACGATCGACTTCGCGGTGGAACCGCGAGGCACGGGCGCGCTCGTCATCCGACAGCGTCCGCCAGAGCGAGACAAGGTCTGTGTGATCCAGCGCGATGCGCCACACATGCACCTCCCGATCGCGCAGTGGAGGGGGTGGCGGAGAGCGCCAACGGTCCAGCGCGGCGTTCACGCCGGCGGAGCCGTTCACCGAGTCACGTGCGGTCGCGCTCGAGCACCTCGCGCAGCGCGGTGGCGAGCAGTGGCAGGTCGTTGGTGATCAAGCCGATGTGCGTGGTCAGAATGGGATAGATGTGGACGGCCCGCGCCACGGCGCCCCAGCCGCGCGTCGGGTCGGCGCGCCGCACACCAGGACGTGAGTCGGCCCAAATGAGATCGATCACGCCATCGTACGATTTCGGGATATATGCCGACGCCGCACGCTCCTGCATGAGCAGCACTGTCGCGCCCGGCCCCGCCGCGATTGGAGTGCGGAGAACCGCCGCAAGGCGAGCGGTCTGCGCGTCGTGTTGGACGACCCCGATCGAACGGGACGACACGTTGGTGGGCTCGTCGCGTGGGCGCAGCCCTGGAATCCGGCGTGCGACGTTCGCGCGCACCCATTGCCACTGCTGTCGCAGGGGCCGGCGCCGCACCTGACGCACGCGCATGTCGTACCACCGCATGCGGTCCATGATGTTGGCTTGTCGCGTGAGCCGTGTATTCTCGTCGGCGCCGCGCACGTACCCAAGCAAGGGCCGAATCAAGCGGAGCCGCGTGTTCATCGACGCACTGTCGATGATCACGAGTCGATCCACCACCTGCCCCGCCTCGCGCAGTTGATGCGCCATCTCGTACGCGATGATGCCGCCGATGCAGAAGCCCGCCACGCGATACGGACCCTCTGGCTGCACGCGCCGCAGTTCCGCGACGTGTTGCGCCGCCATCGCTTCCACGGTCCACGCACGCAGCTCGTCGTCTACTCCGATCGTCGGCAAAACGAGCATCGGCGCGCCTGGCGCGGCAAGCGGGGCGAGCCGGCGGCAATACCATCCACCGCCACGCACGTCGCCATGTACGAACGCGAGCGGAGTGTCCGTTCCCTGCTCCTGCAGCACCACGATCGACGGCTCACGCTCGGCCTGCACCTCGGCGCCAAGTCGTGCGGCAAGCGTCTCCACGGTGGACGTCTCGAAGAGCCACGCGAGGGGCACGCGCCGTCCGCGCACGTTCGCGACTTCGGCCAGCATGTGCACGGCGAGCAGCGAGTGTCCCCCGATCTCGAAGAAGTCGTCCGTGATGCTGACCTGGCGGCCTGGAAAAAGTCGCTCCCAGATCTGGACGAGCTCGTGCTCCAGCGTCGTGCGCGGCGGCACGTACGCGCGATCCATCGCGACCGCATCTTGAGGCTCCGGCAGCGATTTGCGATCGATCTTGCCATTCGGCGACAGCGGAAGCGCGTCCATCTCGGTGAACACCGACGGCACCATGTGCTCGGTGAGCATCTCGCGCAGCACCGCTCGCACGCTCTTGGCCGTGACCGCCGCCCCGCTTTGCGGCACGTAGTAGCCGAGCAGCCGCATGGCGCCGGTGGCGTCTGGGCGGGCGACAACCGCAGCTTGCGCAATGCCCGGCACCGCGGCGAGACACGACTCGACTTCGCCCGGCTCGATGCGGTGGCCACGAATCTTGACCTGGAAGTCGAGGCGCCCAAGGAATTCCAATACACCGTCGGCACGCCAGCGTGCGCGGTCGCCCGATCGGTACATGAGCGCCGCGGCACGATCCGAGAATGGGTCAGGAACGAACCGCACGGCCGTGAGCTCGTCGCGATTGTGGTATCCGCGGACCACGCCGTCGCCACCCACGAACAGCTCGCCCGCTATAGCCGGTGGCGTGGGTTGTCCCGCGGCGTCGAGGACGTAGGTCCGCACGTTCCCCATCGGTTTTCCGATCGGGAGCGCACCACTCGTGCTTCTCGCCACGTCAACCTCGGTCGCGCGATACATCGTTGCCCAAACCGTGGACTCAGTGGGACCGTACAGGTTCCACAGCTGTGCGGTCCGCTGCAGGAGTGCTTCGGTGAGCGTCGGGGTGAGGGCTTCGCCACCGCACATCGCAATCAGGGACTCGCGGCCGCGCCACCCATGCTCGACCAGCATCCGCCACGTGGACGGCGTCGCCTGCAAATGCGTCGCGGCGCTCTTGTCCACGAGTGCGGCGAGTGCGTCCGGATCGATCGATGTCTCGCGCGGTGCGATCACGATGCGGGCACCCGTGATGAGCGGCAGAAACAGCTCGAGTCCCGAGATGTCAAATGAGAGCGGCGTGATTGCCACCCACGTGCTGCCCGGTCCGAGCGGAATGTTCTTGTTGAACCCGACGAGAAAGTTGACCAGGCTCCCCTGTTGAATCAGCACACCTTTGGGGCGGCCTGTGGACCCCGAGGTGTAGATCACATACGCGAGACTGTCCGGGCCTGAGGCGCGCGGCAGGGGCGTTGCATCGGCCGACGCGATTGCGTCGCGCTCGCCATCCAGCGACACGGTCAGCGCGTCGGCCGACGGAAGCACGTGACGAAGCGACTCCTGCGTGACGAGTATCCGAGCACCTGAATCGGAGAGCATGAACTCGAGCCGATCGCGCGGATACGACGGATCGAGTGGCACGTACGCGCCCCCGGCGCGGTGTATGGCGAGGAGCGCGATGGGGAGGTCGAACGAACGGTCGAGGTATACAGCGACCATCACCTCGGGCCCGACGCCACGAGCACGCAGGTACGTCGCCAGCCGGTCCGCACGCACGTCGAGTTCGGCGTACGTCAGGGTGGCGCCCTCGAATTCCACCGCGATCGCCTGGGGAGTGGACGCGATCTGCTCGCGCACGAGATCCGCGACCGTCTTGTCGCGCGGATATTCCATGGCGGTCGCGTTCCAGTCCGACAGCACATGAACGCGCGCCTGTGGTGTGAGCAGCGACAGCCGGTTGATGGGCGCGTCGGGATCGGCGACGATGGCCGACGCCAGCACGCCGAAGTGCTCGGCCATGCGCGCGATCGTCCCTTCGTCGAACAGATCCGTCGCATAGATGAGCAATCCGCGGAGGCCGCGCGGGGTCTCGCTGAAGCTGAGCTGCACGTCGAACTTCGCGGTGGTTTGCGGAGCGGCCACGCGCGCGGCGCGCAAGTCACCGAAGGAGGTGAATCCGACCTCACGCGCATTCTGTAGATCCATCATCGTCTGGAACAGCGGCGAGCGACGGCGGTCGCGCACGGGTTGGAGCATGTGCACGAGCCGCTCGAACGGCAGGTCCTGATGCGCGTACGCGTCGATGAGCATGTCGCGCACGCGGCGGAGCACCTCGCGGAAGCTCGGCTGCCCGGACACGTCGACGCGCAGCGCCAGCGTGTTCACGAACATCCCGATCAGCCCTTCGGTCTCGGTGCGCGTGCGTCCCGCGATGGGCGAGCCAACGACGAAGTCCTCGTCACCGGTATAGTGCTGGAGAAACGCGCCGTAGGCCGCGAGGAGCGTCATGTAGAGTGTCGCGCCTTCGCGGCGCCCCAGCGCGGTGAGGGCGATGCTCACGTCCTCAGGCAGCTCGAATCGATAGGTCGCCGCCGCGTAGCCCTGAATGGGCGGACGCGGGTGATCCGCGGGCAGCTCCAGCGTGGGCAGCATTCCACCCAGTTGGCCGCGCCAAAAGCTCTCCTGCCGCGCCATTTCGTCGCCGCTGAGCCAATCGCGCTGCCACTGCGAAAAGTCCCCGTACTGAATGGGCAGCGGCTCCAGGCCGGCGAGCGCGATGAGCACCTCGGCGTCGCGCTCCGGTGCGCCGACGCTCACCGCAGCGCGGTAGAGCGCACCAAGCTCGCGAATGAAAACGCCGAGCGACCACCCATCGCTGACGATGTGGTGCATGCTCGCGATCAGCACGTGCTCCTCGCTTCCGAGCTGCGCAACGCTCAACCGCAGCAGCGGACCCGTAGCGAGATCGAAGCCGCGGTGACCGACGTCGTGAATCAGCGCGCGCACCTGCTGCTCGCGCTCGCTCGGCGATGCGGCGGTGAGGTCCACGACTTCAACGGGAAACACCGCCGGCGGCTGGTGCACCACCTGGAGCGGGTCGCTTCCCTCCTGCGCGAACGTCGTGCGCAGGATCTCGTGGCGGCGAACGAGTGCCACGCACGCCGCTTCGAGCGCATCGACACGCAGCGCACCGAACAATCGCAACGCCATGTCGACGTTATATGCGGTGCTCTCCGGCTCGAGCTGATGGAGGAACCAGAGCCGGGCCTGCGCGAACGAGGCAGGAAAGACGTACACGTCTCCAGCACCATCGGGCGAGCTTTCGAGCTGCAGTGCCACTGGAGGCATCAGTGTCGACGGATTGGACGTAGAGGTCATGGGCGCCCTCCGGGCGGCACGGCGCGACGCGCCGCTGCACGCGGTATCGCGGCAATGCGCGCACTCGCGGCGCTCGCGGGCGCGGCCACCTGCTCCAGCGCCCCGACGAAGTCGCCGAGGGTGGGATGATCGAACAGCGCGCGCAGGGGCACGTCACGCCGGAAGGCATCGCGCACCCGCGAGACCATGCGCGTCGCCAACAGCGAATGCCCGCCGAGGTCGAAGAAGCTGTCGTCCACGCCCACGCGCGGCACGCGCAACACCTCCGCCCAGATCGCTGCCACTTGCTTCTCCGCCGGCGTGCGTGGCGCCGTGAAGCTCCTGCCATCGGACGTCGCAGAACGATCCACCGCGGGCAGCGACCGGCGATCGACTTTGCCGCTGGGCGTGAGCGGCATGGCATCGAGGAACACGAACGCCGACGGCACCATGAACTCCGGCAGCTCTGCTTTGCACAGCGCGCGCAAGTCCACCGCATCGATGCCGGATGGGGCGGCGCGGACGACGTACGCCACGAGCGCGCGATCGCCCGGCACGTCTTCGCGCACCATGGCCGCGCATGCGGCCACGAGTGACGAGCGCGCGATCACTGCCTCCACCTCACCCAGCTCGATGCGGAACCCGCGCAGCTTGACCTGTCCGTCGCCGCGGCCGAGGTAGTCGATGGTGCCGTCGCGCCGAAAGCGCGCGAGATCGCCCGTGCGATACATCCGCGCATCGTGCGCATTGGAGAATGGATCCTTCGAGAAGCGCTCGGCGGTGCGCTCTGGTGCGTTGAGATACCCGCGCGCAAGCGGGGTTCCGGCGATGAAGAGCTCCCCCGTGACACCGATCGGCACTGGCGCGCCGTGCGCGTCGAGCAGATGGACCGCGGTATTCGCGATCGGGCGGCCGATGGATGGCAGCTCAGGCCAGTCGTGCGCCGAGCCCGCGAGATCGAGCGCGGTCACGACGTGACTCTCGGTTGGACCGTAGTGGTTTGCCAGCGTGACGCCGGGCAACTCCGCGAGCCACGTGCGAATGGCGGGTGTGATACGAAGCTGTTCACCGGCGGTGATGATCTCACGCAGCGCGTACGACGCACCGGCACGTGCGACCGCCGCATCGGCCAGATGCTGGAGCGCGATGAAGGGAAGAAAGATGCGCTCCACCTGCTCGCGCTCGATGACG
Organism: Gemmatimonadaceae bacterium; assembly: GCA_031360095.1. GTDB lineage: Bacteria > Gemmatimonadota > Gemmatimonadetes > Gemmatimonadales > Gemmatimonadaceae > AG11. The sequence continues at coordinate 18,900 of JANMAY010000114.1, forward strand.
CGCAGCAGCGCCTCGGCGTCGCGGCGCGTCATTTCGTCCACCAGCACGAGCGTTCCGCCCGTTGTCAGCGTCGAGAAGATCTCTTGAAAGGAGACGTCGAAGCTGAGCGACGCGAACTGGAGAGTGCGCGTACCCGCGGCCGCGTTGGACTGCCGCTGCTGCCACGCGAGAAGATTGACGAGCGGCCGATGAGGCATGGCGACACCTTTCGGCAGTCCGGTCGAGCCGGAGGTGTACAGCACATACGCAAGATGATCTGGGGTCGGGCGAGGGGTGCCCTCCGCATTGCTCGTCGTCTTCGCGGGTGCGGGATCATCGAGTACGATTGTCGCAGCGGCGTGCGCGGGGATCTCCCCTGCGATGGCGCGAACGGTGACCACGACCCGGACGTCGGCGTTCTGGAGCATGTAGCTCGCGCGCGCCGCGGGATAGCTCGGATCCACGGGGACGTACGCGCCACCCGCCTTCAGGACACCGAGCACCGCGACAATCGTGTGGACGGAGCGGTCCATCCAGATTGCGACGCGGGCGTCGGGTCCGACGCCTGCCGCCTGCAGCCGTGCGGCGAGTGCGGCGGCCCGTGCGTCGAGCGTGGCATAGTCGAGTGTCACGCCATCCATCGTGACCGCGGGTGCCGTTGGCGTTTTCGCCGCCTGTGCCGCGACGAGCTCGTGCACGAGCGCGGTTGCGGGATAGTCCGCAGCAGTGGCGTTCCAGTGTTCGAACACGCGACGCTCGTCATCGCTCAGCAGCGGCAGCGTGGCGATGGGACGATCGGGCTCGGCAACGGCGGCGGTGATCAGCGCGGTGAAATGCCGCCCGAACTGTGCTGCGGTCTCGAGGTCGAATAGATCGGCGTCGTATTCCAGCAGGCCGCGATAGCCGCGTGTCGTGGAGTTCATGAGGAGCTGCAGCTCGAACTTCGCCGTCTCGCGCGTACTGCCGATCTTGGCGATGGTGAGGCCAGGCATCTCGAGCGCGCCCGCTGTGCCGAGGTCCTGCAGCGAGAACAGCGTTTGGAAGACCGGATTGCGGTTGCGGTCGCGCTCGGGCTGGATGACTTCGACGATCTTTTCGAACGGAACGTCCTGATGTGCCAGCGCAGCAAGCGTGGTCGCGCGCACGCGGTCGAGCAGCTGGCGAAACGTGGGGCTGTCGCCAAAGCTCGTGCGCAACGCAAGCGTGTTGACGAAGAACCCGATGAGCCCCTCCGTCTCGCGGCGCGTGCGTCCCGCAACAGGTGAGCCGACGACGATGTCGTCCTGGCCGCTGTACCGATGCAGCAGCGCCTGATACCCGGCGAGCAGTGCCATGAACGGGGTCGCTTCCTGCGCGCGCGCCAGTGCGGTGAGCGTGTTGCTCACCTCGAGTGGCACTTCCACTGGCACTCGCTCGGCGAGATGCGCCTCGGCGTTCGTGCGCGGCCGGTCGGCCGGCACGTCCAGTACGGGCAGTGGATGCGCGAGCTGCTGCTTCCAATAGGTGAGCTGTTCCTCGAGCACCGCTCCTTCCAGGCGCCCGCGCTGCCAGCCGGCGACGTCGACGTATTGAATCGGCAGTTCGTCCAGCCCTGGCTCTTCGCCGCGGGTGTATGCCGCGTATGCCGCTCCGAGCTCGCGTTGCAGCACTCCGAGGGACCAGCCATCCACGACGATGTGGTGGGCCGTGATCAAGAGGAGGTGCTCGTCGTTGTGGATTTTCGCAACGAGCGCGCGAAACAGCGGACCGGTGCGCAGGTTGAAGGGCGTGTTCGCCTGCGTGGACACGAGCCTGTCGACCTCGAGCTGACGTGCGTAATCGTCCAGCGATGCAAGGTCCACGAGCGGCAACTCGAGCGGCTCGAACGGACGCACGACTTGCATCGGCACGCCGTCTCGGGCATCGAACACCGTGCGCAGGGTCTCGTGACGCTCCACGAGATAGTCGAACGCAGACTGCAGCGCCCGCACGTCCAAGGCGCCGGAGAGGCGCACGTTGAACGGGATGTTGTACGTGGGCCGGCCCGGCTCCAGTTGGTCGATGATCCAGAGCCGCTGTTGCGCGAACGAGGTTGGGAAGACGAAGACCTCTTCCGTCTCCTCGTGGAGTGTGTCGTCTGCCTGCTGGCTCATGCGTCCTCGCGTCCCTTCGTGAAGCGCAGCGCATCCGGGCGCGATGTCGGACGTCGCGTCGCCACACGCGCCACGCGCGTGATGCCAGCGTCCGACGTGTCCACATCGCCTGCGGCAATACGCTCGTCGATCTTCGCCGCGAGCTCCTCGACGGTGGGCCACTCGAGCACCGCGTTCAGCGGAAGCCGCACCCCGAAGGCTTCCTGCACGCGCGACACGACGCGCATGGCCATCAGCGAGTGTCCGCCAAGCTCGAAGAAGTGGTCCTGCACGCCAACGCGGGTGCGCTTGAGCACCTCGCACCACACCGCCGCGAGCTTTTCCTCCGTGGCGGAGCGGGGGAGAACGAAGATCGTGGCGGCAAGTGAGTTGAGATCCGGCACCGGCAATGCCTTGCGATCGATTTTTCCGTTCTGCGTGAGCGGCAGCGCATCCATCGTGACGATCGCGCTCGGCAGCATGTACTGCGGCAGGCTGCGCCGCATCGTACCGCGAATGCGATCCAGATCGACGGTGGCGCCCGGCTTGGGAGCGAGATACGCGATCAAACGAGAATCGCCCGGAGCAACCTCACACACGACCGCGACTGCCTGTCCCACGGCACCGTCTCCAGCGATCACGGCTTCGATCTCGCCGAGCTCGATGCGGAAGCCGCGCAGCTTCACCTGGTTGTCCAGCCGGCCGAAGTACTCCAGGCGACCGTCGCGCAAATAGCGGACGAGATCCCCCGTGCGATACATGCGCGGAGACGTCCCTCCGCTGGCAAACGGATTCTCGACGAACCGCTCGGCGGTGAGCTCTTCGCGATGGAGGTAGCCGCGCGCCAGCCCTTCACCGGCGATGAACAACTCACCCGGCACGCCGATCGGTACCGGCTCGCGGCGTCGATCCAGCACGTAGCACTGCGTGTTCGCGATGGGCCGGCCGATGTTCGCCTTGCCGCCGCGCGTGCGCAGCGTGAACGTCGAGTAGGTCGTGTCTTCCGAAGGACCGTAGAGATCGTACACGCGCTCGACCGTGGGAATGTCGTACAGCGCATCCACGAGTCGTTGCACGAGCGGCTCTCCGGCGAGATTGATCGTGCGCACGGATGGCGGAATGGCGTTGAGACGCACCAACTCCGTAGCGGCGGAGGGCACGGAATTGATCAACGTCACTGCATGTTCCTTCGGCACCGTGCCCAGGGCGATTGCGTCGCTCACGACCACGACCCGCCCACCCGTGGCAAGCGGAACGAAGATCTCGAAAATCGAGAGATCGAAGCAGATCGACGTCGAGGCCAACACGCGCGCGAGCTCGTCTCCGCCGAATACGCTGCGCGCCCACGTGATGAACGCGACGGCGCTCCGATGCTCGATCATGACCCCCTTCGGCCGACCGGTCGAACCGGAGGTATAGATGATGTAGCCCAGGTCATTGGGCGAGGCGCCGGCACCATCGAGCGGCGGCGGATTCTCCGCGGCGAGGAGGACCGCCCATCCATCGTCGAGCAGCATCAACTGTGTGCTTTTCGCTTCCGCGCGCGCTCGCAGGGTGGGCAGCCGCTTGGCGACGCGCGTCTCCGTGAGCACCACGGCCGCGCGGGTATCATCGAGCATGAACGCGATGCGCTCTTCCGGATACGCGGGATCGAGTGGCACGTACGCGCCCCCGGCCTCCAACACGGCGAGCAGCGCGACGATCATCTCCACCGATCGCTCCATGCACACGCCCACGAACGTCCCCGGCACCACACCTCGCGCACGCAGCGCGCGCGCGAGCAGGCCCGAGCGCCGCGTGAGCTCGTCGTATGTGTACGCGCGCGACACGTCGGCCAGGGCAATACGATCCGGCGTCGCCTGCGCCTGCGCGGCCACCAGCCCGTGCATGGTCGCCGAGCGTGGGAACTCCGCGCCCGTGGCATTCCAGTCGACCAAGAGCTGATGACGCTCGCGTTCGGTGAGGATCGGAAGCTGTGAGACGTGCTGTGATGCATCGCGCACCATGGCGCCGAGCAGCGTTTCGAGGTGACCGAGCATGCGGGTGATGGTGTCGGCGTCGAACAGCTCGGTGCGGTATTGCAGCGCAGCGCGAAGCCCACCCGTGACCGACTCTCCCATCGAGAGGAAGAGATCGAACTTTGCCGTCCCCGATTCGACGCCCATGGGTTGAAGGTGCGCGTTGCCCAGCGTGAGCGTTGCGGCCGCGTTGTTTTGGAGCACGAACATCACGTTCGGCAGAGAGATTCCCGGTTGGCCGTCACGCGGCGTCGCCAGCATCTCGAACGGCACCGCGGCATGCTCGGCCGCCTCGAGCTGAACCGCACGTACACGCGCGAGCAGATCGGAGACCGTTGGATCGTCGGCGAGCGAGGTCCGGTGCACCAGAGTGTTCGCGAAATAGCCGATGAGCGGCTCGAGCACTTGCTGGTCTCGACCCGCGGCGACGGTGGCCACGGCAACGTCCTCCTGCCCGCCATAGCGATGCAGCAGCGTCTGGAATGCGGCGAGCAGCAGCATGTACAGCGTGACGTCGTGCGCGTGCGCCATCGCCTGGAGCTTGCGCAGCAGTTCTACGGAAAAGACGACAGTGTGCTTGGCGCCCTCGAATCCCGGCGAGGCGGGACGGGGCCGATCGGTCGGCAGGTCGAGCGCGCCGCTGCCGGCGAGCTGGTCGCGCCAGTACGTGATCTCCGATTCGAGCGCGTCGCCTGTGAGTGTCGCGCGCTGCCATGCGGCAAAGTCGGCGAAGCGAATGGGCAGCGGCGCGAGCAGCGGCGCCGCGCCACGGATCTCCGCCTCGTACAGCGCCGACAAATCGCGCTGGAGCACGCCGCGGGACCAGCCGTCGAACGCGACGTGATGGGTGCCGAGCGTCAGCACATGGGTATCAGGCGCGGTGCGCGTCAGCAGCGCGCGCAACAGTGGATCGCGCGACAGATCGAAGGGCGTCCGCGCCAACTCGCGCGCGCGGCGCTGGATCGCGGATTCCGGCGCCTCGCCGTGCGAGAGGTCGATCGCGGCGAGCGACACCGCGTACGCCGGACCGATCCGCTGGACGGGCGCGCCGTCGTGCTGATGAAACGTCGTACGAAAGATCTCGTGACGCTGCACGAGCGCGTCGAGTGCGCGCTGCAACGCGGCCGTATCGAGTGCACCCGTGATGCGCCACTGCTCGGTGACGTTGTACGCCGTGAGCTCTGGGGTCGCGCGCTGGAGCACCCAGAGTAGTTCTTGCGCGTGCGACATCGGGGCAGTGTCCACTGTGCGCCGCGGGATGGACGCCTGTTGCACTCGCCCCTGTGCTGCCGCGGCGTCGACGCGCAACGCGAGCTGCTCGATCGTCGGCGCATCGAACAGCATTCGCAGAGGGATGCGCACGCCAAACCGATCCGCGACGCGCGCCAGCGTACGCAGCGCGAGCAGCGAGTGCCCGCCAATTTCGAAGAAGTCGTCCCGGACGCCGACCTCTCTCCGCAGCACATCGGCCCAGATGTCGGCGAGCCCCTGCTCCGTTGGCGTGCGCGGCGCCACGTGCTCCACGGCGGGCGCCGAGTCCGCATCCGGAACCGGAAGCGCCTTGCGGTCGAGCTTCCCGTTCGCGTTCATCGGCCATTCGTCGAGCCACACGAACGCGCTCGGCACCATGAACTCGGGCAGCGTGCCCTTGAGCTGCTGGCGGAGCGCGATCGCCGAAAGGCGCTCCATGTCCGCCCCTGGCGCGGCGATACAGTACGCGACGAGCCGCTGGTCGCCCGTCGTATCCTCCCGCACGAGCACCACGGCAGACTGCACGCCGGACACCAGCGCCAACGCATTCTCGATCTCGCCCAGCTCCACGCGGAATCCGCGCAGCTTCACCTGCGTATCGATGCGGCCCTGGTACTCCAGCGTGCCGTCGGCACGGTAACGCGCGCGATCGCCCGTGCGGTACAGGCGCGCGCCGGAATGCGAGGCATCGAACGCGTCGGGAATGAACTTCTCTGCCGTGAGCTCGGGGCGATTCAGATAGCCGCGTGCCACCTGCACTCCGCCGATGCACAACTCGCCGCGCACGCCAATTGGAACGGGCTGTCGCCGTGCGTCGAGCAGATAGACGGACGCGCCGGACACAGGCCGGCCGATGGGCACAACGCCGCCGTGCCAGGTGGCGAGATCGACGCTCCAGTGCGTTGCGTACACCGTGGCTTCAGTGGGACCGTAGAGATTCGTCACCGGCAGTGACGGACACGCGTCCGCAAGTCGCGACAACAGCTCGCTCGGCAGCGCTTCTCCGCCTAGGAAGAGTCGTCTGAGGCGTGGGAGACCGTCGGGTGCGTTGACGCCCGGAGTCTCCAGCATCATCTGAAGTTGCGACGGAACGAGTTGGAGCAGCGTGATGTCGTGTCGCGTGAGCGTGGACAGCAGGTAGGCGGGATCCTGATGGCCGCCGGGCCGCGCGAGCACCAGTCGCGCACCGCTCACGAGCGGGAGAAAGAACTCCCAGATGCAGGCATCGAAGCTCGCGGGTGCTTTTTGCAACACGGCG
>JANMAY010000130.1:0-17910 GCA_031360095.1 Gemmatimonadaceae bacterium
GTGAATCGCTCGTGCGGGACGAGAAGATCGATATCTGCGGATGCGCTGACGTGCCCCACAATGGCGCCACGGGTCAAGGCGTGGCTGGCTGCCGCGATTTCACGATCGGGCACGCAGAGAATCACGACTGCCGCGCCGGCAGCGTCGGCTCGTCGTCCCAGCGGCCCTCGCACGGCAACGCCTGCCTCCGACAACGCCGACGCGAGTGCCGTCCCCATCCGACCCGGGCCGACGATATCACACCAGCCGTCGGGAATGCCGGGGGCGTCGTCGTGCGGATGAGTCACGAATTACGATAGGTGCGAGAAGGTCGAGCGGGGCGCTGGGAAATATACACGTGGACGGCGCTCCGTCTCGCTCTCCGGCACTCGACGCTAGTGGCCCGCCGCAGTCTCCTCCCTGTGCTTCGACGCCTCGTCCACCACTCGCTGCGCCGCTTCATTCGGCATCTCCTCGTAGCCTCGGAAATGCCGCCGAAAACTCGCGCGGCCGTGCGTCATCGATTGCAGGGCACTCGCATACCGGTGGAGCTCCGATTGCGGCACCACGGCGCGCACGCGTGTCCCCGCCGCGTCAGGGGACGAGCCCCACTCGGCTACCGTTCCGCTTCGCCTGAGCAACCAGCGCCCGCAGTTCACTCACGGCGCGGACGATCTTCATGGTCCTCCCGGCGCCGGTTTGCCCGCAAGCTCGCGCGTCGCCGTTACGAGCGCGTCCCAGAAGGGCAGCAAGTCCGGCCGCGCCTCGGCGACCGCATCGCGCTGCCGGCGCACCGTGTCCTCGTCGCCACGCGCGATGGGACCGGTGAGCGCAGCACGCGCGCCCAGGGTCGCCCAGTTGTTCACGGCCGCGCGTACCACCGGCGAGAGCGCTTCGCGATCGAGCCCGACCTCACCCGCGAGGCTCTCCGCCATGCCGAGCAGCGTGGTGACGTAGTTCGCCGCGGACGATGCGGCGGCGTGATAGAGCGCGCGCTTCTCCGTCGGCACCTCGCGTGCTCGCATCCCCACGCGCTCGGCGAGTATGCGCGCGATGCCAAGGGCGCGCGCCGTGCTGCCGTCCACAGCGTACGTGGCGCCCGCGAATGGGGCCTCCCCGTCGACGCTCAAGCGGGGATGCATGATGAACCGCTCGTGCGGCTCGAGCAGCGAGAGCGGCGCGGATGCGCTCACGTGTCCCACGATGCGGCCCGGTGCGAGCACGTCGCTCGCGGCGCCGATCTCGCGATCGGGCACGCACAGCAGCACGACCGATGCATCGTCCGACGTGGCACCGCGCCCCAGTTGCCGTGCGACACCAGAATATAGTCCACGCGACATGGCCCTTTTGGAAAAGGGATCAAGGAGTGAGACCCCATCCGTAAGGGCTCAGGTCTCTTGATTACCGCGGATCTTCGGCCCCGGGCCGGTACAGCGAGCGAATACGGTGGGCGCGGAAAATGTAGCCGGGGTTCCCTTCGAGTCGCCAGACGATGTTCCCCGTCGCGTCATATTCTTCAACGCCGCCTCCACTTCCGAAGGACACGAGCATGTGGCTACCGGCGGTCGCCTGAACACTTCCCCCCGTCTGCGCAATGAGTCCCGTTGACGACGTGTATGCGCCGCGCAAACGCGCGACGCGGCGGACTTCGTCGTACTCGTACCGTTCGGCGCGGCTTCCGCTCGCGTTCCCGAGATTGTCGAGCAGTATGAGTTGTCCACCACCTGTGGCACGAACGCCGTGCTGCCGCGCGAATGCCGACACGTCGCCATTCTCGAACGTGAACTCGTTGTTCGCGCCACCCATGCGCCACACAATCCCGCCGGTGCGCGTGTCGATCTTCGTCACCTCACTGAGGTTCCGAAAGGAAACCAGCAGATTGCCGTCGGGATCCAGGTCGAGCGCGTTGCCGTGAGTCCAGTTGATGACCGGCCCTGCGAGATCGTTCGGTTCGAGCGCACTCAACCTGATCGCGAAGTGGTCGAACGGACTCCAATCGAACAGCACGTCACCGGTTGCGCTTCGTCGTTGAATGGCAGTGCCCAATACGCGTGCCTGCGATGATTTGCCCTGGGCGGAAAGATCGACCGTTCGCGTCTCGTCGCAAAGCAACCAGTAGGAACCGTCCGGTTGTGCTATCAAGTCGTGCATGCGCGGCGGCAGGCCATGTGCGCAGCCAAACGTTCGGGTAACGACGCCGCGCGGATCGATTTCGACCCAGCTGGGGACGTCACCCACAGCAACGAGAGGACGAGCGGCATATCTCCCGTTCGGCTGTGGCTGAAAGTTGAGACCGGGCCCGGCTGGAAAGCGATGGTACCACACGGTGCGGCCCGTGTTGTCGATGGCCACTCCGTAATTGCCGGCAGCGAAAACGACGTAACCAGGGGACGGGTCAACACCGCCTGCGACGTAGACAGGCAGATCCTGTGGCAGCGCTCCCGTTGCGAACGCCAGCAACTCGCCCGTTGCGGTTCCACAACGGTTGAAAGCCACCACCTGTGCTCGATACGTGGTCGCCGCATAGAGTCCCAGTAGGGGGGCGAGCACCGAGTCGCCGCTTGCGCTGAACGCTGGCGTGGCACTGTCCGGCGTCGCACCCACGCCGAACCGCACCATGACACTATCCGCGTCGCGCACGTTCGCCGTTACGAACATGCTCAGCACGTTGGTCGAATTTGCCGCGACGGCAACTCGCGATACCACTGGCCGGAGACAGGCCGGCTCGAGAACATCATGAAGGGCGCAACCACTCGTCGCGAGCACCGCGCCCAGCGCGACGCTACGGCCGCCAGGAAGGCGCATGATGATTCCCCGTGGTCAGCCGCTTCAGGTTCGATCCGCCGACATCGATGGTGAACAGGCCGTCGTTGCGCGCGAATACCAACTTGGTTCCATCGCGTGACCACCCCGGATCGAAGCCATCCGTGATCGTCCTGACGTCGCTGCCGTCCGGTGCCATGGTGGCGACGTACAATCTCCCAGCGGACAACGTGGTGAACGCGATCCCTCTCCCATTCGGGCTCCACGCAGGCCTGGTTTGGAACGACGTATCTCGGCTCAGCCGGTCGAAGCCAGTGCCGTCCCGGTTGATGACGCACACATCGTAATTGCGCGGTTCCATGACGCACGTGAATGCGATTCGCCGTCCGTCCGGAGACCACGCGGGCTGGGCCACCTGAAACAGAGCGGGGGTAAGTAGCCACACGGCGGTCGACGCGTCGAGCTTGAACACCTGCAATTGGCTCTTGCTGCCGCTCGTGACCGCAATCACTTCCCCGAGCGACGACCATGCGGGGCTGAACATCGCCGCGCCGAGGCTCGGTTTGCTGGCGCCCCGCGTTTCCGGATCCATCACCACGAGGCCGCCGGTGCACGGATAGTAGTAGTAGAAATCGCATTGGGTCGTGGAGAACACGAGCCTCGTGCCGTCAGGCTTCCAGGCCGGAGAATCTCCCGATCCTAACCTTATTTCTCCCGAGCCATCCAGGTTCACGAGAGCGATCCCACGCGCCGTGAGTCCGTTTGCAAGAAACGTATCGAAGACGTAGGCGATCTTCTCGGACCGTACGGGGCCGACGCAGGCGATATCGAACAGAACGGGCGTCACGGCGCGGTTCGTTACGTCGACGGTGACCACGTTCGCGCCGGCGATGAGGCAGTTGTCGCCTGGCATGGTCAACGCCACTACATGTGGACCGGGCGTGAGGCCGCTCACCAGGAGCAGGCCATTGGCGGCGATGGAACGCTCCGGCTGGTAACTCACCTTGACCTGATACGTATCGGATGTATCCGTTCCCATCGTGCGCGTCCTGACCTCGATGCCGGTCGTGGCACAGACGATCACGAATGCGACGTCGACCGTCCTTCCCGCCGCGACAGCGACCGACTGCGTGGGAGCACCACTCACCGTGCAGTTCTCGGGCACGTATTCCAGCGCCACGGCATACGTGCCCGCGCTGAGGCTGCTGAATACGACGGTCGCGTTTGTCGCCACGGCGCGTCGCGGCTGTGATCCAACGACCACCTCGTAATAGGTTGCATTCGGAACACCGCCTGACGTCTCGACCACTACTTTGATGGAGCCGGTCTGTGGCGCGGTTGGTTGTTCATCACCGCACGCTGTGTTTGGCAGCAACAGCAGGATGAGCACCGGCAATCGGACCGCGAGGTGCGTCGCCAACTGATGCCACCTCCGAGTGACAGCGATAGACATGGTTACCTGACGCCCGTACTCGTGAACGCGATCCGCTTACCGTCCGGCGACCATGCGGCATTCCGGCCGCCGCTCACGAGGACCTTCACTCCTCGCCCGTCACCCGGCAGGATCAGGATGGAAGCGCCGGTGGGCGATCCTTGATAAGTGCCGAAGGCAAGGCTCCCGTTTGTTGACCATGTGGGCCGCGCACCGTATGCCACGGTGGGAAAGTCTTTGTACACGGAGGTGGGTTGGCCGGCCGGTCCAGCGACCGTTGCGATGCCGTAGCCGTAGCTCCAGAATACGATCCTGGAACCATCCGGCGACCACGAAGGATCCGATTCGGCGTATCGGCGAGTGTCCGAGGATGACGTCAACCGGAGCGGCTCGGAGCCGTCCGCATTCATTACATAGCTCTGGGCGGGCTGCATGTCTCCGTCGCCGAAGTGCTCGAACGCGATACGCGTTCCGTCCGGCGACCACGCGGGTTTGCCGACGCCCATGTCCGAGTCCGCCCCCGTGTCGCCGCGAAAACCATGGCGAATGATCGTCGCGACTCCTGAACCGTCGGCATTCATCACGGCGATTCCCGCAGTGTTGGTGAAGGCGATCCGCTTTCCATCGGGGGACCACGCTGGGAAAGATCCATCGTTCAGCCGGACTTCAATTCGCCCGTCGGCGTCGATGACATGGATCTGGCAACCGCATCTTGTTCCACCCCGATGGAAGGCGATTCTCTTGCCGTCTGGGGACCAGGATGGCCAGTCGCCAATCGTGAGCGCCGTGATGGACGAGCCGTCGGCGTTGGCGATATAGATGCGCGCCACACCGGGCAAGGGCGCTTTCGACCGGTAGACCCCGTCTTCGAAGTCGGCCATCGACATGACGCCGTTGGTTTTGACAACGAAGGTCGAATCGCCTCGCAGGATACCGGTCGCCACCCAGGGTCCCGCCGTATTCCAGCCGGCGAACGACAGGGTGAGGACCGAGTCCGCGCGCAGATACGTTCCAGGGTACTCGAAGAACCCCCAATCTGGCCTGAGGTATTGAAGCCGGAACGTCCCGTCGAAGCCGAGAACGTAACGTGAGCTACCCGGGATGAAGGAGGGCGTCACGCGGTCGTAAATCGCGCTGGGACCGGAGGGCGGCGGATACGTCGACGCGGGTGACGTCGGCGCGGTTCGCTCCGTTGCGGACGGACGCTCGGCCGTGGGAATATCCCCGGAGCACGCTGACAGCCCCGCCAATATGAGCATGACGCGCATCGAAAGGGCCTGCCGGCGCAGGATGGTCGCCAGAAATTGCGTCGTTCGTGATTCGTACATCGCCCGCTCCCAGTGCGTGGTGGATGCGGCATGATGGTCCGACGTCATCATCACGAATTCAGAATTGCCTCAGAGTAGGGTCAGAGTTCTGAATTTCTTGCTGCGCCCCCCTCAGTCACGTTACGTTCGCGAGGTGACTGACCCATTGGCGCCTCCTCGTTTTCGTTTGAGAACCTTTGGGCCGCCCGCCCTGCTCGGCGCAGAGGACGACACGTTCCTCGGCACGCATGGGCACCACCGGCGCAGACTGGCGCTGCTCGCAGTCCTCGCGGCGGCTGGCGAACGGGGCCGCAGCCGCGACCAGCTGCTTCTCCTTTTCTGGCCGGACGTTACGCAGTCGCGCGCACGGCATTCGCTCGACCAGCTGTTGTATGCGCTTCGCAACTCGCTCGGCGAGGCGGTCTTCGACGGCGTGAACCCAGTGCGCCTCAATGAGGCGATGATCACCAGCGACGTCGGCACGTTCAACGCTGCGCTGGAGCGCGGCGAGCTCGAAGCGGCGGTGGAACAATACGAAGGGCCGTTTCTCGACGGCTTCTACGTCACCGACGCACCGGAGTTCGAGCAGTGGATGGAGGCCGAGCGTTCGCGTCTCGCCGGTAGCAATGCGACTGCACTGGAACGGTTGGCTCGCGGCGCGGAAGACGCGAACGACCATGCGACTGCGGTGCACTACTGGCGCAGGCTCACCGATACCGATCCGCTGAGTAGCAGGAACGCCGCGGGGCTCGTCGGCGCGCTGATGAACGCAGGAGACAACGTCGGAGCCCTCCAATACGCCAATCGTCACGAGGCGTTGGTCGCGCAGGAGCTCGGAATGAGCGTAGACCCGGCGGTTGCATCTCTCGTTGCCGAGCTACGCGCGAAGACGCAAGCAGAGCCGCCGGCATCAGTCCCTCCAGCTCCCGTCATGTCCGCATCCGTGCCGGACGTGGCGCCCAGCTCCGCCACTGACGCAGCGCCGGCCGCCGACATTCACGGGTCGCCGATCGCTCGACACATCCCGCTTCCAGCTCGACGCCACCGCTGGGCACCATGGGTGTTCGGCGCGATAGGCGCGATCGCGCTCATCGCAACTGTGCTCTGGCTTCGTCCGGTCGCGAGTGCCGGCAAAGAGACGGCTGCCATTCCGTCGATCGCGGTACTCCCGTTTGCGGCCGTCGGCGGAGCTCCACAGGACGCCGCGCTCGTGGACGGACTCACCGAGGAGTTGATCGCGGTGCTCGCCAGGCTTGGACACCTGCGGGTCATTGCTCGCACGTCCGCCTTTGCGTTCAAGAACAGCGACATCGGCGTGCGTCGCATCGCGGACAGTCTGGGGGTGACGTACGTGCTCGAGGGCTCCGCGCAGAAGGCGGGGTCACAGCTCCGTGTTCAGGTGCGCCTCGTGGATGCGCGCGACGGATCGACCCGCTGGTCGGAGACGTACGATCGCGAGCTGCGCGACATCTTTCTGGTGCAAAGCGATATTGCCGGCGCGGTGGCGCGCGCCCTCGATCTCCAGATTGGCACGCGTACGCTTGCAGCCATCACGCGCGGTTCGACGTCCAGCGTCGCCGCGTACGAGCTGTACTTGCGCGGCAACGACCCGTCGCTGCTCCGGAGTGACAGCGGCGCGCGAAAAGGACTCGAGTATTTCCGCCAGGCCATTGCGCTCGATTCAGGGTACGCTGCCGCGTACGCCGGCTTCGCACGTATGCATATGAGAATCGCCGCAGGTGACGACGCAGAGATGCCCCGCCATGAGCGGCTGGCGCTCGCCGAGAAGGCCGCGCTCCGGGCTGTGTCGTTGAACGACTCGCTCGGTGAGGCGCATGCGGCGCTGGGCCTGGCCAGGGGGGAAAACTACGAGATCGCATCGGCCGAGGAAGAATTAAAGCGAGCGGCATTGCTCGAGCCGACGAATGCCCGGTTTCACGAATGGCTGGTCCAACACTATGTCTTGACCGCCCGACCGGCGGAGGCCCTGGTGGAAGCGCGCCGTGCGCTCGAGCTCGACCCGCTTTCTGCCACCTCCACCGCCGAAGTGGCGCACGCGCTGCTTGCGAACGACCGCTGCGATGAGGCGCTCGCTCAACTCGGGAAACTGAAGGCACTGCGTCCGCCGCTGTTACGTGCTCGCCACATCGCGGCGCAATGTTACGCGCGAAAGCAGATGTGGCCCGCGGCGATTACGGAACTGCAACCCACCGCGGTCACGGGAGGGCCACGTACGCAGGCGCTTCTGGGCTACATGCTTGCGCGCGGCGGCCGCACGGGTGAGGCACGAAAGATCCTGGCGGCGCTGCTCGATCGCGCCCGCCGAATCAAGGGAGGAGCATTCGAGGTGGCGATCGTCCACGCCGGCTTACGCGACAACGATCAGACATTCCGCTGGCTGGAGAAGGCCGTCGATGATCGCTCCCTGTCATTCAAATGGTTGGTGGTGGTCGTCGAGGACCTCGCGACTGACTCCCGCTTCGAGCAGATTCGGCGTCGTCTCGGATTTCAGAAGCGGTAGCGCATCGCGAGCTGTAGCTGAAACGCAGATTCGCCCGGAACCGTCGTCCAACCGACGTCAGTGTCGTTGAATCGAAAGACCGGTCGCGAGCTCGCCACGGAGTCGGCAGCCTGGCCGACATGCTCGAGCAGCGCCGGCGCTGCTTCTCGACGCAGTCCCCAGGCAGCGTTCAGGAGGTTGAGCACGTTCGAGACGTCGAGTTGTAGTTCGAACGCGCGCATCGCAACGGGAATTGTCTGCCGGATGGACAGGATCGTCGTGTTCGACCACGGCTCCCGACAGCTGTTGCGCTCCAGGATCCTGCCACGTTGACGTCGCAGACACGGCGTGCGCTGAATGATTGCCTCCAACGCATTGCGCTGCGCCTGCTCGCGTTCCGCCTGCGCGTTCGTTGAATTGTCCGCGCCAAACGATTCGGAAACCCCGCTCACCAGGATCTCCGATGCGTCGAGCGCGTTGCGTGGCACATAGACCGGATCATTCGCGTTGGAGCCGTCCGCGTTGAGATCGCCGCGTCCGAGCGTGCCGAATGCGGTGTAGGTGAATGGCCGTCCCGACTCTCCCACGTAGTAGAACGACAGTTCGGTGCCCCAGCGTGCCCTCGGAATGACGAGCGTGCCTGCGGCGACGATGCGGTGGGGCACGTCGTTGGACGAGGTCCCCGGCGCGAGATCGTCGTGGCGCCCCGATGTGACCCGCGCACTCGCCCACAGCGTTGTCCCCCGCGTATTCACCCGCAGGGGCGTCTGGACGTCGCGCGCTCGCGAGTACGTGTACGACACAAAGCCACCCATTCCGTCGGATGACGGTCGCTCCAACTTCGTCGACAGCTGAAGCGAGTGATTGCGCGCGGTGTTACGAAGCTCGATGACTTCGGAGAACGGCGAGCGCGTCTTCGGCGTTGCGATGCCGATGGAGTTGATCGTCCCGTACATCGTCCGCCCGTTCACGTCAGCGTTCTCCGGGTCGCGCAGGTTGAGGTTCATGACCACGAAGTCCGACAGCGCTCGAGTGAAGAGGCCCTCATTCACGAGCGTGAGGCTCCAGGGCAAACGCCGATCGTACGCGAGCGAGGCGCGCGCTACCCGCATCATCCGGAGGCGTGGATCGAGCAGATCCACATCCCCACGATGGGCCGTGGTGATGCTCGCACCTCCGGCACATGCCGTCGGCGCAGCACGATAATTGGGCGCGAACGCCGGCGGAGGCTGACGTCCGGCCGCGAGCGCATTGCACCGGAGCACTCCGCCCACGCCGTAGCTCGACAACGCCGTCTGCGCCCATGCGAGCGGGTACCGCGTGCTGAAAATCCCCAGTCCGCCGCGTAGACGTCCATCCGCCGTACCGCTCGGATCCCAGATGAAGGCAACGCGCGGCGAGAGCTCGATGCGCGGCCGCGGCATCTCGTCAGTGCGCCGGTTGAAGACCGAATCGACGACTGCGTGATACGGCGCGCGCTCGTTGATTGCAAGTGCGTCGGCGCGCATCCCGAACGTCACCGAGAGATGGTCGCTCGCCTGCCACTGATCGCCGGCGTGCCCGGCGTACTGTGTGCCGGTGAGCTCCGTGCCGTTCTCGCCGATGTCGACTCTGACCTCGTACCGATCGGGAAGCCCTTGCTCGAGCGCGTCGAGACTGGCAAAGCTCCAGGCACCAAACGAGCCGATCGCGCCTCCGCGACGTATGCGAAAGCGCTCGACGTCCGCTCCAACGGTGATGACGTGCGTCTTCTTCAGCGGCAACGTGAGGTTCTCCTTGATCGTCCACGCGCTCGGTCGCACCCAGATGGCCTGTCCGCTCTCATGCGTTCCGCTATTGAGCGTGATGCGGCCACCTGAGATTCCGGGAGCCGACACGCGCACGATCGGCTGCTGAACGGAGCCCGCGATGTCAGAGGCATCCACGCGCTTGGAAACGAGCAGCTCGTTGTGCCCACCGCCCGCGCGTCGAAGCGTCGTATGCACGTGCATCGCGGTGGTCCGCGCCAGCGTCACGCGTCTGACCTGATAGCTCGACAGGGAGAATGTGTCGCGTGCCGCGCGCGAGAACGCGATGTCTTCGCTGCCGCTGTAGTTGTTCCACGCGATCACACGACTGTTCCACGCGGGAAGCATCAGGTCGAATCGCGTGAACACGTTCCGCAGCGGATTGCCGTTGTCGACTGGACCGGCCGAGCCTGCGGTCAGACCGTAGCGCCGCATGACCGCGTCGAATCGGTTCAGATCGGCCAACGCGACGGGCACTGGTCGCTCGGCGGACTGGGGTTGTCCCACATATGGTCCCGCGGCCGGAAACGTGAAGCGCTGTAGCTCCGTCGCGATGAAGAAATGCAGTCGGTCACGCCGAATGGGACCGCTCAATGAAACGCCATACTGTGCTCTGTCATACGGCGTGACCGCATCGTCGCTGCGCCGCGCCAGCCGATCGTTCCTGCCATACGCGAACACGGAGCCGCGGACCGTGTTGGTTCCCGACTTCGTGACCGCGTTCACGAGCGCGCCTGCGAAGTCTCCATACCGCACGTCATACGGCGCGAGCAGCACTTGATACTCCTGCACCGCATCGAGCGGAATGGACTTGCCGCCGGCAAAGGCTCCCGAGACGCCGCCGCTGAGCGTCCGCTCCGAGACGCCGTTGATCAGGAAATCGTTGAAGCGGAATCCGACACCGCCGCCCGACAAACCGCGACTCGGCAGGCTGATCTTCGTCGAGACTTGCGGTACGAGGCGAAGGAAGTCATACAGATCGCGGTTGAGCGTCGGGAGATGATCCAACAGCGACGCGGAGATGGTCGTACCCGTCCCGCCGTCCGCGTGTGCGCCGGGATTCGAGAAGCCACGATCTACGACCTTGACGGTGTCCAGGTGCGCGGCGATTGGCTCCAGTGCGAAGTTGATCTCACGCAGCTCGCCCAGCGTGAGAAAGATTCTCGCTCGGCGCTGCGCGACGAAGCCAAAAGCACGGGCCGTCACGGTGTACGGGCCGCCGGGCTCCAGTCCTTGCACCAGGAATCCGCCGTTGGACGCGCGCACTTCGACTGCGAATCCGGTGGCGTCGTGGCTGACACGAACGCGGAAGTCGGTTTGCCGCGCGAAGTCTGTACCGATGCGTCCGCGGATGCCTGCTGTGGTTACGCCTTGTGCCAGAATCGCGGCGAACGGAAGGGGCAGGAGTGTGGCAATCACGACCCGCAGGTGCAAATGCCTCGCTCCGATGAAACCGGTAAGCAGTCTACTACCTCGAGCGCGAAGGATCTACTGGTCACCATACCCTCAACAGCAGATCCTTCGCTGAAGCTCAGGATGACATCGTCCTCCGGTGCGCCTACTGCTCCACCTGCGCCTTCGACGCTTCCTCCACGACACGCTGCGCTGCCTCGCTTGGCATCTCCTCATAACCGCGGAAATGCCTTCGAAAACTCGCCCGACCGTGCGTCATCGACTGCAGGGCACTCGCATACAGGTGGAGCTCCGACTGCGGCACCACGGCGCGCACGCGTGTCCCCGCCGCGTCATCCTGAGTTTCCGTGCCCAGGATATGTCCCCTCCTCGCGGACAGATCGCCGAGTACGTCACCGAGTGATTCCTCCGGAGTGTCGATCTCGATCTCGTCGAGTGGCTCCAGCAGCACCGGCTTGCACCTCGGAGCGACCGTCTTGAATGCCTGGATGCCGGCCATCTTGAACGACATTTCGTTCGAGTCCACTGTGTGGTACGAGCCGTCGTACAACTCCACCTGGAAGTCCACGAGCGGAAATCCCGCCAAGACACCGCGCTCGGCTGCTTCCTGAATTCCCCGCTCCACTGCGGGAATGAACTTGCTCGGGATGGACCCACCCACGATGCAGTCCTCGAATCGAATGCCGTCGCCGCGTGGCGTCGGCATGATGCGCACCCAGCAGTCCCCGAACTGACCACGTCCCCCCGACTGCTTCTTGTGCCGCCCCTGTCCCTCGGCACGGGCACGAATCGTTTCACGATACGCGATCTTGGGCTTCGATAGCACGGCGACGACGCCGAACTTGCGCTTCAGCTTCGACAGCGCGACTTCGAGATGACGCTCGCCCATGCCGAAGACGAGCGTCTCGTGCGTTTCCGCGTTCCACTGGGATTGGAAGGAAGGATCTTCGTCGTGGAGGCGGTGAAGCCCGAGCTGCAGCTTCTCCTCGTCGACACGGTTCGTGGGGTGAATGGCCATCTGCACGAGCGGCTCCGCGAACTGGATCTGCGGAAGTCGCACGGGATGGGCGCGTGTCGAGAGGGTGTCATTCGTGTGCGTATTGCGCAGCTTGGCGACGCATCCAATGTCGCCCGCATGAAGCCGGGGCACCTCGAATCGCTCGCGTCCCTGGGCGATCGCGAGGTGGTTCAGCTTCTCCGCCACATCGCGCGTGGCGTTGTAGCGCTCTTCGCCGCTCGCGACCGACCCCGAAAGAATCCTGAACATGCTCACGTCACCCACATGGGGCTCGCTCTGTGTCTTGAACACCAGCGCGGCGAAGGGTGCGTCGTCCTTGGCGTGGATCTCGACCGTGTGGTCGCCCTCCGCGCCTTTGAATCCGTGCAGCTCTTCCATCTCGAAGGCGTTGGGCATCAGCTCCACTATGGTCGTCAAGACGGCCCGTGTCCCATAGTTGAGGGTGGAGGACACGCAGAAGAGCGGAAACAGCTCCATTCGCTTCATGGCATTCTTCATCGCGGCGATGGCGTCGTCGCGCGTGATCTCCTGGCCGTCGAGGTAGCGCTCGAGCAGGGTATCGTCCGTGGCCGCGATGGTTTCGATCAACTCGGAGTAGTAGCGATCGAACTGCGGCTGTACCTCGGCGGGAACGTCTGTCTCTTCATAGGCGCCGCTCTTGGCGCCGCGCGCGTAGACGTGCGCCTTTTTGTCGAACAGGTTGACGATGCCGTGGAACTCCGTCCCCTCTCCCACCGGGACCTCGATGGGGATGACCTTGTTCGTGAGGCGCGACTTGATCTGCTGGTAGATCGCGTCGAAGTTCGCGTGCTCCTTGTCCATCATCGTGACGACGAAGAGCACCGGATCTCGCCGCGCCACCGCTTCGCGAAACATGCGCTCGGTACCGACTTCGACGCCGCTGGTGGCTCCCACCACGCAGAGCGCGCCGTCCGCTGCTGCCAGCCCCGCGATGGCATCGCCTTGGAAATCGAGAAAGCCTGGTGTGTCGAGCAGGTTGATCTTGTTGTCCATCCATTCGGCGTATGCGCAGCCGAGGTTGATGGAGTAGCCTCGTTCTGTCTCTTCGGGTGCGGTGTCGGTGAGGGCCGTGCCGTCCGAAACGCTGCCGTGCCGTTTACTCGTGCCGGACACGAAGGCGAGCGCATCGACCAGGCTGGTCTTGCCGCTCGCCCCGTGTCCGACCACCGCGATGTTTCGGATCTCCGATCCCAGGTACTCTCGCATGCGTGAGCCTCATGGTGCTAGGAGAGGATGCCGATGCGTGGGGCGTCGTCGAGCCATCCTCGCCAGGCGTCGTCGACGGCGTCGTGGAGGGCGAGCGGATCCACCTGTAGGGCCCGCACGGAGCGGCGCCCGTCGCTGATGCAGCGAAACACGAGGGCGCCACACGGGTCGTCGCGCTGTTCGAGCGCGGCGCACCACAGGCGCCCATCGGTGTCGGTGAATACGTGCTCGTCCCCGGACGTACGGGACGGCGCGGTGTGCGCGGAGAGCTTGGACATCGGCCCCACCTCGAGCGTGATGCAGTCGCCTTAGGAATGGTGGCGGTGGAGAAACGTGTCAAGCAGGGTGGGCGGTAAAAACGGGAGCGGCCCGCGATAATCTCGCGGGCCGCCCGTCCTGCTCACTTCTCTGACGATTCAGGATCCGTTGGTTCAGTCCCCCTCGTAGTCAAAGGTCAGTCCATCGGCTTCCCGCAGCCGGTCGAGCAGCGACTCGAGCGGTGCAAACACGGGCGCCGCGAGTCCCGCCATGGGATGGAGCGACACGGTGATGGCGCGACGCGCGCCTTCGGGCCAGTCAGGCATCGAGAGGCCGGCGACCAGCCGGCGAATGAGCTGACCACACTCGCCAAGCAGCTGGCTGGCTGTACCAGCAAGTATCGCGAGCGGAATTTCCAGATCGTGGGTGACGAGCTGCCCCGTCCCAACGTCGCGCCACGCGGCATCACCGATGGCACCACGTTCCGCCCACACGCCGAGATGGCGAATGGCGTCCACATTGTCGTGCCCCCGACCGGTGCGATGAGACTCCACCGCGGCGGCGAGCGCCAACGCCAGCGATCCCTCGTTCGGAACACCGTAGAGCGTCACGATGTCGCGTGCCGGCCGCTCGGACGCGAGCGGCGAAGGAACCGAATTCACGTGCGCGAGCACTGGCGAGTGATCGGGGCTTTCCTCGAGCATGACGAGGACATCCATACCCCCTCCTGAAAAGAGTGCTGCTCCTGCCACTACGTACATCAACGACGAGCGATCTCGCGTTGAGGTTTCGGCCACGACCGGCGAAGTCCGGTGTAGCCAACAGATCGAACACGATCATCGCGCCAAAGTTCCTGACCGTACGTCACGAACGCATGACGCCTGCGCTCCGATGCGGAGACGATGGCTCGAGGCAGCCGCACGATGCCCGCGATGCCCCGACGACTGTGGAAAAAGGCATATCGCATACCAGCCACATGCGCGATTTCCACCGGCGCACATCGCGCCCGGATTCCTCCTATGGAAGAGCATCCCGCGCGCGCTCCCGACCTACGCTCCGGCATGATGGAGCTATGCGACGGAGTCACCGAATTCCTCGTGCATACCGCGAAAACGCCGGGCAGAGTGCGACCTGCTGATGCGAACGCGGGACACGCCAAGCGCACAATGCAAGCACCACCACAGCCCCCGTGCGCGTCACATCGAATTCGAATCCGGGCACCCGGCCTCGACCTCCATCCGGGATCATCGACGCGAAATCGTGGAGCGGACGCCACAAGAGTGCTGCGGCAGCGCCCGTCCTCAACGACAACCCAAGCCGCGCGCCAACGGTCACCCGGTTGCGAGCCTCGCCACGTCCGGATGTCAAATACAAACGCGCCCGCCGGGAGGCGGGCGCGTTCGATTGAAATCGATGCGAACCTTCTATTTCGATAGATCTAGCGGCGGATCTTCCGGGATGTCCGTGCAGATACCGGTGTCCGCATCGCAGACGCGGCTGGTGATCGGCACATACCCCGAAAAGTGTTTGATGCGGCGGCTCGTGAAACCGGTGCGCGCATCGACGTATGTGCGCAGCGAGCGATCGAACACGGTCTCGTCAATGAGCGGCGCGCTGGATGACGACTGATACAGAATGCTGAAGATCGACAAATCCGTTGCGCCCACGGCCGAGGGCGTGTGCATATAAAGCCACACCCATCGCGAAGGATCATCCGACGGTCTGAAGCGAAGCGCTGGCGTAAAGTCGAGCAGGTTCCCTTCCGCAGACTTGGTCAGCACTGCGTGAATCGTGATTGCCTCCCTGATCGTCTCGCATCGGTCGTCCCACGTGCCGGGGCCGTACGAGCTCCGTGTGGGATCGCAAATGCTGTAGGCAGGGAAAACGACCGCGTTGCGTCCGATGAAGTAGACGCCGCCGCTCGGGCCAACCTTGAAATCGGCAGTCGTTGCTGCGGCGTCGAGGCGATCGAGGCTGAGGTGCGGCCGGCCTTCTGGCGCGAACACAGCGCTCATCGAGGGAACTGCGCTCGTGGTCGGCGCAGTGACCGGGCTATCCTGACAGCCCGCGATCACAATAGTAGTGACCAGCGTGCTGACTGTCTTCCAAGTGGGGCGACGCATGAATACCATCCGATGCATGAATACTGCGGCTGCGCGCTCCTACGTCGGAGAGCCACAGTCGGAGGATCGGCACGCGGGAGGGGAAAGCACCAACTGGGTACTTTTTGCCCGGCCAATCCATTGTGCCATGAAATATGGTCGCGGATGGCAGTCGGTCAATAGTGCAGTATGCAAAATCGCTTAACTGTCTAGTTTCAGAACAGCGAATCGGTCGCGCATCCGCGCGTTGTGAAGCACATCGGGCAGATCGGCGTAGCGGCGAACTGCTTCGCTAATAAGGCCCCGGGCATGCGGCAGGAGGGTCTGGCCGAATTCAGACACGAGAAATGCGGCTCCGGCCAGGTCTACCGCGTCCGCGAGCGCGAGCGATTCTTCAAATCGCGCGACCGCGGTCTGCAGATTTCCCTCCTGCACGACAAAGTACAGTCGCAACGCTTCCAAGAGCTCTCGACCGGGGAACCAGTCGACCATGACGTCGCCGAGGTTGAGCGCCCGATCGAGCGCCTCTCGTGCTCCGCGATCATCGCCCAAGGCGCGCCGGCACCACCCGAGCCCGGCGAGGCCAACTGCCTGAATCGACGCCTGCCCGATCCGTTCGGCGAGCTCCACGACAAGTGAATACAGATCGGCGGCCTCGCGCGGGCGTTCGTGATCGCGTTCCAGATTTGCCAGGTTCAGCGTCGCGTACAGCTGGTCTTCGCTGTTCTGCGCCATCGAAGCCAAACGAAGCGCTTCGTTAAAAGCACTGGAGGCTTCCTCGTATTCCGCCATTCGACCGGCGAGGACACCGCGATTCAATTCGGCCCTGCCCCACGCCTCCACCATGCCGCCGGTTCTCGCGATATCGACGGCCATCGAAAGCGCGCGCCGAGACTCGTCGAAATTGTTGTTGTTGAGCTCGAGCACACCGAGGTTGTTCAGCGCACGCACCAACCGCGATGAGTCGCCCAGCGAACTCGCAATGTCGAGCGAACGCGTGAACAGTTCGCGCGCACGCTTCACATTGACGAGTTGAATGGTCGCCGCCAAACGGTTGCTCGCATCGGCGAGCAACAGCGGATCGTCACCTCGCTCCGCGATGCTGACCACTTCCTCCGCGATTCGCTGCCCTTCCGACACATCGCCAAGTCGATAGTGCAGCTGGGCGATGTGCAAAAGAATGGCGGCGCGTTCTGTATCCGCTTGTGCCGCGCGGGCGTCGGCCTCGAGCGTCAGAAGCTCATCCAGCGTGTCGCGCGCGCTCTGTCCACGCTTGAGGCGAACGAGCGCACGGGTTCGTTTGAGCTGCAACGAGCGCAAACGATCCCCCTGCGATTCGAACCAGCTGAGCGCTTGGTCGCACCGCGCTGCCGCCTCTTCGTACCGTCCGGCGATCTCGGCAACCGACGCCATTCGCACACGCACCTCCGCAAGCGCCTGGGCGGTTGGCGCGGTGCGTTCAGCAGCCAGGAGCAAGTCCGCTTCCGCGCCCATTTCGTGAAGCGCGAACGCGCGATCGGCGGCCAGCAGCGCATACCGGTGCGCCTGGTCTTGGGCCCCAGCGCGCTCGAAGTGCTCCGCGATTTCGGAGACCGTGGCGCGTTCGCTCGTCTCGAGGGCGATGGCAAGACGCGCATGCAGCTCGGCGCGCCGTGTGTCTGAAAGATTCATCAGAACGGCGTGACACACCTCGGAGTGCGAGACCACGTACGCGACCCGATCCCGATGAAAGGTCGACGCCAACAAGCCCGCCTCGACCAGACTGAGTATGAGCGAACGTCCTGACTCGGCGTCGTCACCGGTAAGGAGACGATCTTCCGCGTCTCGTCCCAGAACGACGGCCAACTCGAGCACATCTCGCGCTCCTGCCTCGAGACGACCGATTCTCCGCGCGAGCAGCTCGGACAAGGGCACGGCACTGGGCAGGGCGCCGATGCCGCTCCAGTGCCACGAGCCTTTCCGCTCGATCAAGTGGCCGGACTCCTCGAGGTCCCGCAGAAGGTGCACGAGGGTGAGGGGCCGCCCCTCCGAATTCCGATACACGTAGGAGATGATCTCGCGAGAGATCTCGCCGGTCCGAAGCGTGGCCTCGAGCCACCGCTTTACCTCGTCACGCGTGAGGTG
>JANMAY010000162.1:0-1897 GCA_031360095.1 Gemmatimonadaceae bacterium
CGAGCGCGGCGAACAACTCCAGCTCGCGCACCGGCTGCGGTGCGAGCGACGCGCCGGCGAGCACGCTCAACGCGAGCAGCACGATAAAGCACGCACCGTAGACCACACCCACATACGCCCACAGATCCAGCGACGCGCGCAGTCTCCGCCCCGCGACGAAGTACACCGCCGCCGTCGCCGCGCCGATGAGGGCGAGGGCGTCCCCGAGCAGAGCCTGGGGATGCGCGGCCGACGACGCAGACGCGCCGCGCAAATCCGGCAGGGCAACGATGAGCGCTCCCATCATCGCGATGCCGATGCCCACCCATTGCAGCCGCGATGGTGCTTCGCGCAGCCAGAAGGTCGAGACAATCGCGACGACGACCGGCTGCGTATTCACCAGCACCACCGAGGCGGCAACGCTGGTGTACGCAACAGAGGCGTTCCAGCTCCAGAAGTGGAATGCGAGCATCGCCCCGGCGCCCACCGCAATCAGCAGCTCGCGCGGCGTGAGCTTGCTCCACTGCCGCCACTGTCCCGTGACGGCGAGCGCGATCGCAATGAGGATGAGCGAGAACCCGAGCCGCCAGGTCGCAATGGCGAGCGGATGTGCGTGCGACAGACGAACCAGGGGGCCGGAGAACGAGACCCCGAGGATCGAAAGTGCGAGGACGAAGGGTGCGCGCTTGTGCGCCAGGCGCCGTTATCGCTTGAGGGCGACGATGATGGCGACCGTGCTCGCGATGATCTGCGCCACGGTACCGGTCAGCGCGATGTAGTCCTTCTTCTCGGCGGGATCCAGCTCGGGGACGGTGACGACGCTGCCGGGTCTCGGCTGCGGCATCGTTGCAGGACGGAGAAAGTGTCTGCGCACCGACTCGAGCTTTCCGCTCGGCTGCGTCACGTAGGCGCGGCCTTCGTCGCCAGTCTTCGAGGAGCCGCCAGCAGAGTTGATGTAGTAGTCGATTCCCTTCCCGCGCACATACGCCACCGACGACGGTTGATTCACCGCTCCGCGAATCGTGACCACCGCGTTGAACGACGGCACCGTGATGTTGTCGCCGTCACGGAGGATGAGATTGTCGGAGCTCTCGTACCGGTTCAATGCGGACGACAGCTCGAGGCCCACGCGACCCAGTCCATTTTGCGCGCGCACGAACACGATGCCGCCCGTGTACGCCTCGTCCGTCACGCCACCCGCACGTGCAATGACATCCGAGAGCCGCTCGGTTTTCTTGGTCAGTGCGTACGCACCCGGAAACTTCACCTCGCCCTGCACGACGACCGTTCGCTGGAGCTCCCAATCGGGCTGACGCAGAATGAGCACGTTGTCGTACGGCTTGAGCGGGACCTCTGGCGCTCCGCTCGCGATTGCATCTATGCCAGGAGCTCCGATGTATTCGCCATTGGGTTTCCGCTCGAAGAGATAGGTCGAATCGAGCGGCACGCGGAAGGTCATCGCCGTGCGGCCGCTGTCGCGATTGGTTGGAAGCCGCGCGATCTCGGCCTCACGAAGATCCGCGCTTTCCTGCAAGCCATTCGCGAGCAGCACCAGATCCCGCAGCGTCATCCCCACGCGGAACGGAAAGCGTCCGCCTCGCTTCACCGCTCCGCCAATCGCGACGTAGCGCGCTGGACGAAACGTCGTGAGCGAGAACACCGTGATCTGGTCGTCCTCACGAAGCGAAAAGTCGTTGATCACCCGCCCTGTCGTATCCACGAGCGTGGCGCGCAACTGCTCTCGCGTGGAATCCGGCCGGAGCCGGTCCACCAGCACCTCACCGAGATACGTGTCGGACTTGAGTCCCGCTCGGCGAAGCGCGTCCGACAGCTGCATGTTGGGCACGACTCCCTGCGGACCGCGTCGCAAGCGGCAACGCTGGTCCGCCTGATGCAGATCGACCTCCGACAGATCGTG
>JANMAY010000173.1:0-12387 GCA_031360095.1 Gemmatimonadaceae bacterium
TTGAAGTGCCTGTCTATTGCTCGATGTGTCGACGCCAGTTGCTCTTCGCCCGCGGAAAGTCGCTGCGATAGTGTCCACCGCGGGATTCTTTGCGCCGCAGCGCCGCCTCCACGATGAGCTGAGCGGTCTGCACGAGATTGAGCTCCTCGGTGGCGCCTTCCGGAAGTCGCTCCTCGATCTCCCCAAGCTCCACGATCGCGGTACGCAGGCCCTTCGCCGTGCGCGCAATGCCGGCGTGCTTCCACATCACCTCTCGCACGAGGTCCGCTCCAACCTGGGCCGCTCCGCGATCGCGCAGCACCGGAACCGCCCATTGCTTCGCCTTGGGCAGCGCGCCGAGCGCCGACACCCCGGCGAGATCGCGCGCGACACGCTCGGCAAACACCAGCCCTTCGAGCAGCGAATTGGACGCCAGTCTGTTGGCGCCATGCACCCCCGTTCGCGCCACTTCGCCCACGGCGTACAGGCGCGGCATGCTGGAGCGGCCGTTCAGATCGGTGACCACGCCGCCCATGATGTAGTGGGCGGCGGGGGTGACCGGAATGAGATCCTTTCGTGGATCGATGCCCCGCGCGCCACACAGGGCAAAGATTCCGGGAAAGCGCTTGGCGAAGCCGCGGCCCAGCTTGCGCGCGTCGAGATACACGCCGCTCCGCTTCTGCTCGCGGAAAATCGCTCGCGCCACCACGTCGCGCGGCGCCAGATCGGCGAGCGCGTGCACCGTCTTCATGAACCGCTCGCCACTTTCGTTCACGAGAAACGCACCCTCGCCACGCACCGCTTCGCTGATCAGCGCGAGTGGATTCTCCCGCGTGTCGAGCGCGGTGGGATGAAACTGCACGAACTCCATGTCGGCGATCGTGACGCCGGCGCGATGCGCGATCGCGAAGCCGTCACCGGTGGCGACGACGGGATTGGTCGTGTAGCGATACACCTGGCCACATCCGCCCGTCGCGATCACCGTGGCGTCCGCAATGATCTCCACCGCCTTGCCCGCCACACTCGCCTGCACGCCGATGCACGCCCCGCGCGCGACGATGAGGTCCAGCACGCGCGCCCGCTCGAGCACTTTCACCCGCTTGCTCTTTCGCACGCGCGCGATGAGCGTGCGCGCGACTTCGGCGCCGGTTTGATCGCCGTGCGCATGCACGATCCGGTTCGTCGAATGCGCCGCCTCGCGACCAAGCAGCAGCTCACCCTTGGGATCGAGATCGAACTCGGCGCCCGCTGTCTGAAGTTCTCGAACCCGCGCGGGGCCCTCTTCCACCAGCACTTGCACCGCGGCAGCATCACAGAGCGCGGCGCCGGCCGCCAGCGTGTCCTGCCGGTGCAGCTTGGGCGAATCGCCCGCGCCCAACGCGGCGGCGATGCCGCCCTGCGCATAGGCGGTCGCGCTGTCGAACAGCGATCGCTTCGTCAGCAGCAGAACGTCGCCGTGCTGCGATGCTCGCCACGCCGTGTGCAAACCGGCGACGCCGCTGCCCACGACGAGAAATCGGGTCCGAATACGGTCGGGCATGGGGGCAATATAAGGTCTGACAGTCCGACGGTCTGACGGTCGGGCGCGGTCAGACCGTCAGACTGATCGACCGACCAACCCGGATCGTTCTTGCCCCCTCGGTGCCCCGTCACGACTTTTCGCCCCTATGCGGAAGCTGCTTTTCCTCGTGGGCGCGCTATTGCTCGTCCATGTGTCCCTCCTGTTCGTCCATCCCTCGGGTGCCGCGGAGCCACCCTCGGGTGAAGCCGTCGACGTCGGCATCGTGTTCGACATGGGAGGACGCGGCGACAAGTCATTCAACGACGGCGCCTACCTGGGCGCCGAACGCGCGCAAAAGGAGCTGGGCGCCCGCGTTCGGTTCATCGAACCTGGCGAGGGCTCCGACCGCGAGTCCGGCCTCCGACTGCTCGCCGCAGAAGGAATGGACATCGTGATCGGCGTGGGGTTCATCTTCACCGACGACCTCGCGCAGCTCGCCAAGGAATATCCCAGTACGTATTTCGCCGGCGTCGACTACTCCGTGTCCACGGACAAAGACGGCAAGATCCTGCCGCCCCCGGCCAACCTCGCCGCGCTCAAGTTCCGCGAGGAACAGGGCTCGTTTCTCGTCGGCGCACTGGCGGCGCTCGTCGGCAAGTCGAAGAAGGTCGGCTTCGTGGGCGGCATGAACTTCCCGCTCATTCACAAGTTCGAGGCAGGCTACATCGCCGGCGTGAAGCAGGTATGTCCGGATTGCGAGGTGCTGACGCAGTACGCCGGCGTTACCCCCGAAGCGTTTCGCAATCCCGGCAAAGGCAAGGAGCTCGCGCTCAGTCAGTATCAACAGGGCGTGAACGTCATCTTTCACGCGTCCGGCTCCACGGGACTCGGTGTGTTCGAGGCCGCGCGACAGACGGGCAAACTCGCCATTGGCGTCGATGCGGATCAGTTCAATGAAGCGCCGGGCTACGTGCTCACGAGCATGGTCAAAGGCGTGGACAACGCCGTGTACGACGCCATCAAGCGCGTGAAAGAGAAGCGCTTCAAGGGCGGGATCGACCAGTACGGACTCGCCGAGGAGGGCGTGGGCTATGTCTACGACAAGAACAACGACAAGCTCATACCCGCCGATGTCCGCGCGCGTCTGGAGGCACTGAAAAAAGAGATCATCGCGGGGCGGATCAAAGTGCCGAGCACTCGTCAGTGATGGATCGGGGCGCGGGTCGGGAGCGGGCATTCCTTCCGACGGCGGGACTTCGCGATGTCGCAGCGGCCCTCCGGCCCGCGGCGCGCTCAGACACCGTCTCCAGGAACGCCCGCTCCCTACCTTACTCGCCTCACGCCGCACGTCTCCGCCCGCCTCACGACCACGCCGCGCGCCACACGCTTCACGCGCCGCCGCACTCCGCACGCCGCACGCGGCCATGATCGCAATCCGCCTCACCGGCATCGACAAATCCTTCGGTCCCGTGCGCGCCAACCGCGGCGCCGAGCTCGAAGTCGTACAGGGCGAGATCCATGCGCTCGTCGGCGAGAACGGCGCGGGGAAGTCGACGCTCATGCGCATTCTCAGCGGCCTGTACGCGCCCAATGCGGGCACCATGGAAGTGAACGGCCGCGACATCACCGGCTGGTCCACCGCGGACGCGATCGCCGCGGGCGTGGGCATGGTGCACCAGCACTTCATGCTCGTCCCCACGCTCACCGTCGCGGAGAACATCGTCCTGGGTTCGGAGATCACGCGCGGTCTCGTGCTCGATCGCGCGGCCGCCGAGCAGGCCGTCCGCGATCTCAGCGCGAAAACGGGATTGGTCGTCCCGCCCGATCGGCTCGTCGCCGACTTGTCCGTGGGCGAAGCGCAGCGTGTCGAGATTCTCAAAACGCTCTTCCGCGGCGCGAAGATCCTCATCCTCGACGAGCCCACGGCCGTGCTCTCTCCGCCCGAGGTGCAGGAGCTGTGGGGGGTCCTTCGCTCGCTGCGCGACGCGGGCGGCACCGTCGTGCTCATCACGCACAAGCTCGACGAAGTGATCGACGTGTCCGACACGATCACCGTCATGCGGCAGGGCGCAACCGTCGCGCGCATGACGAGCGCCGGCGCCACGCCACAGGCGATTGCTCACGCAATGGTAGGACGCGACGTCGCACTCGCCCTCGATGCGGCATACGAGGGCGCGACCGCATCGAGTCAATCATCCTCCAAACCGCTGCTCGAGGTTCGCGATCTCACCGTCACCAACTCGCGGGGCGCCGAGGTCGTGAAGGGCGTGAGCTTCAGCATCGCGCCGGGCGAGATCCTCGGCATCGCCGGCGTCGAAGGCAACGGGCAGACAGAGCTCATCGAGGCACTGTCCGGCATGTGCGCGGGTCGCGGTTCCATCCTGCTCGACGGCAGCGACTTCTCCTCGCTCGGCGTGCGCGCTCGGGGTGATCGCGGACTCTCGCACATCCCCGAGGACCGGCACGAGCGCGGCCTCGTGCTCGACTACAGCATCGCCGAGAATCTCATTCTTGGGCAACAGCATCACTTCACGCGCGGCGCCGTACTGGATTCCGCGCGTGTGCTCGAGCATGCGCGCACGCTCATCGAGCGGTACGATATCCGGCCTACCGACGCGTCGCTCGCCGCGCGCGTGCTCTCGGGTGGCAATCAACAGAAAATCGTCGTTGCGCGAGAGATGTCACGCGCGTTCAAGGTATTGCTCGCCGCCCAACCCACGCGAGGGGTCGACGTCGGGGCCATTGAGTTCATCCACGAGCGGCTGCGCGAGGCGCGCGATCAGGGCAAGGCAATCCTGCTGGTGTCAGCCGATCTCGCCGAAGTGCTGGCGCTCGCCGATCGCGTGGCGGTGATGTACGGCGGCCGTATCGTGAAGGTGTTGCCGCGCTCCGACGCGAGCGCGGATGTCATTGGCCCCTACATGACCGGCGCGGAGCGCGCGGCATGAACAAAGCGGCACTCGAAGAAGCGGTACTGCCGCCGCTCGTCGCGCTGCTGCTCGCCGCCGTCGTTGGCGATGTGCTCATCCTGAGTTTCGGCCAGTCACCCGGCGCGGTGTTCAAGCTTCTACTCGACGGCACATGGGGCAACGCGTATGGCTTCGGCCAGGTGCTCTACAAGGCGACGACGCTGACGTTCACCGGACTCGCCGTGGGATTGGGATTGCGCGCGGGCCTGTTCAACATCGGCGCCGAGAGTCAACTGGCGGCCGGCGGATTTTGCGCGGCGTTGGTTGGCATGCTGCTGCCACCTGGCATTCCGGCGCTGCTCTGTCTGCCCATCTATATGCTGGCTGCCGGCATTGGCGGAGGCGCGGTGGGCGCGGTGCCCGGTGTGCTCAAGGCAAAGTTCGGTGCGCACGAAGTGATCGTAACCATCATGCTCAATTTCATCGTGCTCGCGCTGCTCAACTACCTCACGAGCGCAAAGGTGCACGTACCCGATACACTGCACACGCCAGAGCTTCAGAGCGGCGCGCTGCCGCGCCTCGGCGATGCTTTCGGCCCGTTTCACGGCTCCGCGGCAAATGCGACGATTCTTCTTGCGCTCGTCACCGCCATCGCGCTGGGCTGGTATCTGTTTCGCACGCGACGCGGCTTCGAGCTACGCGCCGTGGGGCTCCAGCCCAGAGCCGCCGAGTATGCCGGAGTCGACGTTGCGGGCGTGACGTGGCGGGCACTTGCCGTATCGGGAGCCATCGCGGGACTCGGCGGCTTGAACTACGTGCTCGGCTACAAGCACTACTATGAGGAAGGCTTCGCCACCGGCGCCGGCTTTCTTGGCATTGCGGTGGCCCTCGTGGGCCGAAGCCATCCCATAGGCATAGTGCTCGCTGCCCTGTTGTTCGCGACGCTGTCGCAAGGTGGCCTTGCCGTGAACGCGCTCGTGCCCAAGCAGATGGTGGACGTGCTTCAGGCCGTCGTCATTCTCGCGGTGGCGACGTCGGTGCCCGAAGTGCGGCGGCTGCTGCGCGCGCGGCGGAGTGTGGAAGCATGATCCTCATCGCGTTCCTCGCGCAGACCCTGCGCATTGCGATTCCATATTTGCTCGCGTCTGCGGGAGGCGTGCTGAGCGAACGCGCCGGCCTGATCGCGCTCACACTCGAGGGCTACATGCTCGGCGGCGCGTTCTGCGCCGTGGCGGCGACGTATGCAACGCACTCGCCGTGGATCGGCGTGATCGCTGCAGTGGTAGGAGGCGGTGCGCTCGCACTGCTGTATGCCGTGTCGGCCATTCGCTTTCGCGCCGATCAAGTCGTCGTCGGCATCGCGATCAATCTGTTGGCCATCGGGCTGACTCGGTTCTTTCTGCGCCTCTTCTTCGACAGCTCGTCCAATTCGCCGCGCGTGCTCGGCTTCGATGTGCTGGGCAGCGGAACGGGATTTGGCGCGCTGGTGCGCAATCCGCTGGTTTGGATCGGATTGGCCGTCGTGCCGATTGTCGGGTGGGTGTTGTACAAGACGCCCTTTGGCCTTCGCGTTCGTGCGGTCGGCGAGCATCCGGCGGCGGCCGCGTCCGTGGGTGTACCGGTGGCACGCGTGCGCTATCTCGCAACGGTGTTGAGCGGAATGATCGCGGGACTCGGCGGCGCATACCTCGCGCTCGATCAGCATCAGTTCACCGACGGGATGACCGCGGGCCGCGGATTCATCGCGCTGGCGGCAACGATCTTCGGCCGCTGGGATCCGGCGCGCGCGGGACTCGCGTGTCTGCTCTTCGCCGCAGCGGAGACGCTGCAGATTCAACTCCAGGGCACGCAGGCAATTCCGTCGCAGTTCGTGGAGATGATTCCGTACGTGCTCACCATCGTGGCGCTCGCCGGTGTGGTGGGCAGAGCCGTTCCTCCGGCCGCTCTCGGGAAGACGACGACGGAATGAGGCGCAACGCAGCACACGCAGAGGACTCCAGCAGCAGCTCCAAGCTCTGGATTCTCATGATCACAGCCTTCGTCGACATGCTGGGGCTGCTGATGGTGTTGCCGCTGCTGCCGTTCTACGCCAAGTCGCTCGGTCAGGGCGGACTCGTCGTGGGCCTGCTCGTCAGCTCGTTTGCGGTGGCACAGTTGCTCACCGCGCCCATGTGGGGCCGGATGTCCGATGCGTATGGAAGACGGCCGGCGCTGCTCGTTGGGCTGGCTGCTTCGGTCATTGCGTACGTCATCTTCGCCTTCGCGTTGTCGCTGCCGTATGCCTTGTTCTTTCTGTTTCTGTCGCGCCTCGTGCAGGGCGCCGGTGGCGGCACCGTCAGCGTCATTCAAGCCTACGTTGCCGACGCGACGAAACCGGAGGAGCGTGCCAAGGCACTTGGCTGGCTGAGTGCGGCGACGAATGCCGGCGTTGCGATTGGACCCGTACTCGGATCGTTGACCCACAAGTGGGGTCCGCAGGGCCCCGGACTGTTTGCCGCCGCGTTGTGTCTGGTGAACATGGCGTTCGCGTGGCGCTTTCTCACCGAGTCGCGCGATATGACCGAAGCGGCGGAGTCGAAGGCCGACACCACGAAGCGCGCTCGCTCGCGCGACGCCATCCTGCACGTCGTCACGCATTCGTCTGCTCCGGCGTCCCGGCTGATCTGGATCTACGCCATCGCGCTCGGCGCGTTTCAGGGCGTGACGTCCATGCTCGCGCTGTACCTCTCCAAACGCTGGGAGGTGACCGAGAATACCATCGGCTTCTTTTTTACCTACACCGGCGTGATCAGCGTGCTCACGCGTGCGTTGATCCTTGGAAGGATGGTCGATCGATTTGGCGAAGCGCGTCTGTCGCGATTCGGATCGACGCTGCTGGCGATCGGCATTGCATCGATGGCATTCACGAAACCCCTCAGCGATCCCGCGCGTGTGGCGCATCTACTCGGCGATCTGCTGCCGATGAGCGCCGTGGCGCTCCTGCCCTATCTGCCGTTGGCGCTGGCGGTGGCACTGTTGCCATTGGGGACGGCGTTCACGTTTCCGTGCGTCACGGCGCTCTTGTCGCGCGTGATCTCGAGCAAGGAGCGCGGGCTGTATATGGGAGTGCAGCAGACCTTCGGCGGTGTGGCGCGCGTGGTGTTTCCGATTCTGTTCGGCTTTCTGTTCGATCGGAATTTGGCGCTGCCGTTTCTGCTGTCGGCGGCGCTCGTGGTGTTTACGATCTACCTCGGTTTGGGGATGGAGGCGTACACGCGGCCGAAGGTGGTCGAAGCTGTGTGAAAATTCAGAGCCAGGGGCATGGGGCGTAAGCTCGAGCGTGGGCTCACTCGAGCTAGAGTCCTGAGCGTGAGCCGCGGGCGTGAGACGCCTCACGCGTTTTGACTAGATGGCGCGCGGGGCTGACCGCGTAGCGTCTTGCGGAGTCCGATCAGCATGCGCCGAACCTCGACGCATCGGTGAGCTCCCTCCACTCCGACTCCGACATCAGCTTGCCGTCGAAGCCCCGTTGGAGGTGATTTTCGACTTCCGTGACCGAGCCGATGGCCATCGACACATAGTGGGCAAAATCAGCGTCCGTGCCCCGCCCGCGCCCCTCGGCAATGGCCGCGGGAACTGAATCGGCGGCCCGCTCGATTTGTTTGGCAAGCGCTGGCTTCTTGCGGGCCATCCGCGATGCGACCTGCTCGACCCGAAGTGAGAGTTGATGGGCCTTTTGCCAGACCAGAAGCTTTCTGAAGTCGGTCATGGGCGCAATGTGGCACCGGATGGTCCGGGATCCGCCATCGCTTAACCGCATCCATGACCGCTCAGGCTCGAAGCTCAAGCTCGCAGCTCAAGCTCGAATAGCTCACGCCCGAGCTTGAGCCCCATGCCCCTGGCTCGGCTCTTTTAGTCCTCAGCCCGGCCTCGATCTGTTGTAACTTGCGATCTTGCGGCCTCCCCGTCCGTTCACGACGATATTCGTACCCTCAGAACCACACCCCGTAGAGACCCGATGCCCGGCCCTACAGACGTCGCCCGCCCGGACTACTACCATAAAGTCGTTGACTGCCAATGGGCCTGCCCCGCGCACACCAACGTGCCGGAGTACCTCCGCCTCATTGCCCAGGGACGCTATACGGAGTCCTACCTCCTCAACCGCGAATCCAACGTCTTCCCCGGCATCCTCGGCCGCACCTGCGATCGCCCCTGCGAGCCCGCATGCCGCCGAGGCCGGATTGACGGAAAGCCTGTCGCGATTTGCCGACTCAAGCGGGTTGCCGCCGACCTCCGCGACGACATCAGCGGATACCTCCCGAAGGCGCCCCTTGTCCGGAATGGAAAAAAAGTAGCGCTGATCGGCGCCGGCCCGTCGTCGCTCACCGTCGCGAATGACCTCCTGCCCATGGGCTACGAGGTCGTCATCTTCGAGCAGCACCCCCGCGCCGGCGGCCTGATGCGCTTCAACATCCCCGCATTCCGGCTGCCGGAGCAGGTGCTGGACGACGAGACCGGCTACATCATCGACATGGGCGCCGACGTCCGCTACAACACCAAGGTCGGCAGCCTCAAGGCGCTCATCGACGACGGCTACGACGCGGTCTACGTCGGCAGCGGCGCGCCAAAGGGGAAAGAGCTCGACATCCCCGGCCGCTGGGACGACGCGGCACGCAGCCACATCCACATCGGCATCGAGTGGCTCGGCTCCGTGCACTTCGGGCACATCGACAAGATCGCGCCGCGCGTGCTCATCATCGGCGTCGGCAACACGGCCATGGACTGCTGCCGCACGTCGCGTCGCCTCGGTGGCGTCGACACGAAAGTCGTCGCGCGGCGCTCGCGTCCGTACTTCAAGGCGTCACCGTGGGAGCTCGAAGATGCCGAGGAAGAGAACATTCACATCGTCGAGAATCACGCACCGAAGCAGTTCGTCATCGAGAATGGAAAGTTGGTTGGTATGGAGTTCGAGCGCCTCGAGTGGAGCGAAAAAGACGGCAAGCAGATCAGCACTGTGATCGACACCGTCGTCTTGTCGTGCGACGAAGTGATTCTCGCCATCGGCCAGGACAACGCGTTTCCGTGGATCGAGCGCGACATCGGTATCACGTTCGACAAGTGGGGCATGCCCACTGTGGACAAGGTGACGATGGAAAGCACGCGCGCCGGCGTCTTCTTCGGCGGCGACGCAGCGTGGGGTCCGCAGAACATCATCTGGGCGGTTGAGCATGGCCATCAAGCGGCCATCTCCATTCATCAGCATTGCGAAGGTTTGTCGGTCGCGGAACGTCCCCCGCAGGGAATGCACCTCGCGAGCACGAAGATGGGCATGCACGCATGGGCGTACTCCAACGATTTCAATCCGTCGCCGCGCGCGAAGATGAAGCACGCCGAGTTGGTGGAGCGGTTTGCCAATCTCGGCGCTGAGGTGGAGCTCGGCTTTACACCCGAGCAGACGGCCACCGAAGTCGAGCGTTGCCTCAATTGCGACGTCGAGACCCACTTCGAGGCGAAGTTGTGCATCGAATGCGATGCGTGCGTCGACGTCTGCCCGGTGAGCTGCCTGACCATCACGCCAAACATGGAGTCCGAGTTCGACCTGCGTAAAAAGCTGTCCGCGCCAGCTCTGAACCTGACGCAGGACATCTATGTCTCCAACGCGCTGCCACAGACGAAGCGCGTGATGGTGAAGGACGAAGACATCTGTCTGCACTGCGGACTGTGCGCTGAGCGCTGCCCGACGGCGGCGTGGGACATGGCGAAGTTCGCGCTGGTGATTCCGTACGCGTCGGCCATGAACGCTTCAGTGGTGGCAGCGGTATGAACGGCATCAACGATTTCGCGTTCAAGATCGCCACGGTAAACGGTACCGGATCGGCGAGCGCCAACAGCCTGCTCATGCAGGCCATCTTTCGCATGGGCGTGCCCGTCACGGGCAAGAATCTGTTTCCGTCGAACATTCAGGGGCTGCCCACCTTTTACGAAATTCGCGTCAGCAAGGAGGGCTACACGGCGCGCCCGCACGAAGTGGATCTCGTGGTCGCGCTGAACCCAGCGACGTACGCGAAGGACGTCGCCTCCGTTCGCCCGGGTGGTTATCTGCTGTACGACTCGTCATGGCCGCTCGAGCCGGAGCTCGTGCGCGAAGGGATCACCATAATCGGTATTCCGTTCGGGAAGATCTGCATCGAGCATTTCGATGGCGACCGCAATCGCACGCTGCTGCGCAACATCGTGTATGCCGGAGCGCTGGCGGCACTGCTGAACATCGATATGGAGCTCGTCGGGCAGATGCTGGTGCAGAAGTTCTCCAAGAAAAAGAA
This sequence comes from Gemmatimonadaceae bacterium, assembly GCA_031360095.1. GTDB lineage: Bacteria > Gemmatimonadota > Gemmatimonadetes > Gemmatimonadales > Gemmatimonadaceae > AG11. The sequence goes on from JANMAY010000173.1 coordinate 10,692, forward strand.
GCTGCTCGACGCGAACAACACGGCGATCAAATTGGGCTACGACTACGCGCGCGCGCACTACGAGTGCCCGCTGCCCTTCCATCTCGAGCGGATGGACGCCACAAGCGACTCCATCATCATCGACGGCAATACCGCCGCGGCACTCGGCGCCGTGTACGCCGGCGCGACGGTTGGAGCGTGGTATCCCATCACGCCGTCGACGTCGCTCATGGAAGCGTTCAAGATGTTTTGCCAGCAGTTCCGCACGGAGCCCGGCACGGGGCTGGCCCGCTATTGCATCATTCAGGCGGAAGACGAGTTGTCCGCGGCGGGCATCGCGATCGGCGCGGGGTGGGCGGGGGCGCGGTCGTTCACGAACACATCGGGCCCGGGTATCTCGCTGATGCAGGAGTTCGTGGGGCTGGCGTACTACACGGAGATCCCCACGGTCATCTTCGATGTGCAGCGCACCGGACCGTCCACCGGCATGCCGACGCGCACGCAGCAGTCCGATCTCCTGTCGCTGGCATACGCGTCGCACGGCGATACGAAGCATATCGTGCTCTTTCCGTGCAGTCCGGAGGAATGCTTTTACCTGAGCGTGGCGGCGTTCGATCTCGCCGACCGCTTTCAGACTCCCGTGTTCGTCGCGAGCGATCTCGACATCGGCATGAACGACTGGATGTGCAAGCGCCTGAACTGGGACGACAATTATCGTCCCGACCTCGGCAAAGTGCTGAGCGCGGAAGACCTGGCGAGCGTGCAGAAGTACTCGCGCTACCTCTGCGAGGACGAGGACGGTATTGCAAATCGGACGCTGCCGGGCGTGCATGCCGCGGGCGCGTATTTCGTGCGCGGATCCGGTCACGACAAGTACGGCCAGTACACCGAAGACTCCGATGCGTATCAGGAAGTCGTCGATCGTCTTACGCAGAAATTCAAGACGGCCGCGCTTACGGTGCCTAGTCCTGAGTTTGTGCCCGGAGACGCCGGCGCCGACATCGGCATCGTGACGATTGGCGGATGCAACGCCGCGGTTCGTGAAGCGATTGACCGCCTTCGCGACATGGGAGTCAATGCCGACTACATGCGCATCAGGGCCTTCCCATTCGGCCAAGAGGTCAGAGCGTTTCTCGATGCCCATCCAAGGATTTTTGTCGTCGAGCAGAACCGCGACGCGCAGCTGCGCACGCTGCTCGCCGCCGAAACGGGCATGCCGCGCGATACGATGACGCCGGTCCTCGAGTACGGCGGCATGCCGCTCACGGCGAAGATCGTCGTCACCGCCATCGCAGGACATCTCGAGCAGGTGCCGGTATGACATCCATCATGAAGCCCCCCGTTCGGCATCCCGGCCTCAAGACCAATGCACTCGGTCTCACCGCGCGCGACTATGAGGGTGTGATGTCCACGCTGTGCGCCGGCTGCGGACACGATTCCGTCACCGCCGCGCTGGTGCAATCGTTTTGGGAACTCGACCTTCCGCCACACCGCGCGGCCAAGATGAGCGGCATCGGCTGCTCGTCCAAAACGACCGCGTACTTCATGAAGCAATCGCACGGCTTCAACTCCGTGCATGGGCGTATGCCGTCCGTAGCGTCGGGCGCGAACGCGGCGAATCGCGGCCTCACGTACATCGGCGTGTCCGGCGACGGCGACTCGCTGTCGATCGGACTCGGACAGCTGTGTCACGCCATCCGGCGAAACGTGCGCAGGC
>JANMAY010000213.1:0-2355 GCA_031360095.1 Gemmatimonadaceae bacterium
GGCCGGTGAATGTCGGACAGGATCGTCTGGTGACGGTGAACCAGATGGTGGACATCGTGGCGCGCGCAGCAGGGAAGCAGGTGCGGCGACGCCACGTGCTCGACGCACCGCAGGGCGTGCGTGGCCGCAACTCCGACAATGCGCTCATCCGCAAAGTGCTGGGCTGGGAGCCGAGCATTTCGCTCGAAGACGGGCTCGCGAGAACGTACGGGTGGGTCGACGCGCAGGTGCGGCGGAATCCCCAGCGCGTTGCAGCCGACTAGGTTTCGCGCGTGATACTCTCGCACTGGTTTCGGCCACGCATTCTCGTGGTGACCGCGCTCCTCGCCATCGCCGCCAGTACAGGAGCGAACGCGCAGGGCACAGGCCTGCTTCCCCTGGACGATCTCGCGTACCGCGACATCGACCGCCTCTCCGAGCTCGGCGTCCTCGATTCGATCGTGATCGGGCAGCGACCGTACTCGCACCGGACCATCGCCCGAATCGCACGGGTGGCGCGGCATCGCCTGGACGGCGGATCGCGTGGGCTCGCGCGTCGGTTCCATGACGACGATGGTGTCTACGTCGACGGAGTCTTGCGGCGACTGAGCGAGCGATTCCGGGATGACGGCGAGGACGGCACGGCCATCTCGGAGCCGGTGATGAACCTGTTCGACGGTGCGCTGTTTGGCGCAACCACGACCGACGCCCAGCGGCGTGGCTTTCCCGCATCGCACACGCGGCCGATCGAAGCGAGCATCGATCCGCTCGCGGCGCGCCGGCTAGGGCGACCCGCTGTGCGCGGAAGCATCAGCCTCCTCGAGTTGTCGCATCGATTCGAGCCGGTGCCGTGGCTCGCCGTGCAGGCGCGTGAGCGATTCGAGTGGCGAAATCCCTCCGACACGACACGCAGTCGCACGAGTGGCGAGGTGTTGCTCGCGTCCGTTCGCGCGCGAGTGCGCAACGTGGCGGTCACCGCTGGACGGCAGCAATTCGGTTGGTCGCAGCTCGCGGGCGACGGATTGTTCCTGGCCTCGGACGCGCCAGCGCTCGATCAGATCTCGCTGGCGGCCGATCAGCCGTTCGTGTTGCCGGGGTTTCTCCGCGCGCTGGGGTCCACGAAGGGCACGCTCATCGTCGCGGATTTGGGGCCGAGCGTCGTGCGCTCGCGATCCAGGCTCGTCACGTACAAGCTGAGCGTCCAACCGAACAGCGCGGTGGAGCTGGGTGGAACGTTCATGAATCACTTTGGCGGTTCCGGCGCGCCATCCGCGTCGTTTGCGAACCGCGCAATCGATCTGCTGCCGTTCATCGACATCTTTCGCTCGCACAACTACGTCGACAGCTCGCGAACATTGGATGTGGAATCAGACAAACTGCTCGGCGTCGACTGGCGGTTTCGCTTCGATCCGCTCGGCGGCGTGCTGGTGGTGGGCGAGGCGCTGATCGACGACTTCGACGTGCGTCGCATTCCCAAGCTGTTCACCGGCTACGGATCGCAGAGCCTGGGGATCATCATTCCGCGCATCGGGTCGCCCGATCTCTCGATGGTGCTGTCGGCGAAGCACATGGGAATTCTCACTTACTCCCACGGTCAGCTCGCCAACGGCATCAGCACGCGAGGCCGGTTGTTGGGCGACGAGCTCGGACCCGATGCAAAGGCATTTGGTGCGCAACTGCGGTGGATACCGTCGCCCGCTGTGCGGCTGGAGCTGGACGGGCGAAGCGCGATCTACAGCAATGCCGAGTACACGGCCTTCTACAGCGATGCAGCGCAGACGCGGTATGTGGTGCAGAAGGCCTCGCGAACGGCGAACGAGCTGCGGGAACGCGCGCTCGGCACATTGATCCTTCAGACGGACGACGGCATCGCCCTGACGATGCGTGCGGGCATGGAACGCACTCGCAACGCGAAGTTCCAGGGGGGCCGCCGGCTCGATTATGTGGCGGAGATCGCGCTCCGCATTGGGCAGTAGCTCGCGACTGCGTGCGCGTCGCCCTGGTGTCCGACTGGTTTCTCCCCCGTCATGGCGGCATCGAGCTGCACCTCCGTGATCTGGCGCTCGCGCTGCGCGAGCAGGGAGTCGACGCGGAGGTCATCACCACGACGCCAGGCGAGACGGAGATCGACGGAATTCGCGTGCACCGAGTGCGCGCTGCGACGATCCCTGGAGTGGGCGTTGCGATCTCTCCCGGAGTTATTGCCCGCATTGGGCACATCATCGAGCGTGAGCGATTCGCGGTGGTGCACGCCCATGCGAGCGTCGTGTCGCCGGCGGCGTACGGAGGTGTCTTCGCGGGCATTCGTGCTGGCGTTCCCACTGTGCTGACGTTTCACTCGATGCTGTACCGATCGGCGCTGCTGCTCGGTGCGAC
>JANMAY010000219.1:0-7914 GCA_031360095.1 Gemmatimonadaceae bacterium
AGAGCGCGCGCGTCCGTCGCGCGTGCCGCTGCTCGTTGCGCTCGCCGCCCTTGGAATCGCGGCGGCGATGGCCACGCGCGGCCAGCTCCGGTTGTCACGCTTTGCCAGTGATCCCGCTGCCGTGGGCCGCGAGGAAGCCGCTGCGCAGCTTGCGCGCCTACGAGAACGCGTGGACGAGGAGCTGCGCACGCTCCGAGCGATCGCGCGCCGCGTGCACGCCGCGCCGCCCGAGCCGATCGCGGCGATGCAAGCGCTCGTGCGCGCCGTGGGTGACAAGGAGCGCCGCGCCGCGATGCTGCTGCACGGAGACACGTTGTTTGCGTGGGGGGGGACGCTCCACGCGGACCCCGCCGCGCTCGTGATGCCCAGTGGCGTTGTGGCCACGCCGTTCGGTTTGACGCTTTATGTGGTGGAGGACAGCGGGACCGTGCGGGCCATCGCCGCGTCGCTGCTCTATGCGGCGCCCCCAGCCGACCGCCTCACGCGTGGATTGGCACAACGCCTTCCGGGCGACGAGGTGACCGAGGGTTTTTCATTTGCGCCGCCGACCGACTCCCTGCATCCGGGGGACCTCCGGTACGTCGACGGCACTCGGCCGCTATTCATCGCGCACGCCCGCATCCCGTCCCAGGGCGAAGTACGCTTTCGCCTCCTCGAGCGGGCGCGTTTTCGCGTGGGGCTTTCGCTCCTCATCGCCCTCGCTGCTTTTCTCGTCGCGGTCGCGAGCCGCGGGCAAGGGCCGGTGGTGCTGGTGGGCGGAGCGATTGTCATCGCACGCTGCATCGCGATCGTGCGCCTGAGCGAGTTCTCATCACGCTCGCGTCTGTTCGACGCGTCGGTGTATTTCTTTCCTGCGGGGGGTGCGTACACGGCCAATGCGGCGGCGCTGCTGCTCACATCCGCTATCGCGCTGCTGCTCGCACTCCTCGCGACGCGTCGAATTGGCATGCGGCTGCCGCGGGCCGTCGCGATCGCGGTCGCCGTTGTGACGATCGTGAGCGGGCCGTTCGCCGTGCGTGCACTGGCGCGCGGCATCACGCCTCCGGCGAGCGGCGCCGGTGGAGCGCTGTGGCTCATTTGGAGTGTTCCGCTCTGCCTCGCGGCGACGGCGTTGCTCGTCGTTGCCAGCTGGGCGGGGCGGCGGGCGCTCTCGGGACGGCGCGGAGTCCCCATTGCCTCCGGACCGCTGATCGCCCTGGTGGCGGCGGTGATGGCGCCACTGGTGTGGCAGGCTCCGGGGCAGTGGCTGCAGTGGTACAGCGTCGTGTGGGCACTTGCTGTTGCGGCCGTGGTGCTGGCGCGACCGTCACATCGCACGCTGCTGGCCTGCGCATCGGTGTCCGCGCTGGCGGCAACGACTGTCGTGTGGGGCAGTGCATCACGTGGGCGCGTCGAGCTCGCGGAGCGCGACATCCTGGGGCTGTCTGCGCCCGACGCGTACGCGACGACATTGGCCAACCGCCTCGCGTCGACGATGCAGGGCGACGACCTGCCGCGCTCTGCGCAGGCACTGCTCGAGCGGTACGTCACCTCCGATCTCGCATCGGCGGGCTATCCAGTGGCGCTGCTGTCGTGGGAGGGATTGCAAACGGTCGCGGCGTTCGGGACCGCTCCCATCGCCGCCCCGTACGATTCGATCGCGAAGGTCGCGGAACGCGCATCGCGCGAACTACGTCGCCTCCTGACGTCGGCGCGGTCGAGCGTGTATGCGGTGCAGGTGGTCGCCGTGCCGATGCGGACGGGGGCTGTCACGATCGTCGTTGCTCCGCGCACGCGACTGATGGGGACCGATGCATATGCGCGGTGGATCGGACTCGGATCTACGGAGAACAACGAGCCGCCGTACAGCGTGCAAGTCGCCGGCGACTCGATTGCACCGCGCACCGCGATCCAATGGCGGCGTGAAGGAACGGAGATACACGGAGACTGGCCGGTCACTGGACCGTCAGGGGCCACGATCGCGCATCTCGAGGTCGACCTCCGGACGCTCGACGCGCTCATTCCGCGCGGCGGCCTGCTCGTCATTCTCGAGCTGGCCGTGGTGGGCCTGCTCTGGCTCGTCGGCGCCCTCGCGGACGGACGCGCCGGGCGGTGGCTGCGACTGCGGCAGCGGAACATCCGCAGCTACCGCGCTCGCCTGTCGGTCGCGCTGTTCCTGTTCTTCCTCTTTCCGGCCGCGGCATTCGCCGTGTGGTCGTGGCAGCAGTTGTTCAACGACGCACAGGCATCGCGTCGACTGCTCGTGACCGAAACCATGCGCGCGTTTGCCGGGGATCTCGCGCGACCTGCTTCGTTGAAGGAAGAGAGCCGCCGGCTCGACACGAAGTTGCTGCTGTATCAAAACGGTGTGTTGACGCAGGCGAGTGATTCGGTGTTCGCCGATCTCGCGCCGATGGGACGGTTGCTCCGCCCCAACGTGCACTTGGCGCTGGATGCGGCGGAGTTGAGCGCCACCATGCCGGAGCAGCTCGACGGTGCGGTGGGCATGCTGGGTTATCGCATTCTTCCGGCGACACAGAGCACCGTCGTGCTGGCGGCGCCGGCTCGCGTGGACGATCTGCTGCTGGATCGCCGCCGGCGCGATCTGGGTGTGCTCGTCTTGTTCGCGACCGTGTTGGGTGCAGCGGCCGCACTCTGGCTCAGCGCAATCGCGGCGCGACAGCTCGCGCGCCCCATCGGTGTCCTTCGCGGTGCCGCGCGCGCCGTGGCGCGAGGAGAGATCGACGTGCCGCTCGATGAGCGCGCAGTGAGCGAGTTCCTTCCCGTCTTCACGGCGTTCCGTGACATGGCGCGCGACCTCGGCGAAAGCCGCGCGGCGCTCGTGGAAGCACAACGGCGCACCGACGCGGTTCTGCGCACGGTCGCGAGCGGTGTCGTGGCGGTCGACGAGCATGGACGTGTGATTCTCGCGAATCCGCGGGCCGAGGCGCTGCTCGGACGAGTGCCCGCCGCCGGTGACTCGGTGCGCGGAATTCCGGTGGCGGAGGTGGCGGCGCGCGTGATCGCCTTCGTCGCGGGCGATGCATCGGGCGGTGGGTTCGAGATCGAGCGTGAGGGGCGCACGTTGCGCGGGCAGCTGACGCGGCTGGAGCGCGGAGGCGCCGTCCTCACGCTCGACGACGTGACCGAGCTCGCGCGTGCGCAACGGGTGCTCGCGTGGGGCGAGATGGCGAGGCAAGTGGCGCACGAGATCAAAAATCCGCTGACGCCCATTCGCCTGGGGGTGCAGCACTTGTTACGCGCGCGCGGGCGGCCCGATTTCGACGAGGTGCTCGAGCAGAACGTGTCGCGCATTCTGACCGAGATCGACCGCCTGGACGAGATTGCGCGCGCATTCAGCCGGTACGGCGGCGCTCCGGCCGAGCGAGCTCCCGCGGAGCCGACTGATGTCGGCGCAATCGTCGCGGATGTGGTCGCGCTGGAAACGCTCGGCGAAGGCCACGTGGAGTGGAGCCAGGCGATCACCGCATCCGTTCCTCACGCGTTGGCACGAGCTGACGAGCTGCGCGAGGTGTTGCTGAATGTGTTCGAGAATGCTCGCCATGCGGACGCGCGGCATGTGCATGCGATCGTGCGTTCGACGGAGGAGGGTGCGCCGCGTGTGCACATCGAAGTCACAGACGATGGCAGCGGAATGGCGGCCGACGTGCTGCCGAAGATTTTCGAGCCGCACTTTTCGACTCGAACGAGCGGAAGTGGGCTTGGACTCGCGATCACGCGGCGGCTGGTGGAGAGCTGGGGCGGCGAGGTGACGATCGAAAGCGAAACGGGGCAAGGCACCACGGTGCGCATCTCGCTGCGCGCGGTGTGATTCGATTCACTCGCTCCGGCTCTGCGACGCCCCGGACGCGACACGAATGCGCACGGTTTTGACATTCGTGAACTCGCGAAGCCCGACGGCACTCAGCTCACGACCGTAGCCGGACGATTTCACCCCGCCGAATGGAAAGCGCGGATCGGAGACGACCATGTCGTTGACGAAGACGCTGCCGGCGTCCAGTTCCCGCGCGAACCGCTCCTGCTCTCGCGCATCGTTCGTCCACACGCTCGACGCCAAGCCGAAGCGAGTGTCGTTCGCGATGCGAATGGCGTCGGATGCATCGGTCGCCACGAAAACGCAGGCCACCGGACCAAACAGCTCGTCGCGATATGCCGGCGCGCTCTCCGGAATGTTCGTGAGCACCGTCGGCGGAAAGAACGCGGAGTTCGGCGTGCCGCGACGCCCACCGCACAGGAGCCGCGCGCCCAGCCGCACCGATTCCGCAACTTGTTCCTCGAGCTCGGCGGCGAGGCGGGGCGTCGCGAGGGGCCCGAGTTGGGTGTTCGGGTCGAGCGGGTCACCGAGGCGCAGCGCCTGCATTCCGCGCACGAACTCGGCAAGGAACCGATCCGCGACGTCGCGATGCACGATGAAACGCTTCGCCGCGATGCAGCTCTGCCCATTGTTGATCGTTCGCGCCTTCACCCCGGTCGCGACGGCAAGTGCGAGATCCGCACTCGGCATGACGATGAACGGATCGCTGCCTCCCAGCTCGAGCACCGTTTTTTTGAGCGCACGCCCGCCAGCAGCGGCGACACTTCGCCCCGCGCCTTCACTGCCGGTGAGCGTTGCCGCAGCGACACGGGAATCAGCGAGAATGCCTTCGACCACTTCGCTCCCGACGAGCAATGTTTGAAACACGCCGTCGGGCGCGCCGGCGCGCCGGACGAGTGACTCCAACTCGAGCGCGCACTGTGGAACGTTCGAGGCGTGTTTCAACAATGCGACATTGCCGGCCACCAGTGCGGGAGCGGCGAATCGCACGACTTGCCAGAAGGGAAAGTTCCACGGCATCACGGCGAGCACCACACCGAGTGGCTCGTAGCTCACGAACGAGCGATGATCCGCGTCGTCGACCAGTTCGTCCGCAATCATCGCCGCGCCATGCTCCGCGTAGAATCTGCACGCCAGCGCGCACTTTGCCGCTTCGTCGACGGCCGAACGAATCGGCTTTCCCATCTCGAGCGACATCATGCGCCCGAGCCGCTCTCGGTCTGCGTCGAGCAGCTCGCCCAGTCGCGCGACGACCGCGAGACGTTCCGACACGTCGGTGAATCGCCACCGTGGCGCCGCGTCGGCGGCCCGCGCGAGACATGCTTCGATCTCTGCGGCACTCAGCGCGGGAAACTCTGCGAGCTCGACTCCTGTCGCTGGATTGATCGATTTGAAGCTCACCCGTCGACCACCCCTTCCTCGCGCCAGTACTGATCGATGCTCTCTTCTGTCCCGAAGAGTCGTCGCCACCACGGTATGTGCCGCTCCCGTTCGAGCACGGTGCCCGCCGCGAGCCGCCATTCGGCCTGCATCACTGTCGCGTCGGGGAAGCGGTCTTCTGTATTGGGCGCGAGTCCGCGCACGAGCCACGCGGCGATCTCGGGCGCATATGGCGTGACGTCGAACTGACCCGCCAGCTCGCGTGCGAGAATCGACTTGTCGTCGCTCTCGCCGAAGGGAGGTGCACCAGACAGCGTGTACGCCACGATGGCGGCGAGTGAAAAACAGTCCGCCGCCGACTCCTGTGGTTCGCCGAGCAACTGCTCCGGCGGTGAGAAGGCAGGAGTGCCGGATGCACCGGTAATCTCTTCGCCGGCCGGGTTCGCGATGCCGAAATCGGCGACCCGCCAGCGACGATACCGGTCGATCAGGATATTCTCCGGCTTGAGATCGCGATGCACGATGCCGATGGCGTGCGCTGCGGCGAGCCCGCTCAGCACACTGTCCACCTGCGGCGCAATCTCGGCGAGTGTGCGCGCGCCGGCGCGCGTGATGAGATCGGCGACGGAGCCACCTTCGGCCAGCTCCATGGTGTACCACGCCACGTCGCCGCGACTGTCCCAGTCGTAGATGGGAACGATCGCGGGATGGGCGAGCTGTGCGGCGAGCCGCGCTTCGCGGCGGAAGCGGCCCATGGCGCGCTCGTCTCGCGCGACGTGCTGGTGGAGCAGCTTCAACGCGACTTCGCGTCCGAGCGACAGATCGCGCACGCGCCACACGGACCCGAATGTTCCGGAACCGAGTGTCGCGAGCACTTCGTAGTCGTCGCCCAGCGCCCAGCGGAGACGGACCTCGGGAGACTCGCGCGAGGCGGCAGGCGTTTCGCCGCTCATCGTGAGCACCGTGCGACTGCCGAGGATGCGATCCATTGCGCGCACCATGCCCGCCACAGTGGAAAAGCGCTGCGTCGGATCGACTTGAAGCGACCGGTCGATCACCGTCGCGACGGTGGGCGGCACGTCGGGCCGGACGAGTGCGACGGGCGGAATATCCGTACGCGGTGGGGATTCCCCAGTGAGCGCGTGAAAGCACAGCGCGCCCAGCTGCCATTGATCGCTCGCTGCCGATGGAAGCCATCCATCGCCCCACTCCGGAGGCACCGGCATTCCCGTCGCATCTGGCGAGAGTCCCTCAGGGATGGCCGTTATCGGCACCGCCCACTGCCAGCCGAGCAGCCAGAGCCGTCCCATTGGCGTCGACCAGACGTTGTGTACGGAGAGCGCACCGTGTGAGCTTCCGGCATCGTGCAGATACGCGAGCGTGGACCCCAGCTCCCGCATGACGCGCAATACCGATGGGACGTCCTCCGTAACGGCGCGCGAAAGGCGTGCGCCGATGGTCTCACCGGCAATCCATCGACGCAGATAGCCCGGTCCGCGTCGACTCTCCGCGTACGTGGCCCAGTAATGGTACGTGGTGGGGATCGCCGGATGATTGCGGTGCGCGAGGGCGCGTGCCTCCGCTTCGAGCCACTGCGAATGCTCCGGCGCTGGCGCGCTCACGAGTGAGAGCGACCGCCCGAGAGCGTCGATCACTTCCTGTAGATGACGGTGCTGCTGCCAAAGCCCCTCGGATCCCCAGCTCCATCCCGGCGGGAGCTGCCATTCGGCGAGATGCTCGGGCAGCGCATTCGAGATGCGATAGACGTCTCCCGAGGCGCGGAGCGGGCGCTCGGTGCCGGGGGCCGGGCGAGCGGACGGAGAGGACGTGCGTGTCACGACGACAACTTAGCGAACAACGCCGCCGCGAGAGAGAGAGCGTGCATCAAGGTCGCGTCACATGCGCGACGCGGCCAACACCTCTTCGGCCGCTTGATGCAGCGCCGGCAAGAGCGACACATCGGGTAGCACGCTCACCTCGACTGTCCGGACGCGCAGCGGCTCACCACCCAGCGGAGCGGAGGAATGCAGCGACGGTACGTGAATCGTGACGGCAACGATGCGCCACATGGTGCTCGGACGATTCATGCTTCCATCGCTCTCCACCGTATCGAGCTGCAGCACCTCGCCGCGCGCGGGAATCACGTCGCTTTGACAGTCGGCGAGAAGTTGCTCGTTGCGATCGTGGCGGGTGACGCGAAGAGTGATCATGCGCCGGCGTTTGGTTGAGGTCGCCGCAAAAGCTAACGCCCAGGGACCTCGCGGAGCCAGGAGATGGACGAAACCTCTTGCGGCGCGCTAGCGTATAGATCTTCGCACCCGAACTCGATGAGGTTCCCATGCTGTGGTTCATTCTGAGCTTTGCCGCCTCGACGGTCGTGGCGATCCTCGCATATGCGCAGGCGCGCAGCTTCGTGACACGCCGCCTGCGGTACGTCGACGCCGTTCAGTCGACGTTTGCTCCCTTCGTTGCCGGCGCGGCCGCCGCGCTCATTGCGCTGCCGATTGTGGCGTTGCTTCCGCTGGTTGGCGTTGGTACCGCGCTGACGCTCGGACTCGCCGTTGGCGCAGGGGTCGCGGCGGGAGCGCTTGAGGTGCGACGCAAGTTGCCGGGATACTGACCGTAGGACCTACTAGCTTTCAGCATGTCCCAGCTGCTCCCCACCGACATCTCCGATCCAGTCAACGCCCGCATCCTTGCCGTGAGCGAGGACCGTATTG
>JANMAY010000263.1:0-6012 GCA_031360095.1 Gemmatimonadaceae bacterium
CGCCGCGTCGAGCACGAGCACGGCAACCTCGCGAAGGTGGCGGATGATCGGCGCAAGGAATCCGTGCGCCGAGCGTCCGCTCGACATTCCCGGCCCAACGAGGATGGCGTCCGCCGAGCGCACGTACTCGCGCAGCACTGATGCGGCGCGTGCGCCCGCGATCTCACCGGTGCGTGTCTGTGGCAAACCCACGACGAGCGATTCCGGCACGGCGACGCCAAGCGCGATCGATGCGCTGGCAACCGTCGCGAGCTGCAGCTTGCCGGCGCCAGCGCGCAGGGCGGCCACACCGGCCAGCAGTACGGCTCCCGGCACCTTCGCGCTCCCTCCCACGACGAGCACCTGCCCGCGCTGCTCCTTGTCGCCCGTGGCGTTTGGACGCGGCAGATGATGGCGCCCGAGCCACGCACGCGTGACCTCGACGGCGCGTGTCACCGGGCGCCGGCGGGCAAATCCCTCTTCGTCGTCACCGGTGCGCCGGCGACCTCCAGCGGCGCGACGAAGTTGTACGCGCGCAGCTCGAGCGCGCCCTCCGCTTCGAGTGCGTGATTGAGCTCATACGTCGTAACGCCGCAGTTGGCGACATCGCCGCCTCGATCGATCGCGAGGATCTGCTCTTCATCCAGTCCCTCGACGAGATATCGCATGCACAGTACGATCACCTGATGCGCCACGACCAGCACGCGCGTTCCCGGTTGGCTGTGATGCAGGCTGATCGTGTCGAGCACCGAGCGGAGACGGAGAATGACGTCGCACCAGCTCTCACCACCCGGCGGGCGAAAATAGAACTTGCCCACGCGGACGCGCGCCGCGGCCTGTTCGGGAAACTGCTGCTCGATGCCCGTCTTGGTGAGCCGGTCGAGAATGCCGAATTCCTTCTCGCGCAGCCGCTCGTCGACGAGAATCGGCGCCGATGGCTCCACGCCGCCCGCGGCCTGAATGAGCGCGACAGTGTGGCGCGCACGCAGGTAGGGCGACACCAACACCACCGATGGTCGCTCGCTGGGCGTCATGCCCGCGTACCATCGGCCGAGCGCGTCGGCCTGCTTTTCGCCGGCTGGACTGAGCGGAACGTCGACGTCGCGCTCGACGATGTCGATCACGGACAGCCCGGCCGCGTAGGCCGCATCGCGCGCGACATTGCCGGCGCTCTCGCCGTGGCGCACGAGCCAGAGGGTGTCGGGCCAGCGTTGTGTCATGGCAGCGCCGAAGGTCAAGGAGCGTACCAACATTGCGGCACGCGCCCCAAGAACGCACATTCGCCGTGCCCCCACCACCCACCGCCACATGTCAGCAGCCGAATCTGTGCCGCAGCGTGTTCACCCGGTGCTGGTTGCGCTCGCGATCGTCATTTCGGCCGTGTTGCTGATGCTCTCGGCGATGGTGGTGATTCCCCCGGTCTCAATGGCAATGTTTCCGCTCGCGGTGGGCGCGAGCGAGATGTCGCCGTTCCTCGCGTTGCTCGACCTCGTCTGGTGCTTGGTCGTGCTCCGGCTACTGCGTGACCGTTCCGTGCTGCGGGTGGGAATGGTCGTCGCCCTCGGCTTCGGTGCGTTGCTCGCAGTGCAGCCCCTCGCGCAATTCAGGGAGGCCGCGGAATCGGCGAGCGCACAGCTTGGCAGCGAAGAGTCAGAGCCGGACTTCTCGTTGTTCGCCGCGTTGCGCGGGCTGCCATCGAATCCCCATGTCGGCGTTCGGGTGATCTCATATGCGGCAACGGACGGCACGCCGCTGTCGATGCGACTGTACGCGCTGGACAAGCCTGTATTGAAGCCGCTCGTCGTCGTGATCTATGGTGGTGCATGGCGTGGCGGCGAACCCACGCAAGGCGAGAATGTCAACAAGGCACTTGCATCGCGCGGCTTTGCCGTCGCGGCGATCGACTATCGCCACGCGCCACGATTCCAGTATCCCGCCCAGCTCGAGGATGTGCGCCGTGGGATCGCGATTCTGCGCGATTCCGCGATGGTGTGGAAGCTGAGCATCGAACACATTGCTCTTCTCGGGCGCTCGTCCGGCGGCCATCTGGCGGAGCTCGCCGCCTACGCGCCGGGCGCTTCGAGAGTGCGGGCCGTGATTGCGCTGTACGCACCGCACGATCTGATACGGGGATATCGCGATCTGCCGTCGCCGGACCCCATCGGTGTGCGCGATGTGCTCACCGGGTTTCTCGGCGGCACGCCCGATCAGCAGATGGCGCGGTATCGGGACGCGTCGCCCTCCACCTACGTTCGGCCAGGGTTGCCGCCGACCCTTCTCATCTTCGGCGGACGAGACAACATCGTGAAGCCGGAGTTCAATCGCGGCGCTGCCTCAGCGTTGCGCCGGGCGAATGTTCAAGTTGTGTCGGTGGAGCTGCCGTGGTCCGAGCACGGGTTCGATTTCGCGCCTGCGGGACTCGGCGCGCAGCTCGCGTTTCATGTGATCGTTCAATTTCTCGATCGCGAGCTGCGCCGCTAGCGCTCCGCGCCTCGCTCGTTGGCGCTCGTTCGACGCCCGGGCTCAGTGTCCAACTTTGATCTCGACATCCACGGATTCCGGGCGGTGCACGTCGAAGATCCCGTTAGTGAAGTCGAGATGCATGCGGGAGGCGAGCGCGACGTCGCTGCCGAGCATGCCATCCAGGGTGACGAACGTCCAGCGGCGCTCGGGGGTGACGGGAATATTACGCAGCACGATCGCGTGATCTCCGTCGCTCAGCGCAATCGAGCGCGCGACCCAGTACGTTCGCTGGACTTGCGTGCCGAGTCCCGCGAGTGAGCTGCGGTGCGCGGCGATGGCGGTGTGAGGCTGCTTCTTCAAGAGCGACGTTGTGACGTACGTCGCCTCGGCGCCCGTGTCGAGACCGAACAGCACCGGCTGCCCGTCAGGAGTGACGAGACGAACGACGGGATAGCCCACCCAATAGAGATTGCGCACTGCGCGCGGGTCGCGGCGAGGCCGTGAGATCGTGATCGTGCCGGCTCGGGCATCCAGGATGAGGTCGAGGTAGCGCAACACGTCGGTGCCGATCACACCAGCGATCGGGATCGTATGCATTCGTCCATTGATCATCCGCTGATCGAGACGCAGCGCGCCCGGATCAACGAGTGCAGCAGAGATTCGCCGCGCGGTCACCGGCCCCATCGAAAGTGAGTCGATGAAAACGGCGCGAGCCGGGATGTGCCCAGCCACGACGCCGATCGCGAGCGTGTCGGGTGCGACGAGTTTGACGCCGGCATCCGAGGCGACATCATCCGAGAGCAGCGTCATGCTCGCCCCGGTATCGAGCCAGAACTCGTGCGGTCGTCCGTTCACGCGAACAGTGATGACCGGGGTGCCGAAGATGCTGCGGCGCAGTGGCAGCGTCACGCGAAATTCGGGCACCTCGATCATGGGCGCGGGAACCGCTGCCAGTGCATGCGCCCATCGCTCGACCCCCGCCGCGGCAATCACGCGGGGGTGTTCGTTGGCGGTGTCGAGCTCGACGCCGATGCGTGCGAGCGCCGGCCAATTGGAGCTCCACGACAGAGCCATGGTGAGGCCGATGCGTGCGCGAGCACGAACGTCGGGATCCGTGGTTGTGCGGTGCAGCGCCGTGAATGCGACGGCGGCTTCATCAGGATCGCTTCCCATGAGGCGGCGGAGCGCAAGCACGAACGTGCGCTCATCGATGGATCGCGCGTCACGCTCGGCGCCGGCGATGTCCAGCACCGCAATGCTGCTCCAGAAATCCCGCGCGGTCGAGCTGCGAGCGCGCACCGACCACCTCGCCCGATCGATGGTCACCGAGGCGTTGCCGTCGATCGTGTCCACGGGCGCGACATAGGTCGCTTTCCCCTCGACGATGTCCGCGGCATCGGGCAGCGGCGCGCCTGTGCTGCGGCACGCGGCAGCGGTGCCGAGCACGAGGAGAATCGCTTGAAGGGGGGTCGACGAGAATCGTCGCATCATGCGGAGAAAGAAACTGCTCAATCAGCAGCGTACCTGTATGGACTCCAGATTAGCCTGTTTCGACACCGACCGATTTACGGAGACGCCGGGAGGTCGCGCGCCAGTGAGAGACGGAGAAGAAGCGTGCGGCCAGGAGCAGGCTCGTAGAATTTGCCGGCGGCCGCGTTCACGCTGAGGCTTCCTACGGAGCGCACCCCGCCGATGTTTTGTACGGCCACGAGAGGCGCTAGCCGTGCGCCCCCCATCCGAAGATCCCAACCGGCGGCGATGCCGATCAGGGCTCGTGCGGGCGCTTGTGCGCTGTTGGCGTCGTCGACGTCCATTGCCGCAGTGATGTCCGTCGTCGCCGAAAGACTGAGCGGTCCGGTGCGAATCGTCGCCGTGGTCGCCAGCGAGTGCTCCGGCACGCCAGGAATGCGACGTCCGGCATAGGACGTCGTACCGACGACGTAGCTGTCGTAGCGAAAGTGCGAGTACGTGTAGGCCGCGTGCATCGAGAGTGCGCCCGCCTCACCGTCCAGCGCCAACTCAGCGCCGCGCCGCGACGTCCTGCCTGCGTTGCGGAAGTAGCGCCGGCCATTTCCGTTGGGAATATCGAAGGGGACGAGCTCATCGCGCGCGCGAGCAAGGAACGTCGCGATGTCCCACCGCACACCACCTCCGCCGAGTAGTCCCTTGCTGCCGATCTCGAACGTCAGCGTGCGCTGCGGCTGAAGGTCGGGATTGATCCCCGCCGATCCGTCGGCCTTGTTCCCGAGCTCGGTGGTGGTGGGTGTCTCGAAGCTCGACGACACGTTCGCATACGCCGACGCGAGGGGTTGGACGCGCCACACGAGTCCCGCGGTCGGACTCACCGCGCGAAGGCTGCGTTCGCCGGAGTCGTCGGGATTCGTGCCGGCGATGAGACGATCGCGCAGGCGGAAGCGCACGACATCACTCCGTACACCGGCGGAAGCGAGAAGACTCGGCACGACCGCAATCTCGGCGCGCACGAACGGCCCGAGGTTATCGACCAGCTCGCGCTGGTTCTTTCGCAGTGCGCCGCGCTCGATGGTCTGATCGGCGCATGCCGAGTTGGCGAAGCAGTTCTCGTATTCCTGCCGGTCGTCATTCAGCCACTGCGCGTCGAGTCCTGCCGACAAGCGCACGTCGCGGCCGGCGACCGAACCGTGCCCTCTCGCGTGCAGCGCGGCGCCGCCACTCGAGCGCTTCACAGCAACGACAGCCTGGGTGAGTGGATTGGCGAGCGTGCGCACACTTCCAAAAAGCGTGGCGTCGAAGGTGATGCCGCTCAACGCGCGTTCGGCCACGAGTGAGAGATCCGCCTGGCGCACCGCTTTTCCAGCATGCTTACGCACGGAGAGTGGATCAGCCATGCGCGGATCCGCATCGAACTGCGCACGCGTCAGTGCGCCGGGGCTCTCGGCGCGCGACAGGTCGGAGATCCGCGCCGCGAGCACCAACGGTGGAGCGTCGGAGGGATCGCCAGGCATGAGCGACATGCGCACGGCGCCGCGCGTCGCGCGTTGATCGGAATAGTCACGATATCCACGACCAGCGACGCGCGTGATGGACGACGTCACGCCGACGTCGCTCATAGTGCCGCTCGCGCCCGTCGCTGAGATGGTAGGTGTTGAACCGCCGCCGACGATGCGAGCGAACGGCGCAAACAGACGCGACGGCCGAGCGGATCGAACATCGATGACGCCGCCAGTGGCGTTTCCGTACAGCGACGACGCGCTGCCCCGCACCACCTCGACGCGGTCCGCACCCTCGAGGTCGAGTGCGTCCACCGGCGTTTGCCCGTCAGGCAGGGTGAGCGGCACCCCATCCTGAAGAACCCGGACCCCTCGAACGCCAAATGCGGATCGCGCGCCGAAGCCACGGATGCTGACGCGCGGATCCTGCGCGGGATTTTGGCGGTTCGCGAGGGTGACGCCGGGCACCCCGAACAACAACTCGTCGACGCCAGTTCGGCGCAGCGCTGCGAGTGAGTCGGGCCGAGTGAGGGTGACGGCATACGGGAGGTCGAGCGGGGCGCGCGGGCCATCGCGCGTCGCCGTGACGCGCACGGTCGGG
>JANMAY010000375.1:0-4855 GCA_031360095.1 Gemmatimonadaceae bacterium
GCGCTCATGACACAGCACGCCTTCGCGACGTGCGGCAAATCTGATCGCACGTATGAGGGAGTTTTTCACAAGCCTCCCTACCAGACCTGCGGCTCAACGGTTGGCGACTCGACGGAAAGCGCCGAGGTGGATTCGGACAGCCTGGTGGTCGAGCTTCAGAACAATTGGACGGTTGCGCCGGCGGATAAAGGGAGCGTCTTCGCGCGCGAGGAGGGCGTTCTCACGGGGAAGTTCGGCAGTCCGCAGCGGTGCAGCGAGACATCACTGCAATGGCGGCAGGGCGATTCGCTGCACTTGGTGCTTCGGATTGCGCCGGTGTCGGAGGTGGGAACGGAGTTCAGCGAAGGGCCGTATCGAGTGACGCGAATGGCGCGGCTTGGGCCGCTGGAGCCCGCCTGTTGACCGTGAGAGCCATGAGCTCGAGCATCAGCATGAGCTACGAGCAATGAGCACATCGAGCTCGAGCTCGGGCCGGAGCTGAAGCTCCAGCTCTGATTGCTCAAAGCTGGTAGCTCATGCTCATGCTCAAAGCTACTTTATGCTTCAACACGCAATGGAATGCTGCTGGTCTCGCCTACGAGTCTGCCAGATTCCATGCCATGTCTGATTTCCGAAAGCTGACTGTGTGGCAGAAGGCTCACGCTCTTTCACTCGCATCCGCCGAGTTCTCCCGCCTTTTTTTGTCGAAGGCAGCGTCGACTTGCCGATCAGCTCACTCGTGCAGCGGACGCGATGCCGGCGCACATCGCAGAGGGACGCGGCTGCTCGACCGACGTTGACTTCGCGCGCTATATCACGATGGCGATCAAGGAAGCAAATGAGCTCGAGAACCACTTTCAGCGAGCGTTTGATGGTCGGCTCTGTCCGCAGAGTGAGTATGACAAACTCACAGCGGCTACCGTCGAAGTTCGCAAAATGCTTATCGGGCTGCGAAAGAGACTTCTGGGACAGTGAACAGAGCATGAGCATGAGCTAAGAGCACAGAGCCATCAGAGCTGGAGCCTGAGCTCGAGCCCGAGCTCTGGTCTGCTGAGTGCTCGTAGCTCATGCTCATGCTCACTTTCGCCGCATTCTCTGCACGAGAGTAATCCCCCCCAACGCAATCGCGCCGCATACAACCCCCACTAGCGCGTCGAACGCCGTCGTCACGATGGTGCCAAGGACGCCGCTGCGTGCCGCCAGTGGCGCGGAGAGACGCTGGCCGAAATGCTCCACCACCGGCAGCCCGTGCACGAGAATGCTCCCGCCAACCGTGAACATGGCGGCGGTGCCGAGGATGGACAGCATCCGCATCATGATCGGCGCCGCGCGCAGGATGGCCGCTCCTATCCGGCGCGATGCGCCGCCACCGCGCCGCTCGAGCGCGATGCCGAGGTCGTCCAGCTTCACGATGCCGGCGACCAGCCCATACACCAGTACGGTGGCGCCTATCGCAACCGCGCTGAGTGCGAGGACTTGCTGCATCATCGGCGCGGTGCTCATCGTTCCGAGCGTGATGACGATGATCTCGGCCGACAGCACGAAGTCGGTGCGCACGGCGCCCTTGATCTTCTGCTTTTCGACGGCGACCACGTCGCCGGCAGGATCCGTCAGCGACGCCAGATGCTTGGCGTGGTGTGCGCTGTCCTCGGACGCATCATGCGTCAGCTTATGGAAGATCTTCTCGACGCCTTCATAGCAGAGGAACAAGCCACCCACCATCATCAGCGGGAGGATCAGCGCGGGGACGAACGCGCTGATGGCCAAGGCCGCTGGGACGAGGATCAGCTTGTTCACGAACGACCCTTTCGCCACGGCCCACACCACCGGCAGCTCGCGCTCGACGCGCACGCCCGCAACCTGCTGGGCATTCAAGGCGAGATCATCGCCCATGACGCCCGTCGTCTTTGCCGCGGCGGTCTTGGTGAGGACCGCTACGTCATCGAGTATCGAGGTGATGTCGTCGAGCAGGGCGAGCAGGCTGGATGCCATGATTCTGACTCCGTCAATCCAGGCAACCTAACGGGAGCCCGAGCATGAGCTACGAGCACTCAGCAGACCAGAGCTCGAGCTCGAGCGCGGGCTCCAGCTCTTGTGGCTCAGTGCTCGTAGCTCATGCTCATAATCCGCTCTATGTGCGGTCCACCTTCGTCTGCCCCGGCATTGCCACGTCCGGCACTGCGAGCGAGCCCAGCGCCACCGTCGCGGGCATCAGGCTCTGCGGACTCTTGAGCAGTTCGTCCCAGACGATCACCTGCCCCGTATATGCTGCTTCGCGGCCCATGATCGCCGACAGTGTCGTCTCCGCCACCTGCTTCCCTTCATTGAGTGGCTTGCCGGCGCGGATGCTCGCGTGGAGGTCGGCGTGCTCCTGCACGTATGGATTGGGTGCCTTGCCCGCGTACTTGAATGATTTTTTGCCAAGGATCTCACCCTTTGCGTCGGTAGTGCCTCGGGTGCCGGTGAAGTGTTCGCTCACCTGGTTGGCCGATCCATCGATCTGCCGGCACATGCTCATGATGTGCGCACCGTTGGGATACTCGAAGTCGATGGCGAAGTGATCGTACACATGCCCGTACGCGGGATCGGTGCGCCACTGCCGGCCGCCAACGCCGGTGGCCTTGATCGGATGCGCGCCCAGCACCCAGTTCGCAACATCGATGTTGTGCAGGTGCTGCTCGACGATGTGATCGCCCGACAGCCAGGTGAAGTAGAGCCAATTGCGCAGCTGCCACTCGGTGTCGCTCCACTCCGGTTTGCGCGCGTTCATCCACAGACCGCCCTGATTCCAATACACCTGCCCGCCAAGTACCTCGCCGATGGCGCCGTTCTGCACGCGGTCGATGGTAGCGCGGTAGCCCAGATCATGGCGACGCTGCGTTCCGGCGACGATGGCCAGCCCTTTCTGCTTCGCCAGTTCCGCGGACGCGAGCACGGAGCGCACGCCGGTGGGATCCACGGCCACCGGCTTTTCAATGAAGACATGTTTGCCTGCGGCGACGGCGGCAGCGAGGTGCACTGGACGGAAGCCCGGCGGCGTTGCGAACATCACGAGGTCGACGCCGCTATCGATCACCTTCTGGTACGCGTCGAAGCCGGTGAAGCACTTGTCGTCGGTCACCTTGTACTTCGCGGCGAGCGCCGGCGTTTCGCTCACGACCTTCGAGATATTCGCGCGGCACGACGCCAACCGGTCGGCAAAGAGGTCGCCCAGCGCGACGATCTCGATACCATCCGACGCGCGCATGCAGTCGCGAATGGCGCCGGTGCCGCGCCCACCGCAGCCCACGAGCCCGATGCGAATGACGTCGGAGTACGCTGCGCCCTTGGGGCTGGCCGACAGTGTACGCGGCAGCATGAGCCCGGCGGTGACGACCGCGCCGGCCTGCACGAACGCGCGACGTGAGAGCGAGTCTTTCGTCGAGTCTGTCATGAGATATTTACCGTGTGAAGATTACGGCTCCCGCACGATGCGGAAACCGATGAACGGGCCATCCGAAAGCCACCACCGGCTCTTCGGGATCTGTGGATCGCGTTCCTGCCAGCTGTCATCCTGCACCGCACGTGCGTGCGGGCCCACGTTGCGGCGCGAGTCGCGGAACGATCCGCCGCGCGCCACGTTTTTTCCGTCCTCACTCACTACCCACTCCGCCGCATTGCCAAACAGATCGTGGAGTCCAAGCAGATCCGGCTTCCGGGATGCGGAGGCATGCGAGATTCCCTTCGCGTTGCCCGCGTGCCATGCGAGCATGTCCATGCGTGCCGAGCTCACTGTGCGGCCGCCTGAGGCAAGTGACGCCGCACGCAGCCACTCGGCCTCGCTGGGAAGCCGGTACTTCTTCCCCGTCCGCGCGGAGAGCCATACGCAGAATGCGTCGGCGGCGGGGCGCGCAACACTGATGGCGGGAAACCCGCGATGACCCCATCCATAGTCGGGCGCGCCGTACGGCTTCGACGGCCGCGACACTGCGTCCGTCCCGGCCGCCGACCGCTCGGCCGCGGTGGGCTGCGAGAGCATGTAGGCGTCGTACGCCTCCCACGACAGCTCGGTGCGTCCGATCAAGAACGCGGGCCCGCTCTGCTGCGCTGTGCTTCCCGGAACCGACGCGGTCCGGGCGGGAACGAACACCATTTCAAAGCTGACGAGAGTTCCCGGAATGGAATCTCGGACTGCGAGACCCGCACGATCCTTCTTGATGGGGATCTGCGCGTGGCACACTTGACCGACGAGAAGCGCCGCAGCCGCGGAGCTGATTGCGGCAACGGATCTGTACCTCACGGAGCGGGGGCGACATGCCACTGAGACACTACGCACTCGTACTCCTCGGAATATTGGCGGACACAGAGCGGCTCGACGCACAGATGAGGCACGAGTTCAGTGAGCTGCACATGGGCGTCGAGGTTCGCATGGTGCTGTACGCGGCGCACGCGGACCGAGCACGCGCTGCGGCGCGCGCCGCATTCGACCGCATTGCTCGACTCGAGGACAAAATGAGCGATTACCGCCCAAAGAGCGAGATGCGATTGCTCGAGCGGCGGGTGGGCGAGTGGGTGCCGGTGAGCGAGGACCTGTTCCGAGTGCTCTCCCGCGCGGTCCAGATCGCCTCGGCGACGGATGGGGCGTTCGATCCCTCCGTTGGCCCACTCGTCGCGCTCTGGCGCGAGGCGCGCCGAGTGCAGCGACTGCCGAGCGCTCCGCAGATCGACTCGGCGCGGGCGCTCGTGGGATGGCGTTACATCGCGCTCGATACCGCGAGCCGGCGCGTCCGGCTCCTCCGCGCTGGCATGCGCCTCGATCTCGGCGGCATTGCCAAGGGCGACATCGTGCAGCAGGCGGTGATGACGTTGCGGGCGCACGGCATCACCAGCGCGCTCG
>JANMAY010000391.1:0-5813 GCA_031360095.1 Gemmatimonadaceae bacterium
GTGAACCGACGAGTAGTGTTCGAGCGTTGGCGATCCGCGGTGGCGGAGCGCCAGCGCGCGTTGCTTCGTCGGCAGGAATGATGCCCGATTTTACGAGCCATAAAGAACGTTGTACGCATAGTTAGCGACGTCAGCGGTACCACCTTTGTCCGCGGGAGGGATCGAGCCGACTGCCCGCTTATCGCACGATGAAACACTCGGCAGGAGGCAATGGCAGCGCGGTACGGCACGCACCGGCGTAAATTGCATGAAGAGCCTCTTGCCCCCATCCCGACTCGGTGGAATGCGTACGAATTTCATGACGTACCGCGGCGTGCGGATCTGCGTGCTCGATTTTACGCACGTGTCCGACGATGACACCGCCCTCGCAGCCATCGAGGAGGCGAAGTCCGTGATCACGCGCCAACGGACCAAGAGTGTGTATACCCTCACCGATGTCACCGGCTCGCGCGTGACGCCACGAATCCGCACGGCGCTGCTCGAGCTTACAAAGGCCAATGCGCCATACGTCGTCGCGGGTGCGGTCGTCGGCCTCACGAGCATTCAGATGATCATATTGCGCGGCATCATCCAGCTCACGAGGCGCCGGCTCGTCGCGCTCTCGTCGCGCGAAAAGGCACTCGAGCACCTGGCGGCGGAAGCGACTGGGGACGGCAAAGCGTAGGTCGTCACGCCAAGGCTCCTGAGCAATCGTGCCGACGGAACACAGTCGGCACGATCGTGAAGCAATCGCCTACGGCTTTCGCCCCGTCGTCACCGGCCTGTTGACCTGGCCGGGAGGCAACGTCGGTCGCGCTTTCGCCCCGCCGTTTCCCGGCACGTTCGCCGGCGGACCACCAGCGGACCCACTTCCGCCGGCCGCGCTCCCAGGCCGCTTGGTTTCCGCGAGCTCGCGCCCCCGCTCACTCGGCTTGTTCCCGCGCGTCCCACGAGCCGCGTCGGGGAGATCGACGGGGATCGCCTCGAGATCACGATCCGACGCGCGCAGTTTCAAGCGCGCTTCCACGCGTTGCAGCGCCTCGTCCGAGGGAAGTCCGCGATCGACGAGGCTTCCGATCACATACAGCGGCACGGCAAGTGACCGGTCGCGCGGCGCACTCTTCGCCAACGCGCTCACTTTCGCGCCGTCCACGCCCTTGCGCATGACTTCGGCGCCGGCTTCGACTTCGTCACCCGACGGTTTGCGGCCGCGACCCTTCTCCAGCGCGTCGCTGACTTCTTCCATCCGCTCCTCCTGCTCGACGACCGACTTCTCGATCGCTGCCGGGCTCACGCCCTTCGCAGCAAACTTGAGGGCGCGGTTCTCGAGAGCATCGGCAGGAAGCTCGCGCGACCGCGCCTTTGCGATGACGGCCAACACTCGCGCGGCCACATCGGCGGGGAGCACTTGCCTGAGACGAGACGACGGATCGTTTGCCTGCGCGCCGAGCGTGCCCGCGCTGAGCAGGAGGATCGCCGAGAGATGTGTGAGTCTATTGAACGATCGCATATGTCATTCACCTGGATTGAAACCACTGCATTCCTATCAATCAGACTGCCAGGATTCGACGGGAAGTCACTGAACGATCAGAATTCCCGCCGCCCCGCCGAATTCGTCTTTCGTGGTGAGCAGTCCCGAGGGCGCAAGCCAACCCCCCCCATCGATTCGAACATTCATCTGATAGGTGCCCGCAGGAATCGCACGGGTGACGCTCCACCATCCATCGGTGCCGCGAGCGAGCGACGCCGGTTGCCAATGCGTGAAATCACCGTTGACCTCGACGCGCTTCGCCGATGGAGCGAAGACGCGCAGCACGCGCCGGGTACCACCGAGGGTGCGAAGCTCGAACGCGTTGCTACTGCCGACGGCCTCGTCGGGAACAACAAACGGTGTCGGCACCGGTGACGCGGCGCGCTCCACCTGCCGCGGGGCGCGCGAGGAAAGGCGCAGAGCGAGCGTCACGAACCGTCCGCCGGGATATCCCTGCGTGAGATCGATCGGGTACGTGCCGGCGTTGCCGACGACGGCGAGTGTCGACGTCAACTGCGCCACGCCACTCAGGCTGCCCCAGGCGCGCGACGTCCCGCCGATTGCCGAGGAGACAGCGCCTGAGCGTGTACCCGCCGTGACTCCGAGCTCGTACGAGCCGATCCGGTAGCGGAGCGCTCCCTGAAGATCCGCATAACGAATCGTATCCTGAACGATGGTCGGTGTCAGCGTGATCATTGTCGTCAGATCATCGCGCGCGAACCATGCGCCTGTTTCGCCCTCCCGCACCGTGCGCCACTCGACACCGTCCCACGTTCTGCCCCCGCCTGCGCCAATCCAGGCTCCCGCGCCGCTGCCCATGACGTGAGCACGGGCAACTCCAAGCATCTGCCCAGTGCGCGTTCCGTCCTGATGCGAGCTTCCACCCAGCGAAGCCGCCACTTCTCCGGCAAACAGGCCAGCGCTCGGTGTGAACGTCGACGGCGAAATCGTGGCCTGTGCGCTCAGATTGCCATGCTCGAGCCGAGACACGGTGGCGAATGCGCTCAACGTCGTGCGGGACCAATCCACGCGCACCGCGGGGCTCACGGAGCTTCCTGCCGAGCGAATACTGTCGGCGTACCAGACGTTCGTGCCGGACAGGTCGACACTCGACACGACACGCTGCCCGGACGCCGTTGGAACGAGCAAGACGGACAGCGCCACATTCCCCGCCGCTAACGCGCGAAGACGACCGCCCACTCAGCTCCCGACTGTGATGACGGAGCTCGGCGTATCGAATTCGTCCGCGCTCGTTGGCGCCGACGGATCCGCGACCCACCGTTCGCCATCCACGATGAATGCGTACTCGTGACGGCCACTCGGCACGGGAACCGACGCGGTCCACGCGCCGTTCGCGCCGCTGATGCGAAGCGGCGTCGGCTCCGCGCCCCACCGGTTGAAATCACCCACGAGCGCGACGCTCTTCGCCTCACCCACAAAGACGAACCGAACGAGCGTGACGGTGTCGTGTACCGTCTGGGCAACACGGGCAGGCGCTACGTCCGCCGGCTGGCGTGCGAGCCCCAACGTGCTGAGTCCTGCAATCGCCGCGACACCCGCGGCGAGCAGCATCGCGCGTAGCGGAGACACCCGCACGGTGGCCGGTGTGCTCCACCATGCCGGCGTCAACGTGCGCACGCGGCGCGGAATGGTGCGCCGCAGCGGGCGATCCGCACGAATGGCTTCGACGAGCGCATGCTCGAACTCGTCGCCGAACCGCTCTGGCGTGCTGAGCACACGCGCGACGCGCTCCACGAACACGTCATCATTGAACTGTGACTCGTCAGACATCGTGTACCTCCTCCAACAATTCGCGGAGCCGTGCACAGGCTCGTTTCACCCTCATCTTCAGCGCCGAGATCCCGTCGCCGGTGACCTCCGCCATCTCTTCGTAGCTCAACTGCTCCACGTGCTTCATCAGAAACGCTTCCCGCTGTTCGACGTCGAGCTGATCCAGCGCGTACTGCACATCCTCGAGCGTGTCATTGATGTCGACCACCGAATCCGCGGCCGCCGCGTGCAGCACGACTTCGTCCCGAACGATCCGGCGCTCCCGGCGCGCGCGCCGCATGACGAACGTCCGGCACTCGTTCGCGACGATCTGATACAACCATGCGCCAAACCGGGCGGAATCGCGACAGCGGTCCAGCGCGCGAAACGCACGGATGAACGCCGACTGCAACACGTCTTCGGCGTCATCGCGGTTGCCCACCATGCGCACCGCAAACCGCGTGTACGTGTCGCGATATCGGCGGCTCAGCTCCGCGAAGGACTCGACGTCCCCATTCGTTGCTGCCGCCACGAGCTCCGCATCCGACTTCATGCTCACATCCTCTGGACTGCCGGGTACGCCGTTCAGGTCACAAGCGGGCGTGTGATGCATCACCAGCAAGGTCGTGACGCGCGTCACAGGAGTGACGCGCGGTCGAATCGTTGCAGTCAACGGGGTAGAAGCGCCCGGCGGACAGCTTCGTACGCAACGCCGGCACGACCCCATCACTACCGCAGGAGACGCACCATGAAGAGAACACGATACACAACCATTTCGGTCCTCGCGCTCGGCGCGACGATTGCCCTCGGCTGTTCGGATGCGACGTCGTCGCTGAACGGTGAAAACTCCGGAACCCTGGTCGTGCGTCTCACCGACGCGCCCTTCCTCGCCGATTCAGCGAAGAGCGTCGACGTCTTCGTGGTGCGAGTCGACGCGCGCCAGAGCGACGCGGATTCCGCCGCAGCCGATCAGGCGCTCACCAGCGACAGCTCGGCATCCAGTGGTTGGAAGACCGTGGCGACGCCCAATGCGTCGATCAACCTCCTGTCGCTCCAGAACGGCGTGTCTGCATTCCTTGGGCAGACCACCCTCGCCGCCGGATCGTACAGCGGGTTTCGCCTGATCATCGATCCCTCGAAGTCCAGCGTAACGCTGAAGAACGGCCAAGTGCTCTCCGGTGGCAGCACCCCTGGTGTGAAGTTTCCGAGCGGTGCCACCTCCGGCATCAAGATCAAACTCGACCAGCCCGTAACGATCGGCGCCGGCGCGACGACCAACATGCTCATCGACTTCGATGTGAACGAGAGCTTCGTGATGCGCGGCAACTCCATCTCCAAGAACGGTCTGCTGTTCAAGCCGGTCATCAAGGCCACGGTCACGGACGGCACATTGACCAACGCGAAGATCAGGCTCGCCAACGCCACGGCAACGCCGCTCAACCTGCTTCAGAACGGTACCGCGCTCACCGGTGCGAGCAGCATCGCGTTCGGTGCGAGCTCGTCGTGCAGCAGCGTGAATGCCGCTACGCCCTTGCTCTCTGTCACGCAGGCCGGCTCCACCACGGCCCTCACAGGCTTCGCGCCAGCGCTGACGGCCGGCAACAGCTTCAACTTTGTCGCGTATCCGAACGCAGCCGGCGCCGTGCAGTTCGCGACGCTGTCGAACACCTACACGCCGACGGCCGGTCAAGCCGGACTGCGCGTCTTCAATGCAACGAGCAGCGCCGCCGGTTATGACGTGTTCGTCACTGCGGCGGGCGCAGCGCTCGGCACCGCGACCACGTCGAACACGCTTGCTGGCGCGAGCTCGTCGTTCGTGAGCGTTCCTGCCGGTGCCTCGCAGGTTCGGGTGACCGGCACTGGATCGACCACTGTGCTCCTCGACGCTGGTGCACAGACCTTCACGGCCGGTCAGAACGCAACGTTGATCATCGCTCCGCCCGCCGTTGGTACGACGGTGCCGCGAGCGTTCCTGGTCTCGGGCTGCTGATCACCTAGCGCGGAGACCTCCTTACACGATGCGCCGCGATCCAATCGCGGCGCATCGTCGTTTCCACCAGTGAACGGGGCGGACGCTGGCGGGGCGCGTTCCCCGAGCCATCTTAGTCGGTCCCCACTCTCCGGAGCCCCGCGTGGTCACGTTCGCCTCCCGTCGCGCACTCGCCGTTGCCGCGAGTGTCACTGCCTGCGCCCTGCACGTCGCCAGCGCGCAGCAGACGCGCGACACCGTTTCGGTGTTCACGCCCACGACGTACTCCGTGGCCGACTTCTACCGCAGCACGAGGTTCGCAGGCGCCTCGTGGTCGCCTGATCGGCGACGCCTGCTCGTCTCGTCGAATCAGACCGGCATCTGGAACGCGTATTCCGTTCCCGTCGCGGGCGGCGCGGCGACGCCGTTGAGCCAGTCAACGACGAACTCCGTGTTCGCGAGTGCGTATTTTCCGAAGGACGAGCGCATCCTCTACACCAGCGATGAAGGGGGCAACGAGCTCACTCATCTTTATGTGCGTCACCCAGACGGCTCCACGCGAGA
>JANMAY010000401.1:0-1512 GCA_031360095.1 Gemmatimonadaceae bacterium
TGTGCGGATTCAGGTCATCGGGATTGCAGCGTGTGCATTGGGGCGCGACAGCATAGGTGAGGAGGCCCGCGGCGAGTCCGATCGGCACTCCCCACACGATCCCGCGCTGCGCGCCCAGCATTCGGCTGGAGCCGCGGCTGACCTCGAGGCCCGTGATGCTGGAGATCGGTACACGCACCGGTGTGGCGTTGGGCATTCCCACGACCATCGAGTCGGCGGTGCGCGAAAGCACGGTGGCCACATACCGACCCGCAACGATCCCCGGCGCCTCGAGTCGGACGCGGACCCCCGGCTGCACCTCGGTGAATTGAGCGCGTGCCGGCGCCGTGGCGTTGACGACCAGAAAAACGATCAGTGCAATTGGGCGCATGGATTCCGATGTTGGAGGTGGCCTAGAATGCTTTGCGGGCATTAACGATGTCCAGATCGGTCATGCGAGTTGATCGAGGGGAGTCGCGCGGGCAAGTTACGACATGCGCTGGACTCGCCTCTCCCTTCGGCTCGCCGCTCGCGCCCTTCGCCACCCTGCGACGGGCTCCGCATTGCTACGCGTGGCGTGGCGATTTCGCCGACGCAATTGGTGGCGGCGGTTTCCGTTCCTTCCACTACCGGCGACCGATTACGTGCGGTGGCGCATGCACACCGCCTACGGCGACGACAACGCCATTCCTCCCGCAGAAGACGTCGAGCGCTACGCGCGCTGGGCGGTGCGCGACCAGTGATCGATCTCGCCGAGCCGGTTGAACTCGCACCCACGCCGACGGAGCTGTCGCAGCGCGCCAAGGCGCACGCATACGCGCTCGGGTTCGACCTCGTCGGTGTCACGGCACTCGGCCCAGTGGCAACGGCGCAGGCGTTCGACAGTTGGCTCGACGCGGGACGCGCCGGCGAGATGCACTACCTCGCGCGCGGCGCCGAGAAGCGGCGTGACACGCGCCGTCCCCTTCCGGGCACGACGCACGCGATCGTCGTCGCGCTCGACTACGGCGGACGAGAGCCGAGTGGACCCGTGGCCCGCTATGCGCGCGGTGATGACTACCACGACGTGATGGACGCCAAGCTGCGTGCGCTGCATGCGCTGATCGAACGCGAAACGGTCCGAAGGATTCTTGGCAAACCGTATGTCGACACGGGACCGCTGCTCGAGCGCGATCTCGCGCAGCGCGCTGGACTCGGCTGGTTCGGCAAGAACACCAACCTGCTCAATCCGACGCTCGGCTCGTTCTTCTTTCTCGGTGCGCTGGTGGTGGATGTCGAGCTCGCGGTGGATGCGCCGTTCGAGAGCGATCGATGCGGCACGTGTACGCGATGTCTCGACGCGTGTCCGACACAAGCGATCGTAGCACCGCGTGAGCTCGATGCGACGCGCTGCATCTCG
This sequence comes from Gemmatimonadaceae bacterium, assembly GCA_031360095.1. Classification (GTDB taxonomy): domain Bacteria; phylum Gemmatimonadota; class Gemmatimonadetes; order Gemmatimonadales; family Gemmatimonadaceae; genus AG11. Next base: position 1,379 of record JANMAY010000401.1, read on the forward strand.
TATCTCACGATCGAGCTGAAGGGCGAGATCCCCGCTGAGCTGCGTGCGCCGATGGGCGAGCTTCTATATGGATGCGACATCTGCCAGGATGTGTGTCCGTGGAATCAGCGGTTCGCAGAACCGTTGAAGGTGCC
>JANMAY010000402.1:0-3555 GCA_031360095.1 Gemmatimonadaceae bacterium
GTATCGGCGAATGAGCTTCGCCTGCTCGTCCGTGAGCGCTGTGCCCATGGGCGCGACGACGCTCTCGATGCCCGCGCCGATAGGCGCATGACGTCGAAATATCCTTCCACCACGAGCATGCGTTCGTCGCGCCGCGCCGCGAGCTTCGCCCAGTTCAGACCATACAGCAGCTTCCCCTTGCTGAACACCGGCGACTCGGCGGAGTTCAGATACTTCGGCTCGCCGGCGCCGAGCAGGCGTCCACCGAAGCCGACGATGCGGCTCGAAATGTCGTAGATGGGAAAGATGAGCCGGTCGCGGAAGCGCGGACGCGGCTCGCTGGCGCCGTCGGGCGTGTGCATCAGGCCAACGGCAACGAGGCGCTCGTCGTCGAAACCCAGCGTATTGAGATATGCGCGCATCAGCCCGATCTCCCGCGGCGCGAAGCCCAGCCCCACCTTCTCGGCAAGCGCGCGATCGATCCCACGATCCTCGAGGTACGCACGCGCCGCCGCGCCGTGATCGTCGTCCCACAACATCCGGCGGAAATACTCGACCGCCGCGCCGTTCACTTCCCACAGTGGCTCGCGCGTGTCCTTCTCGTCGGTGCGGCGCGAGCTCGTCTCGACCACGTCGATCCCCGACTTCTCGGCGACCATCCTGACGGCGGTCGGCCAATCGATGCCGAGACGCTTGGTGAGAAATTTGAACACGTCGCCGGTTTCGTGGCAGACGAAGCAGTAGTAGATCAGCTTCTTCGGCGACACCGAGAAGTTGCGCTTGGTGCCCTGGTGAAAGGGACAGGGTCCGCGGAAGTCCGCGCCCTGCCGCTTGAGCTCCACGTACTCGCCGATCACGCCGACGATGTCGGCACTCTCGCGAACGCGCTCGATCGTCTCGTCGGGAATCATGCGAACACCGCCACGGTGACGCCGGCGCCGCCTTCGTTCCACCCCGCCATGCGGAACTCGCGAACACGCGTATCCTTGCGCAGCATCTCGTCGACGACCTGACGCAGCGCGCCGGTTCCCTTGCCGTGGATGATGCGCAGGCTCTTCAGATCGGCGCGAATGGCGCTGTCGAGCGCCTGAAGCACTACGCCTTCCGCTTCATCCGCACGCAGCCCCAGCAGGTTGATCTCCGTGCTGACGAAGATCTCGGGCGCGTCGCCGATGTAGCTCACCGCCGTTTCGGCCGGCTGCTGCTCGGTCTTTCGCAGTCCGGAGAGCTTCACCGTCATCTTGATCGAGCCGACGACGACGCTTGCCTCCTTGCCCCGCAGCTCGAGCACGCGACCGAGCTTGCCATCGAGCGATTCGACCTCCACCGCGTCTCCGGCCGCAATCGGAGTGCGCGCCGCCAGCGGGTTGCGCGCGCGCTTCCGCTGCACCGACCGCTCTTCCGACTCGAGCCGCTCGATGACGTTCGCCTGCTTCGCGGCCATCTCCTCGGCCTGTCGTCGCGCGGCACGCCCCATCTCCTCGATCGCCACGTCGGCCGCCTCGGCGCCCTTTTGCTTGAGCTCCTTGATCGCGCGATCGATCTGCGCGCGCGCCTCGAGCACGTATCGTCGCGCGTCCTGACGGCTCTCCTTCTCAACTGTACGCTCGCGCTCACGCACGTTGTGCTCGCGCTTCGCAATCGCCGCGACACGCTCGCGGGCATCCGCCGCGATGACCGCAGCTTCACGCTCGCGCGCGGCCAGCTCCTCTTCCTTCTTCTCGAGGCGCTCGATGAGCGCGGCCATGTCGCGCTCGCCTTGCGGCACCCGCTCTTCGGCGCGTGCAACGACGTCCGCCGGAAGATTGAGCCGGCGTGCGATGCTGATGCCGTACGAGCGCCCGGGAACGCCCTTGATGAGCCGATAGGTTGGCGCGAGCTGCACGGCGTCGAACTGCAGTGACGCATTCACGACGCCCGGCACCTGCGTCGCCAACTCCTTGAGTTGACCGAGGTGCGTCGACGCAAACGTCGTGGTTCCGCGCGATGTGAGCGCCTCGAGAATGGCCCAACCCAACGCCGCACCCTCTTGTGGATCGGTACCCGAACCCAGCTCGTCGATGAGCACCAGCGAGCTCGCGGTCGCCTGCCGCAAGATCTCAGACAGATTCTTCAGGTGCGCCGAAAAGGTGGAGAGACTCGCTTCAATTGACTGCTCGTCGCCGATGTCGGCCAGGACGTCGTCGAAGACGGGGATGGTGCTCTCCGCGCCAACGGGAGCGGGGATGCCCGCCTGCGCCATCGCCGACAGCAATCCCATGGCCTTGAGCAGCACCGTCTTGCCGCCGGTGTTCGGTCCAGAGACGAGCAGCGTGCGTTCGTCGGGGAGCAGCACGAGATCGAACGGCACCACGGGCGCGCCCTTCGCGAGCAGCAGCGGATGCCTGCCATCCCGGATCGCAAAGCCTTCGCGCGCCGGCACGAGCTCCGCCGGTGTGCACGCAAAGTCGATGGCGTAGCGCGCGCGCGCGTGCAGAGAGTCCAACTCCGCCAACACGTCGAACGAATCGGCGAGCGCCTCGCGGTGCGGACGGATGCGATCGGTGAGCTCGGCAAGAATCCGCTCGACCTCCTCGTGCTCCTCGGATTCCAGCTCGCGAATACGGTTGCCGAATTCCACGGCCGCGGGCGGCTCGACGAACATCGTTCCACCCGTCCCCGACACGCCGTGCACGATTCCGCCCACACTCTTCACGCCCTCACGTCGAACCGGAATGACGTAGCGTCCGTCGCGAATGGTGACGGACATGTCCGGCGCGCGATGGTGGGACTCGAGCGCGTGCATCACGCGCTCGAGAATGCGAATGAGCTCACCGTGCGACGCACGCAGCTCGCGCCGAATGCGGCGGAGGTCGGGCGATGCGTCATCTTTGACGACACCGTCCTCGCCCACCGCGCGCTCGATCGCGTCTTCCTCTCCCTTTGCCGACAACAAGCGCTCGGCGAACGATGCAAGCACGGCGCGGATCACCGCGGCGCGCCGATCGTCGCGCAGCGCGTCCCGCGTGCGCCGGGCAGAGCGCAGCAGGACAGAGCCCGCGAGCAGCTCGAGTCCCGACCACACGCTTCCGATGACGCGCAGCCGCTGGATGGGTCCCTCGAGGTCCGGCACCGGCTCGGGGCCCCACCGCGGCTCTCCGCCGATCAGACCGCGAACCGCGGCCACTCGGCGGTGCTCTGCGGTGAGCCACTCGAGACCGGTGGACGGGGTGAGCGCACGCACGCGCGCCGCGCCCGGCCCAGAGATCGCCCGATCAGCGACGAGCGCGAGCAGGCGAGGAAGCTCGAGAATGCCCAGTGCGTGCGCGTTCATCGCACGACCCTCACCCCTGCTTGCTCAGTTCCTCGCGCGCGATCGTGTTGATCGTGCTTCCGTCCGCGCGTCCCTTGAACTGAGGAAGCACCTTTCCCATCACCGCGCCGATTTGTGCAGCCCCTCCGGCAATTGCCGCCCGAACCGCCGCGCGAAGCTCGTCATCGCTCACGGACGCCGGGAGATACGCCTCGAGGACCGTGACTTCGCCGCGTTCCTTGTCGGCGAGATCGTCGCGCTTCCCGGCATACATCTCGATCGAC
>JANMAY010000419.1:0-2041 GCA_031360095.1 Gemmatimonadaceae bacterium
GAACGACGCGGCACGCCGCATCTGGCGCGGCGCGGCGCCGACCCTCGAGTCCGTCGATGACTACGAGCAGTACAAAGCGTGGTGGCCGGAGACGGGAGAGCCTTTGAGGCTCGAGGATCGCACGTCGGTTCGGGCATTGAAAACGGGTCGTCCCGCGGGCCCCATCCTCGCGGAGATCGGCCGGTTCGACGGCACGCGCGGCCACGTGCTCTCGTCGGCGGCACCAATTCGAGATGCGGACGGCAACGTCATGGGCACAGTGTTGATCAACGTCGACATCTCCGATCGTCACGACGAGGAGCAGGAGCGCGTGCGCCTCCTCGAGTCGCTGCGGCATAACGAGGAGCGCTACCGCACGCTGGTCGAGATGTCACCGGACGGCATCATCCTGCATATCGACGGAATTGTCGTCTTCGCCAATGGCGCGGCCGCGCGCATTCTCGCTGCGGCAGGGCCCGCGCAACTCATCGGCATGTCGGTGCTCGACTTTCCGCATCCGGACTACCGCGCACTCGCGACGGAGCAGATGAGCATGCTCGTCGACGGCGCCGCCACGCCGCCGGCCGAGGCGCGCTGGCAAGCGCTCGACAGAACGGAGCGCGTGGTGGAAGTCACGTCCATGCCCTTCATGCTGTCCGGAACGAGAACAATTCAGACGATCTTTCGCGACGGAACACACCGGCACCAGCTCGAAGACCAATTGCGCCAATCACAGAAGATGGAGGCCGTTGGACGACTTGCTGGCGGGGTCGCGCACGATTTCAACAACCTGCTGACCGTCATCAAGGCAAACGTCGAGTTCCTGCTCGAGGATCTTGACGGCGCGGATCCGCGCCGGCAGGAAGCGACCGAGATCCGGAGCGCCGCGGAACGTGCGGAGGGTTTGACGCGGCAGCTACTCGCCTTTTCGCGCAAGCAGATCCTCCAACCGCGCATTCTCGATTGCAACTCGATCGTCACGAGCGTCCAGCCCATGCTCTCGCGTCTCATCGGCGAAGACATCGTCGTGGAAACGCTGCTGGCGGACGGGCTGGGCTCCGTGATGGCAGATCCCGGCCAGATCGAGCAGGTGGTCCTGAACCTCGCGGTCAACGCGCGCGACGCGATGCCAACCGGCGGTCGCATTCTCATCGAGACCACGGAAGTGGATCTCGACGAGACCTACGCAACGGAAGATCGCTCGACGGTGATTCCTGGACGCTACGTGATGCTCGCCGTGAGCGACTCGGGATCCGGCATCGCGCCAGAAATCCGCTCCCGGCTCTTCGAGCCCTTCTTCACGACCAAACCCACCGGCCAGGGCACCGGTCTTGGGCTCTCCACGGTGTACGGCATCGTGAAGCAGTCAGGCGGCCACATCTGGGTGTACTCCGAGATCGATGTCGGCACGACGTTCAAGATCTATCTGCCGCGACTCGGTGCGGCGACGGCGAAGGCCAGTGAGGCCGCGGCCGAACCGAAGCCGACGGGATCGGAGACGGTGCTGATCGTCGAAGACGAGGACGCGCTGCGCATGATTGCTCGGCGCGTGCTCACACGGCAGGGGTACACCGTCCTCGAAGCGAAGAACGGGCGCGAGGCGCTCTCGGTGGCCGCCAATCATCCCGGGCCGATTCATCTCGTGCTCACCGACGTGGTGATGCCAGAGATGAGCGGCGGCGCCTTGTCGGAGCGACTGCTCGCCGTGCGTCCGCAGGCCGCAGTGCTGTTCATGTCGGGCTACACCGATGGTGACATCGTGCGCCGCGGCGTACTACGCCCGGGCATGTCGTTCGTGCAGAAGCCGTTTACGCCGGCGAAGCTGCTGGAGATGGTGCGGGCCGCGATCGACGGCCGCCGATCCGGCGGATGATTCGTCGGTAGCGCTTCAAACATTGCCTCGCACGCACTTATCGACGCCCGGGCACCGATCTAGTTTTCCCCCATGAAATACAGACCATTCGGCCGGCTCGGCTGGCCCGTTTCCGAGATCGGCTACGGCATGTGGGGGATGGCCGGCTGGGCAGGCTCCGACGATGCACGCTCGAGCGAATCACTCCAC
>JANMAY010000436.1:0-2023 GCA_031360095.1 Gemmatimonadaceae bacterium
TGCGCGGATCGGTGCTGTCGGACCAGACGAAGAAGCGCGCGTCCCAATCCATGCGCGGCTCGAAATACCGATAGGCGAAACGAACTGGCTTCCCCGCCCCGCGATGCTGGAGCTGGAGCTCCCAGTCGGTGGCGTCGCGAGGCGTGACGACAATCGTGTCACCGACTGTTCCGCGTTCCACCGACATCTGCGCGATGCCACGTTTGCCGACGACGCGCCACGTCCCGGCCGGCCCGAGCACGCGCAGCGGAAGCGGAACTCGGCGAGAGCTGTCGGCCGGCCAGAGCAGTGGCTGGTTCCAGTCGTACGGCCCCCATTCGGTGATGATGATCGCTGAGCGATCGCGCCGAGCGAACGGATCACCAAAGGCCGACGGTACGTTTGCGTCAGGCGATGGCGCGAGACGCTCCGCGTCGCTGCCCGTGTGCGGTCGCGGCCAGCTTGTTCCGGGCTGTGGGGCGACTGGCAGAAATGTCGACACGACCGGCACCATCGCCGTGTCTTTCATCACCAGCGCCGAGTCTGAGGCGACGATCACGTTGTTGCGCAGGGTCGCGGCTCGCGTATCCGACATGCGAACGCCGACCTTCGTTCCGACGAGCGTGTTGCGCATGATGCCGTACCGCATGCTTCGCGTGTCGCGCTTCTTGGGATATTGCCAATCCGACGGCTCGATCGCGTTCGCCCAGAGCTGGATCCCGGTTCCGTCATGATCGAACACGTTGCCGGAGATGACGTTGTTCTGCCCGTGTTCGATAGCGATGCCGATGCGGTTGCGCACGAAGTCGTTGTCAAGCACGCGCGACTCGAAGCTGTAGCCGCCCCAGAGCCCGTGGTCGGACCCTTCGATGCGGTTCCGGGCGAAGGTGTTGCGGCTGAAGGTCGCCTCCATGCCGTTCGTCGGCGCGAAGCTAAAGTCGTTCTCGTAGAACAGATTGTCGTTCGCTCCGCCATCGCCCGTGTCCATCGTCTGCTGGCCGGCCCAGAGAAACAGGCCGTCTCCGCCGTGTGTCATCGAGTTGTACGCGACGACATTGCGACTGCTCTGTTCGTAGATGAGCAGGTCGGCGGAATCTTGTCCGCGCCGGAAGAACCCGTGACTGTAACCGCGGACGTTGAAGTCCACGCGGTTGTGCATGATGACGTTGTCGTTCGAGCGGTATAAGCCGATGCCGACGCCGGAGTTGAATGCGATGGTGTTGCCGACGATGCGCAGACTGTCGGAGCGCACGAGCATGATCCCCTCCATGCCCTGCACGATGCGAGTGCCCCGAATCTCGCCGCCCTTGACGTCCGACAGATACGCTCCGGCTCCGAAGCGCATCCATTCGTCTTTCTCGTTCTTGTGGTGTGAAAGCCAGTCGGCGAGACTCTCGTGCTCGACGAGGCTGTAGAGGCGCGGCTTCCAGTTGTACGAGAAATCGTTGTCGATGAGTCGCAGATTGCGCGTTCCGCGCGCGAGCACGGCGATCTTGTAGCCGCGGATGGTTGCGTTCCTGATGGTGACGTTGCGGCCTCCGTCGATGCGGACGGCGATGCCCTCGGCCGCGTCAGGATCCGCCGACAGCGCGGTGCCGCGAAGCGTCGCTCCGGCAAAGTCGACGGTCACGTCGTCGCCGCGTACGATGATCAGCGCGGAGTCGAGCGACCGCGTAGCGGGAAGCGTGTAGACGCGCGGCGCGATGCGCACTGACCGCGTGATGACGAGGCCCGGCCGCAGGGTGACGACCGGCTGCGCCACCGCCGTCGTCGGGAGTGAAAGAAGCACGACGAGAAGGGGACGAACGTTCATGGCACAGAACGTACGGTGGCGTTTGGTCAGGCCGCCACCGCCCTTTCGTGCGATGCGCCATACAAGGCGCCGCCGGCTTCAGTCCAGCAGATTCGCCGGGACCTTGCCGCCATTCTCGGACATTTTTTTCATCACCTGCTTGTGCAGCCAGATATTCATGGGCGCGCTGTCGTTCATGTCGCCGGAGTAGCCCAGCTCTTGCGCGAGCGCTTTGCGTTGCGCGAGGCCGCT
>JANMAY010000463.1:0-1635 GCA_031360095.1 Gemmatimonadaceae bacterium
CTCACCGACGCGCGCGCGGGCGTGGAGCGCGTGGAGCGGGAGCTGCGCGCATTGCAGGACCGCGTGCGTCGGGTCGAGCACGACCGTGAGCGGGCGCTCCGCGAAACCGACGAAGTCACGCAGCGCATGGAGGCGCTGGCACTCGAGCGCACGCAGCTCGACGACGCCTTGGCGACCGCGGTGCGCGAGCAGGAAGACGCACAAGGCGCCGTCGACTCCGCGCAAGAGCGGGCGACAACGGCCGTGTCGGAGCTCGAGACGGCACGCGCGGGAGATCGCGAGACGCGCGAGCGTGAATCGCTGGCGCGCGCCGACTTGTTCCGCGCGGATGAGGCGCTGACGTCGCTGCAGGGCCGCGTGCATGCGCTCGAGCAGCTCGAGCGCGACCGCGTTGGATTGGCACCGGCGGCGTCCCGCCTGCTCGATGAGCGCGACCAATTCGGAGAGGGGGCCATCTTGGGCCCGCTGTCGGATTTCATCGGCGCCGATCAAGGCTCCGCGCTGCTCGTCGAGAAGTACCTCGGCAATACCGTGCACGCGGTGCTCGTGCGCGATCGCGGCGTCGCCGATGCGATCGGCGAGTGGCACAAGGTGGCGAACCCGGGTCCCCTGCTCCTCTTGCCGCTGGATGCGGCACCCGAGGATGTTGCCGGCGAGCCCCTTCCCGATGCGCTGTCGCATCTCGTGAACGCGGCGGCCCCGGCGTCGGCATGGGTGCGAAGTCTGCTGGGACACGTGCGCGCCGTGCAGGACGGACTGGCATTCGTCGACACGCGCGGTGCCGTGTGGTTGCCCGGCAGCACGGCGGGCCCGGGCCCGCTACGACGCCGCGCCGAACTCACGGAGCTGCGCAGCGATCTGGAACGGCTGGAACAGCTGCGGCACGAGGCGTCGGTGACGTCCGACGCCATGCGCGACGCGCTGGCCGCGAGCGAGCGTCGCGTACTGGAGGCCGCCGAAGCGGCAGCGCTCGCACAACAGGGCGCGCGCGTTGCGGCGGAGCGGCACGCGGAGCTCGGGCGTCGCGTGGTCCGCGCGACGAAGGAGTCGCAGGAAGCGGCATCGCTGGCGGAGCGACTGGCCGCGCGTGCCGCGGAGCTGACGGAGCGCATGATGGCGCTCGACCGGGATGCGGCGTCGTTCGCCGAGCACATGCAGTCGCACGAACAGGCGATCGCAGACGCACGTCAGCGCGCGAGCGACGCCGAGCGTGGGCAGGACGAGGCTCGCGATCTGCGCGCGAAATGGCAGGTGGAACAAGCCGAGGCGCGAGCGCGCGTGCAGATGGCAGTGGATCGCGAGCGCCGGCTCACGCAGGAGGTGGCGACGGCGTCGCAGCGACTCGCGCAACTGCGTGAGGAGTTGAGCGAGCTCGCGCAATCCGACGGCGCGCTCGCGGAGCAGATGGCGGCGTGGACGCTCGACCTGGAGACACGCGAGGCAACGCTGACAGATGGCGAGCGCAGTCTCTTCGACGCCGAAGGTGCCGTTCGCCTTGCCGATGAGACCAACACCACCGCCGAGCACGCGCTGAGCGACTCGCACAAGCGCGCCAGCGCGGTCAGCGACGAGCTGCATCACGCCGAGCTGCGCTTCACCGAACTCTCCGGCCGGCGCACCGCCATTCGCGAGCGG
>JANMAY010000486.1:0-2317 GCA_031360095.1 Gemmatimonadaceae bacterium
AATGGAAGAGCCGACTTGGGTCGTCCGTCTTGCTGTGGAAGCGATGCATCACGAGCTGCTGACGCAACACGGCGGACTTCCCGGCGTTCGCGACGAGACCGCGCTCGAGTCCGCGCTGAATCGAGCGCGCGACAAATGGGCGTACGATCCATCTGCCGATCTCGCTCTTCTCGGTGCGGCTTACGGCTACGCACTCGCCAAGAATCATGGTTATAACGATGGCAACAAGCGCATCCCGTTCGCGGTGATGTACACCTTTCTCGGCCTGAATGGACTCGAGATCAATGCGCCGGAGCCTGCGGTCGTGCAGCTGATGGTCGACCTGGCGAGCGGAGCGTGCTCGGAGAGTGAGCTCGCCGATTGGATTCGCGGCAACGTCGTGCCGTTTGTATAGCGGCCCAAGCGTCGAGGACATAGAGTATGGCCATGGCTGCCACGATCCCGTACTACACCGTCGAAGAGATGGAGTGCTTTCCGCGCGACGGACACCGGTACGAGTTGCTCGACGGCGTGTTACTTGTGACGCCTGCGCCAAGCTACGCACATCAGGCCGTCGCCACGGTGCTCGCGATGAAGCTGGCTCTGGAGGTTCAAGGGCGGGGAATCGCGCGCGTGCTGGCACCTGGTGCGGTAGCAGTGCCGCCGCGCACTCAGCTCGAGCCAGATGTATTGGTCGTTCCACTGCGCTTCGCGCTCAACAGCCAATGGCAGGACATCACCGAACACTGGCTGGCGGTCGAAATCCTCAGCCGGTCATCCCGAATGTACGATCGGGAATTCAAGCGGGACGCCTACCTCCAGCTCGGTGTACGCGAGGTGTGGCTCGTCGATCTCGCTGATAGAAGCGTGGAGGTTTCGCGTCTACCTGGCGCGAGTAAAACCGTCCGCGATACGCTGGCCTGGCAAGTGCCGGCGCACGATCTCGAGGTCCAGATCCAACTCGCCGAGGTGTTCGCGGGACTCGAGTAGCATCGCTAGAGCGAGGCAAGAAGCTGCACTGACACCGCTGCGCGCTTGCTGCCGCTCCGCTTTGGCGCGATCTGAATGCGAACGTCCATATCAAGCGCCACGAGGAATCGCTCGAGACGCTCGAGACTGAAACGCGCGAGCTTGCCGCGGATCAAATCGGACATGTCGGACGTGGCAATACCGAGTACTGAGGCAGCCTTGCGTTGTGTCCACCCGCGGTCCTTCACGATCCCTTCGATCACTCGAGAGAGCTCTGCCTTGGCAAGTCGCACGTCGGCTTCGGGGAGCGCGAGGTCTTGAAAGACATTTCCACTGCTCTGAACGATGCCAATCTTTTGCCTATCGGTATCGTCCGGTGCCGCACGTTGACGACGTGGGCTCATGATGTATGGGGGATCGGGTTAGCGCTCGGATTTCGGAGCCGCAATCAGCGCGTATGCGGCCATGTTTTCGTGGTAGTGCTGTTTTGCAGCCCTATATCGGAGCGCGATTCGATGCCTGTCCTCCTTAGGCGTCCTGACTCCTGATTTCGATTTTTTCCGGAAGACGTGGAGCACGTAAATGACGCCCCGAAACGCTGCGACGCAGGCACACCGATAAGTTTCGCCGTCAGTGTTCACCGCGAGTTTGACAACGTCGGACGGAAGTCCCTCCCCAAATGGCCGGGCGCCCGCCGGGAACAAGCCCGCCTGGAAATCGTCAATCTGCCGACCCATTATGTCCTTCACGTCTTCGGGCATCAGGCGCATGTCGTCGAGCGCAGAGCCGATCCATACCAGCGGTTTCCGGTGGGTAGATGAAGCCCTTATTATATTAGCAATATTGCTAACCCAACGCAAGAGAAGTCGTTTGAAGCGGCATCGGGCGGATAGGGTAGCTATTCCACCTTCTTTCACTGCGGCCGTTTCAATGCGCCTGAAATGAAAATCCCGCGACTCCGGCTGGTGGCGATTGCCGCACTACTAGCAGCAAACCTCTCCGCCCAACGCGCGCCGCATACCGACACCGCAGCACTTCAACGACTCCTCGTCGCCGAAGACGCCCGAGGCATTGGCCGAGACGGCATCGTGCCGATCATCGAGGGACTGACGAGCCGAGATACCCTCCTCCGACGAGTGGCCGTTCGAGCGGCGGGGCGGCTCCAGCGTCCCGCGCTCGCCCAGCGGTTGTACGCGCTGCTCGACGACCCCTCGCCATCGATTCGCGCCGAAGTCGCGAACGCGATCGCGCAGTCGCTGCGGAATGTGGGGCGGGGTGATACGGCGAACGCCGTCGCGCAGCGGATCGTCGTCGAGTCTCGGCGGAAGTTGACCGGCACCCTCGCACGCGAGCGCAACGCATTTGCCGC
>JANMAY010000500.1:0-7325 GCA_031360095.1 Gemmatimonadaceae bacterium
TCACTACGTGCTGTTCGGCGGCTCGATGATGGGCATCTTCGGCGGCATCTACTTCTACTACCCGAAGATGACGGGCCGGCTGCTGAGCGAAAAGCTCGGCAACTGGCACTTCTGGCTGTCGTTCGTCGGCATGAACGTCACCTTCTTCCCCATGCACTTCTCGGGGCTGATGGGCATGCCTCGGCGTATCTATACGTACGACAAGGGCCAGGGCTGGGAGCTTTTCAATCAGATGAGCACGTGGGGCACGGTCGTCCTCTTCATCGGCACGCTGATCTTCGTGTGGAACTTCTTCCGGAGCTTCAAGACCGGTGCGGTTGCTGGGAACGATCCGTGGGGTGGCGGCACGCTCGAGTGGTCCATTCCGTCGCCGCCGCCGGAGTACAACTTCGCGCGCATTCCCAAGGTCACTTCGCGCTACCCGATGTGGGACGTGCGCTCGCCGGCGCTCACCGCCGAAGTGCCGCACACGGCGAACGCCGACCGGCGCCTCGACGTCGACATCGCGTCGAAGCACGCGGGCTCCGGGCATCCCAACCCCCTTGGTAACCAGCCCAAGCAGGCGAGCGAGTCGGCCATGCACATCGAGCTCGCCACCGGTAGGACGGCGAAGGATCTGGGCATTCCCATGCCCAATCCAACAATCAAGCCGCTCATCTGTGCGGGCGGCATGATCATGATGTTCTCCGGCCTGCTCTTCATTCACGTGAACAAGATGCCGCTGGCGCTCGCGACCATCATCGGCGGTGCGGCGATCATGGTCACCTCGCTTTACGCGTGGCTGCTCACTCCGCTCGAGGACGCTCACTAAATGGCACACGCCGCCACCGTTCACAGCACGCACGACGTCGAACATCAGGGACACCCGCCGACGTCGACGGGCCTCGATCACAAGAAAGTCGCGATCTGGGCCTTCATCGGCTCGGAGTGCATGCTCTTCGCCTCGCTGATTTCCACGTACCTCATCTACAAGGGACGCAGCGTCGTCGGTCCGTATCCGCACGAGTCGTGTCTGCCACCCGTCTGCAGCACCGCGCTCAAGCCGATCCTCAACATTCCGGTCACATCGGCATCCACGTTCGTGCTGCTCATGTCGTCACTCGCCATGGTGCTGGCACTTGCCGCGGTGGAGACGAAGGATCAGCCCAAGCACACGATGGGCGAGCGCATCCTCGGCAACTCGAAGCTGTGGCTGTGGATGACCGCCCTGCTCGGTACCACGTTTTTAGGCTTCCAGGCATTCGAGTTCACGTCGTTCGTGCACGAAGGTCTCACCATTCGCACGAATCTGTTCGGCTCGTCGTTCTTCACCCTCACCGGATTCCACGGCGCGCACGTGACGGCCGGCGTGCTCTGGCTGCTCACGCTCCTCGCGATCGACTATCGGCGGGGACTGGGACCGAAGGATGCGCTCAATGTGGATCTTGCCGCGCTGTACTGGCACTTCGTCGACGTCGTCTGGATCGCGATCTTCACGCTCGTCTACCTGATCAAGTAGGCCACCGACCATGTCACACGATAACCCGCACGGCGATCACGTCACGCACGTCGATCATGCGGCGATGGGGATCGAGAAGGAGCACCCGACCTGGTCCACCTACTGGAAGGTCGCCGTCATCCTGACGCTCATCACCGTTGTCGAAGTCTGGATCTACTACATCCCCAGCTTCGTGGCATCACGGTTGTTCGTTCCGTCGCTGCTAATCATGTCGGCCGTAAAGTTTGCGACGGTGGTGATGTTCTACATGCATCTGCGCTACGATCACAAGCTGTTTCGCGCGCTGTTCACCGGACCGTTCATCATCGCGTCGATGACGCTCATCGGTCTCTTGTTCCTGTTCGGCAAGCTCTCGCTCGGAGGGGGGGCGCCGCACTGATGCACCCTCCGGTCGCGCTGCTGCTGCATCCCGCAGCGCGACTCGCGCTCACGGACTTCACCGTGCATCCAAGTACGGTGATTGGGCTGGTCGGGCTGGGCGCGCTGTATCACTGGCGCGCGGGTCACAACGATCGTCACTCCGAGCGAGTGGAGCGAGTCGAGGGACCCGCCCCTCGTACGCCCACCACCGCCCAGCGCGCCTCCTTCTACTCGGCGCTCCTCATCATTTTCTTCTCGCTCAACGGATGGCTGCACGACCTGAGCGACTACTACCTGTTCAGCGCGCACATGGTGCAGCATCTGCTGCTCACGCTCGCCGCGCCCCCGCTGCTGATCATGGGAACACCGGGCTGGATGCTCCGCCCGGCATTGCGCTGGCGCGGTGTTGGACCCGCCGCACGCTGGCTCACCGGAGCGCCCCGCTGTTTCGCCATCTTCAGCGTCGTCCTCGCGGTGTGGCACCTGCCGCCGGTGTACGACCTCGCGATGACGTACCACTCGCTGCACATCGTGCAGCATCTGTGCTTCATGGTCGCGGCGACGCTCATGTGGTGGCCGGTTCTCAGTCCGCTACCGGAGCTGCCGCGGCTCTCATATCCGCTGCAGATGCTGTATCTCTTCTTGCTCACCATCCCCATGTCGATCATCGCGATCTGCATCGGATACGCGGATCACGTGCTCTACCCCGCCTACGCGAGCGTGCCCCGGGTGTGGGGCCTCACTCCACTGCAGGACCAGCTGATCGGCGCACTCATCATGTGGATTCCGGGTGGCCTGTTCCTCTTCGCGATCATCTCCCTGGTGTTCTTCAAGTGGCAGCAGCGGGAGGGGGAAGATTCGGCCGCTAGTGCACAGGTAGACTGGGTGGCGCAGTAGGGAAAGCGACGATTCGCGCGTGGCCGCCGTGTTTTGGTGATGCACTGCGCGTCGCGGTAGGACCTTGCCTCGTCATGCAGGACTTCAAGAAAGTGCAGGCTTGGCACAAAGCGCGGGCGCTGACGATTTCGATCACTCGTGCGTCCAGCGACTTTCAGGGCGACGCAGCGCCCGGACTGCGGTCGCAGCTCATGCGGGCCGTCATGGCGATCGCGACGAACATCGCCGAGGGGGCGGGGCGAGACACCAGGCCGGACTTCGCGCGGTTCATCTCGATGGCGATCGGCTCTGTCAGCGAGGTCGAACACCTCATCTCCGCGCGTGACCTCGAGCTCATCGACGAACGAACGCTGTCCGAATTGACACTCAAAGTGATCGAGGTCCGACGCATGCTCTTCGGATTTCGACGGACTCTTTTGGCGCGCGAGGAGGAGGAACGGGCGAAAAAGAAGAAAAGCGGGAAAAGACCGAAGACTGAAGACTCAAACTGAAGACTCAAAACTGAAGACTCAAAACTGAAGACTGAAGACAAAACTCATGACTTCCGACTCATGACTCACGACTCGCCGAGTCATGAGTCCTGAGCCATGTGTCATGAGTTCAGTCGTGAGTCGTGAGTCGTGAGTCGTGAGTCATGCGTCACGAGTTCCGAGTGCTGAGTCTTACTCTCTACCGCCCAATGCATAGGAGAGCTCTCCCTTGAGCTCCGGGTGCACCCGCCACATGTATGTGCCCATCACCAGCGCCGCGACCAGGTTTCCGGTCGCCACCTGACCCCAGCCGAGCGCACCGAGAAATGGCGCTTCCCGCAGTGCGGCGCTCAGGGCGTAGAACCCGATCTCGAACGCCACGAACAGCATCATTGCGCCGGCGAGCACCGTCGGCGACGACTGCGCCCAATGCACCACCACCGACACGAGCAGGCCGGCAATCACGAACGCGATGTAGTGGAACACGGTGTACGCCACGACGAAGGTCATGGTGCCGTCGTCGCCCGGCGGACCGAACAGCCGCAGGAGACTTCTGCCCAGCGCCGCCGGAGTGGCGAGTGGGTGGGCGTACATGAGATCGACGCCGAGGAACCAGATGGCGACAGCCGTCGCTCCGAGCAGGCCAGCGATGATTCCGTCGCGCGCAACCGTGTGGCGCATTCGATCCTCCCGTTGTGGCATGGTGTCTGATCTTACGTCCATTACGCGAAGTGGCCAGGGGTGGCTCGACAAACGCCGCTGTCGTCGTTCTTGTTAGGAGTTGGTCCAACACACCGGCAACAGAGCAATCCTGCGTCCCGAATCGCGCGCTCACCCGAGGTCGAGAGCATGACCGTTACTCTCCCATCCGTCCCGCGCCCGCACGAGCCGTTCGCCCCGGCGGCGAGCACTCCGCCGCGCGAGCGCCTGGTGTCGCTCGATGCCTTTCGCGGACTCACGGTCGCCGGCATGCTCCTGGTGAATGACCCCGGCAGTTGGTCGCACATCTACCCTCCCCTCGAGCATGCCGCATGGAACGGTTGGACGCCAACCGATCTCATCTTTCCGTTCTTCCTCTTCATCGCCGGAATCACCACGCACCTTTCCCTCTCCGCGCGGCGGGCGCGCGGCGACGATGAACGCGCCATTCGTCATCAGATCATTCGGCGCGGCCTCTTGATCTTCCTCTTCGGATTCCTCGTCAACGGGTTTCCCTTCTTCACCTGGGGCGACGTCAGCGGCATCGCCGATCCCACCTTCTTGCAGCGCATCACCGATCGGCTGCTGCATTGGCGCATCATGGGCGTGCTCCAGCGCATCGGGGTCGCCTACATGCTGGCCGGTTTGCTCACGCTGCGCACCACATTGCGGCAGCAGGTTGTCATCATTGCCGGATTGTTGTTCGGGTATTGGTTCGTCATGACGGCGCTACCGGTTCCGGGCGAGGGAACCATCGGGGCGCTGCTCCTCGATTTCCCCCAGCGCACGATGGCGGCGTGGTCCGACCGGCTCGTGCTCGACTGGTCGCGAATCGGTCTGGGAAATCACACCTGGGTGTCGAGCGTCACCTGGGATCCCGAGGGCGTCCTCTCAACCGTTCCCGCGATCGCCACCGCGATGCTCGGCAACCTTGCGGGCCGATGGATCGCGGAGAAGCGGCCGCTCACCGAACGCCTTGCCGGGCTGTTCGCCGCCGGCGCGCTCGCAATGATGGTCGGACTCATGTGGCACTGGGTCTTCCCCATCAACAAGAGCCTGTGGACCAGCTCCTACACACTGTTCACCGGCGGAATGGCGTGCGTCGCTCTCGCCACCGTCATGTGGGTCGTCGACTTCCACAAGGTGCGCGGGTGGACCAAACCGTTCGTCGTGTTTGGCATGAACCCGATCATCGCGTTCATCGGCTCGGGCGTGATGGCGCGGCTGATCTACTCGATCTTCAAGGTCACGCAGGACGGCAAACGGATCCCTTTCCAGGCTTGGCTGTATCAGCACCTGTTCGCCTCGTGGCTCAGCCCGATCAATGCGTCACTCGCATTCGCGCTGGCGTTCGTGGGGTTCTGGTACGCGATCCTGTACTACCTTTACAAGCGAAACATCGTCTTGAAGGTGTGAGCGAGAGGTGCGGATCCCGGGACTTCGCTGGGGATGACGCTGTGTCATCCGAGCGAGCGAAGCGAGTCGAGGAACCTGCACCTGATCTTTTTCACCACTCAATCCGCACTCACGCCCTGTCGATCGCCGGCATGGAACGCGAGTTGCCACTTCAGCTCGCAATGTCCTGCTCTCCCTTCGGGCCGCGCGCCCTCCGTGCCGCGGCCATCGTCGTCAGCGGTCTTGTCGTCCTTCTGTCGGCTCCGTCGTCGAGCCCGGCAGCGCCCTCGCCCCACCTCGCCCTCGCCGTAACCCGAGCGTACGCGCCACAAACGCGGGCCAGGCGGAAGACCACCCCAACCCGGAAAGTCAGCCGTCGCACGCGGACACCGCGTCGGCCTGCCGGACCTCCGCCAACGGCATGGACGTCGCCGCGCGGCATGCCGGCCCTGGTATCCGATCTCTCCGATATGCTCTCGCGACGCGTGCGCAGCGGTCAGTGGGGCGTGATGATCGTCTCGCTCACGCGCGGCGACACGCTGTTCGCGCAGAATGCGAGCGAGATGATGCAGCCGGCGTCGACGATGAAGCTCTTCTCCGCCGCGGTGGCGCTCGACCGATTCGGCCCCGAGCACACGTTCTCCACCGATGTGCTGCGCGAGGGCACCGTCGGGCCCGACGGAACGCTCCAGGGCAATCTCTATCTGCGCGCCGATGGCGATCCGGCACAATCGGCTCGTTTCTTCAAGGACGCCAACCTCCCGATGACGACGCTGGCGCGCAACGTCGCCGCCACCGGCATCAAGAAGGTGACGGGCGATCTCGTGTACGACGCGTCCGCCTTCGACGACCGTCGCATTCCCGAAGGCTGGAAGACGACCTATCTGGGGGCGGCGTACGCGGCGCGTGTGTCGGCACTGTCGCTGAATGAAAACCTGGTGTGGGTCGTCGTCGCTCCGTCGGGCCGCACGGCCAACGTCACGCTCGAACCGGCGACGTCGACGATCCCGCTCCAGAGCAATGTGCGCGTCGCCGGCAGTCGCGGCGGCCGCATTTCCGCCCGTCGCATTGCCGATGGCAGCATCGTGGTCAACGGTTCCATCGGCGCGAACAGTGGACCGCTGCGGTATTCCCTCGTCGTCGACGACCCGGCGCTTTTCACCGCCGGCGCACTGCGCGCGGCGCTGGAAGCGGCCGGCGTGACTGTCGACGGGACCGTGCGACCCGCTCGCACCCCCGCCACGGCGACAAAGGTCGCGAGCATCACCTCGCCGCCGCTGTCGCATATCGTGTCGGAAATGAATCGCGAGAGCATCAACATCGTGGCCGAGCTGTTGTATCGTGACGCCGCGCGCGCCATCGCGCCCGACGGTATGAGCTCGGCCGATGCCGCGCTCACCAATCTGCGCGAGTTTCTCAGCAAAAAAGTGGGCGCGGATCCGCAGGCGATTCGCGTGTACGACGGATCGGGGCTCTCCACGTTGGACTACGTGACGCCGCGGACGATGATCCAGTTGCTCAGCTACGCGCACAAGGGCCCGTGGTCGGCGGCGTTTCACGGATCGCTTCCGGTCGCGGGCGAGTCGGAGCTCTTGCGCCGGCGCATGCGCGGCACCCCCGCGGAGGGCAACCTTCACGCGAAGACGGGCACGACGAACACCGTGGCCGGGCTCGGTGGCTACGTGACGGCGAAGGATGGAGAGATCATCGCCTTCTCATTCATCTACAACGGGAATGACAAGGGGAACGCGAAGGCGACGATGGACGCGATGGGCGCGACACTGGCCAACTTCGTACGGTGATTGTGAACCGTGAACGGTGAACGGTGAACCGTCAGCTACGGTTCACCGTTCACGGTTCACGTCAGTCGCTTTCTCGTACGTCCATCCCTCGCTTGCGCAGCTCAGCGATGTAGTCGCGCGCCGGCATGCATTCGTCAGGAGTCCACACGCCGGCCGGCGTCACCTGGCCGCGCACCTGCATCTGCCCCGTGATGGACAATGAAA
>JANMAY010000502.1:0-6655 GCA_031360095.1 Gemmatimonadaceae bacterium
CGCGCTCGATCGCGCCGTCGACGAATCCCCGAGAATCGAGCGTCACCACGACCTAGTGACCGCGGTGTGGCTACGGGCGGACGGTGCTTCTGCCGTAACCGCCGCGGGTGATCGCTTCGAGTGCGGCGTCCTGGTGCTGGCCGTCGGCGCTTGGGCCAATGGCATCCTGGGACTTCCACGGTCCCTTCCGATTCGCCCGGTCCGCGGCCAGTTACTGCGCTTGAGCCAACAGCCCGCCAGCCGGGTGATCTGCTGTGGGGGAGGATACTTCGTCCCTCGGGGCGGTGGCCTCATCGTCGGTGCAACGAGCGAAGAAACGGGCTACCTCAATCAAACGACAGCCGACGGCCGCTCGGCACTCCGTGCTGCCGCAATTCGAACCTTTGCGGCGCTTTCCAATGCTCAGGTCATCGATCACTGGGCCGGCCTCCGGCCGGTGACGCCAGATGGACTGCCGATCCTTGGCGCGGACCCCCGGCACCCCTCCCTTGCATACGCGTGCGGCCTGTCCAGGAATGGAATCCTCTTCGCCCCGTGGGCCGCGGGGCAGCTCATGGACGGGATTGCCGGGAAACCTGAGCCGCCCAGCTTGTCCATGTTCAGCGTCCGCCGCTTCGCCGAAATAACTAACCAGTCATCGACGTCATGACGGTTACACTCACTTACCGTAGCAGTGCGGCCCCGCTATCCTACGCATCTCTCCGCATCGAGGACCGCTCCGAGCCATGGAAGCGCTTTATCAGATCATGGGCCGCCACCAGACTCCGGCACTTCCGGAGAGAAAGCCGTCGTGGCTGAAAGTGAAGGCGCCCGGTGGCCCGAACTATCTGCGCCTCAAGCAGCTGATGCGCGATCTCGATCTTCATACCGTGTGTGAGGAAGCACACTGTCCCAATGTTGGAGAATGCTGGGAGCACGGGACCGCCACATTCATGATCCTTGGCGACGTGTGCACGCGCAATTGCGCCTACTGCGCCGTCGCGCACGGACGCCCACCGAAGTTCGATCCCTCCGAGCCCGAGCGCGTCGCGGAAGCAGCGACGGTGATGAAGCTGCAGCACGTTGTGTTGACATCGGTCGATCGCGATGACCTGCCGGATTTCGGTTCGTGGGCATTTGCCGAGAGCATTCGTCAAATCAAGCTGCGCAGTCCCTCCACGTCGGTCGAAGTGCTCGTGCCGGACTTTCAGGGGAGGGAGGCCTCCATCCGCGAAGTGCTGGAGGCGGAACCCGACATCTACAATCACAACACCGAAACCGTACCGCGGCTCTACAAGCGGTGTCGGCCCGGCGGGCGTTACGAACGAGTGATGAATATCTTCACCACCGCCAAACGCATCGCGCCACACATACTCACGAAGACCGGCATCATCCTCGGCATGGGCGAGACGAACGAAGAAGTCGTCGCGGTCATGCGCGACTTGCGCACGGTCGATGTCGACATCTTGACGGTGGGCCAGTATCTCCGCCCATCCGACGGTCACATCGCACTCGACCGTTACGTCACCCCCGACGACTTCCGCCGGTTTTACCAGATCGGAATGGAGCTCGGGTTCCGCCACGTCGAGAGCGGACCTCTGGTGCGGTCGAGCTATCACGCATGGGAGCAGGTGCAGGCAGCAGGCGTATAGGGAAGAAACTCGTGAACAGTTCACGGTTCACGGTTCACCGTTCACGATTTTTTATGGCTGCCAAGAAAAAACTCGACGCTGAAACAAAATCCGGCGATGTGGCGCGCGATTTCGAGCTGTTGCGCTCCATGCTGTTGCAACGCCGATTCGAGGAGCGATGCGCCGAAGCGTATGCGCTCGGCAAAATTGGTGGTTTTTGTCACCTGTACATCGGACAGGAGGCAGTCAGCACCGGCACGCTCAGCATGCTTCGCCCCGATGACTACGTGATCACCACGTACCGCGATCACGGGCAGGCACTCGCGCGTGGCATGTCACCTCGCAGCGTCATGGCCGAGCTCTTCGGACGCCAGGACGGATGTGCACGCGGCAAGGGCGGCTCCATGCACATGTTCGACGCCAACGCGAACTTTCTCGGCGGACACGGAATCGTCGGCGGACATGTGCCGCTTGCTGCCGGCGTTGGCTTCGCGATCAAGTATCGCGGCGGCGATCAGGTCATCGTGTGCTTCATGGGCGAATCCGTCGTGAACACCGGTGCGTTTCACGAAGCGCTCAACATGGCCGGACTGTGGAAGCTGCCCTGTGTGTTCATCATCGAGAACAATCGGTATGGCATGGGCACCGCGCTCGAACGTGCGTCGGCCATTCACGACATCTTCGAGCGCGGCGCCGCGTACAACATGGCGCGCCAGCAGTGCGACGGGCAGGACGTCTTCGCCGTTCGCGAAGCGGTGGGCGAAGCGGTGCAGCGCGCGCGGAAGGAACAGCATCCCACCCTGCTGGAGATCCGGACCTATCGGTTCATGGGGCATTCCATGTCCGACGCGGTGAGTGGAACCTACCGCACAAAGGCCGAGCTCGAGGAGTACATGAAACGCGATCCCATCACGCTGCTCCGAACGCGCATGGAACAGAACGGAACGTTGAGCAGCGAGCAACTGCAGCAGATGGATACGGAGATCAAGGCAGTGGTGCAGGACTCCTGGGACTTCGCGGATGCATCGCCCGAGCTCCCGCTCGAGGCGTTGTACGAGGACGTGTACGTGGATACGACGACGTAGGACGGTAGGACTCTAGAGTACCTCGGGATGTCTCTACGGCGGATTCGCCGTTCACGATTCACGGTTCACGGTTCACGGTTCACGGTTCACAGGTATAGATGCCCGTAATCACGTACAGAGACGCCCTCGGCGCCGCGATCCGCGAAGAGATGCAGCGCGACGATCGCGTCTTCCTCATGGGTGAAGAAGTCGCCGTCTACCAGGGCGCCTATAAGGTGTCCAAAGGGTTCCTGCAGGAGTTCGGCGAGATGCGCGTTGTCGACACGCCCATTACGGAATTGGGGTTTGCCGGTGTTGGCGTGGGCGCGGCAATGGTTGGGCTCCGCCCGGTGATCGAGTTCATGACGTGGAACTTCGCACTCCTCGCGTTGGATCAGGTCGTGAACGCAGCGGCAAAGATGCTGTACATGTCGGGCGGTCAGTTCAAGATTCCCATCGTGTTTCGCGGGCCGAATGGTGCCGCGCTGCAGCTATCCGCGCAGCACTCGCAGGCCTGGGAGTCCTGGCTCGCCCACATCCCAGGCCTCAAGGTCATTGCCCCCGGCACGCCATACGACGCGAAAGGGTTGCTCAAGAGCGCCATCCGCGACGACAACCCGGTGTGCTTCCTCGAGGGCGAGATGCTGTACAACACCAAGGGCGAAGTGCCCGACGAGGAGTACGTCATTCCCATTGGCAAAGCCGACCTGAAGCGCGAAGGCGATCACTGCTCCATCATCACGCATGGCAAAATGGTTCTCGTCGCGATGCAGGCCGCCGATCAGCTGGCGAAGGAGGGCATTCGCATCGACGTGGTCGACTTGCGGACCATTCGCCCCATGGACGTCGAGGCAATCGCTGCGTCAGTCAACAAGACGAATCGTGCGGTCGTGCTCGAGGAGGGTTGGGAGGTGTGCGGTGTCGGCGCCCAAGTGGTCGACTACATCCAGCGAGACTGCTTCGACAACCTCGACGCTCCGGTCATTCGCGTGCACCAGGCCGACGTGCCCATGCCATATACCAAGAGTCTCGAGAAGGCCGCGAAACCGGACCTTCCCAAAACGATTGCCGCCGTTCGCAAAGTCATGTATCTCGACTGACGAGTCTCTCACATATGGCAACAAAAGTCTTCATGGAAGCGCTTTCCCCCACGATGGAAGAGGGGAAGCTGGTCAAGTGGCTGAAGAACGAGGGCGACGCGGTCAAGAGCGGAGAGCCGATCGGTGAAGTGGAGACCGACAAGGCGATCATGGAGCTCGTGGCGCGCGGCGACGGACTGCTGCGCAAGCGGCTGGTCAACGAGGGCGAATCCGTCGCCGTTGGAACGCTCGTCGGAGTCATCGCGGCCGCGGATGAAAACATCGACGCACTCGTTTCTGGCGCGGCGGCTCCTGCACCGGCTGCTGCCGCACCGGCTCCGGAGAATGTGAGTGCCGCTGCGCAGCCAGCCACCGACGCAACACCTCAGTCCCCTCCTCCGGCGCAACCGCAGGGAGAAGCCAGCGCGCCGCAGCAGAAGGCCGCAACTCCACCGGCGCCGGTCGCATCTACGCCTGCGCCACAGACCACGGCACCAGCGCCGTCGGGCGGAACAACTCGATCGTCTCCACTCGCGCGCCGGTTGGCGAGTGAACGTGGCTTGGACCTCAATGCGGTGCAGGGTTCGGGGCCCAACGGTCGCATCATCAAGCGCGATATCGAGGCGGCTGGCACTGGCGCGTCGCCAGTGGCGATGGCACCGGCGGGCGCAGCAAGCGCACCGAGAGCCGCCACTGGCGGCGCGGCGACCGCCGACTTCACCGACGTACCGCTCACCAACATCCGCAAGGTCATCGCGAAGCGGCTTGGTGAATCGATCGGGCCCATTCCCACATTCTATCTCACCGCAGAGCTCGACCTCACCCGCGTGATGGAAATGCGGAAGGCGATGCTGGAGCTGGGCGACGAGTTCAAGGTCTCGGTCAACGATGTGTTGCTCAAGGCGATCGCGGTCGCGCTGTCACAGCACCCGGAAGTGAACGCGCACTGGCTGGGCGATCACATTCGGTATTTCAATCGCGTCCACCTCGGCATGGCGGTCGCCACCGACGATGGACTGATCGTCCCCGTGATCTGGGACGCCGATCGGAAGCGTATGAGCGAAATCTCGCGCGAGGCCAAGGAGCTCGCGAAGCGCGCGCGCGAACGAAAGCTCAAGCCTGAAGAGTTCACTGGTTCGACATTTTCCGTCAGCAACCTCGGGATGTTCGGCATCGACCAGTTCACCGCGATCATCAATCCGCCAGAAGCGGGGATTCTCGCGATCGGTACGAGCGAGGACAAACTCGTGGTCATCGAGGGTGAGGCGGTCATTCGCCAACGCGTCCGCGTCACAATGAGCTGCGACCACCGCATCGTCGACGGCGCCGTCGGCGCAAAGTTCCTGCAGGCGTTGCGCCGACTGGTCGAAAACCCTCTCATGCTCGTGTACTGATCGTGACATCCCGAGCGCGGTCGAGGGATCTGCACTTCATCTCTTCCAACTCTATCTACAGCAAGCCATGGCTTCGTTCGATGTGATTTTCGTTGGCGGCGGTCCCGCCGGCTATGTCGGC
This sequence comes from Gemmatimonadaceae bacterium, assembly GCA_031360095.1. Lineage (GTDB taxonomy): Bacteria > Gemmatimonadota > Gemmatimonadetes > Gemmatimonadales > Gemmatimonadaceae > AG11. The sequence goes on from JANMAY010000502.1 coordinate 5,269, forward strand.
GCGATTCGCTGCGCCCAACTCGGACTCAGCACCGCGGTCGTCGAACGCGAAGGGCTGGGTGGCACGTGTGTGCTTTGGGGATGCATTCCCGCGAAAGCGCTCCTCGAAGCAGCATCCATGGCGGAGAAGGTAAAAAAGGCGAAGGACTTCGGCGTCACGGTCGGTGAAGCGAAGCTCGACTTTGGTGTCGCGATGAAGCGATCGCGCGGTGTGAGCACGCAGAACTCCAAGGGCGTGGAATTTCTGTTCAAGAAGAATAAAGTCACGTGGATCAAGGGGACCGCGAAGCTCGCCGGAAAGAACAGTGTCACGGTAAAGACAGCCGACGGGAAGGAAGAAAAACACGATGCGAAGAAGGCCGTCGTCATCTCTACGGGCTCACGCGTCAAGGGGCTCGCGCAAATCGGGCTCGAGCTGAACAAGAAGACGGTGATCTCCTCCGACGAGGCACTGATCCTCGAGCAGGCGCCGAAGTCGATCATCATCGTCGGCGCCGGCGCGGTCGGCTGCGAGTTCGCGGACGTGTTCTCGGCGTTCGGCTCGCAGGTGACGATCGTGGAAGTCATGCCGAACATTCTTCCGGTCGAAGATTTCGACTGCTCGAAGGAAGTCGAGCGTGCCTTCAAGAAGCGAAAGATCGACGTGCTGACGGGGGCGAAGATTTCCAACGTGAAGGTGGGTAAAGATTCGGTGTCGATGACGGTCGAGGCGGGGGGCGAGAAACGAGAGCTCACGTCCGACATTGTGCTCGTTGCCGCAGGGCGCGCTCCGAACATCGAGGACATCGGTCTCAAGGAACAGAGTGTGCAGCTCACCGAGCGTGGCTTTATCAAGATCAATGAAAAGATGGAGACCAGCGTGAAGGGGCTCTACGCCATCGGCGACGTGGCGGGCCCACCGATGCTCGCACACAAGGGCGAGCGTGAAGGCATCATCGCGGCTGAGGTCATCGCCGGCGAGCATCCGCATCTGTTCGACTACACGAACATTCCCGGTGCCACGTACTGCCACCCTGAAGTGGCGTCCGTCGGACTCACCGAACAGCAGTGCAAGGACCAGAAGCTCGACTACAAAGTCGGCAAGTTTCCCTTCTCCGCGAACGGTCGTGCGCGTACGTCGGGCGAGACCGACGGATTCGTGAAGATCATTCGCGGCGCGAAGTACGGCGAGATACTCGGCGCGCACATCGTCGGGGCTCATGCGACGGAGTTGATCCACGAGCTCGTCGTCGCGCGCACAAACAAGTACACGGTGGAAGAGGTCGACCTCGCGATCCACGCTCATCCAACGCTGTCCGAAGCCATCGCTGAAGCGACATTGGATTCGTTGGGGAAGATGATCCACGCGTGAGCGGGGCGCTGCTCGTCGCCGACCTGGGGACGATGGC
>JANMAY010000513.1:0-8378 GCA_031360095.1 Gemmatimonadaceae bacterium
CTGGCTCGCCGTCTGTCCCGTGAAGCGATCGATCTCGACGGTCTCGCCCTTCGTCGTGCCGCGATCAGCCATCGCGCGCACCTGTCTGTCTTTCACATCCGTTCCGGAGGAGATCGATCCAGAGACGAGATAGCCGAGGCGGTGCCCGAACAGCAGCGGATCGTTTCCGCCGAAGGACGCCGAGCCGTTCAACAGCGGCGCGCCTTTGCCGAGCTTCGGCGTCCATACATTGCGAAACGATCCCACCAGAAGATTTACATCCCCCTGGTTCAGATTGATGTTCTGCAAATTGCCGAGGTTGCGAACGAGAGACGGGAGATCGCGTTGGTGGTTGACCATGGCGAACGACTCGCCTCCGACAGATATCGGAGCGAGCACATTCGATCCCGTGGCGCCGTACGCATACCCACTCCCGAATTGCATCGATCCGGAGCGCGTCGCAGGAAACTCTTTTGTCTTGATGTCGATGAGGGCACCGCTGAAATCGCCCTGCTGATCGGGGGTGAACGTTTTCGAGGTGGTGATGGTCTGGAGCAATCCGGCGGGAAAGATGTCGAGCGGAACAACGCGTTTTTCCGGTTCCGGGCTTGGCACGCGCGCGCCGTTCAGCGATGCGGTGGTGTAGCGCTCACCGAGGCCGCGCACGAAGACGTACTTGCCATCCTGCACCGTGACACCGCTCACGCGCTTCACTGCTTGCGCCGCATCACCGTCCGGACTCTTCGCGATCTGCTCAGCCGTTACCGAGCTCACCACTCCGGCGGCGGACCGCTGTGCATCCAACGCATCGTTCACGGTGCCACGCTCGGCGGTCGCGGTGACGACCTGCGCCTGAAGCTGCACGTTTGCTGCAGTGAGCGCGACATTTTGCTCGAGCGTCTTGCCGGCGTCGAGGAAGAGACCGGTCACGGTCTTCGACGCAAAGCCGATTCGGCGCGCCTGAATCGTGACCGTTCCCGCCGGGACCGCGCTGAGCGTGAATCGTCCATCGACGCCCGAGCGCGTGCCAAGTGTCGTACCGACGATCTGAATGCCGACGTCGGCAATCCCCGTCCCGGTTGCGGCGTCCACAATGCGACCGACGATGCGCCCGGTCGCGGGAGGTGGTGAAGCGGGCGTCTGCGCACGAGCGTCTGATGTACTCGCGAGGAGCGCCAAGGAAACCGCAATAAAGAGACGTCGCATGGGCGTCGGGGCTCGGTCATGAGGAAGGTCCAGCCAACCTCAAGGATGTCCGAGACCCGTCTCTAACTCACCGCAGTCGTGCAACGGCACTGTAACGAACTGCCTCGACTAGAGCCCGCCCACGAACTGCTCGACCAGCGACTCGAAGCGCTCGGCCACCCGCTGCGTGGTGTCGAGCACTTCGGTATGTGAAAGAGGATGCGCGCTGATTCCCGACGCGAGATTCGTGATGCAACTGACGCCTGCCACGCGCAAGCCGATCGCGCGCGCGACGATGACCTCGGGAACCGTCGACATACCCACTGCGTCGGCACCCAGCGTTTGGAGCATGCGGACTTCGGCGGGCGTTTCGTACGTTGGACCGAGGAGGGCGCCGTACACACCTTCACGCAGCGGAATGTCGAGCGCCGCGGCATGCATGCGCAGCATGACGGCGAGCGTGTCGTCATACGGCGTGCTCATGTCGGGAAAGCGCTCGTCGCCCGCCTCCACGCCGCCGATGAGCGGATTGCGAAACATGAGATTGAGATGGTCGCGGATGAGCATCAGATCGCCCGGCTGAAACGCGCGATTGATTCCCCCAGCCGCGTTGGAGACGAACAGCGTGCGTGCGCCAAGCGCTTGCAGGACGCGCACGGGAAACCCCGCGAGCGCCGCGTCGTGCCCTTCGTACATATGAAAGCGGCCCGCCAGCGCGATGATCCGTCGGCCGGCGAGCTCACCGGCGACGAGCGCGCCTGCATGGCCGACAACGCGCGCGACGGGGAATCCCGGAATCTCGCCAAAGGGAACCACCACGGAGTTGTCGATGCGCCGAACGAGACCGCCGAGGCCGGAGCCCAGGATGATGCCGGCGATGGGCTCGGACTTACCGATCCGCGATCGTACGACCCGGGCGGCGCGGACCGCAGACGCCGCACCATAGGGGCTGCGCGTCACGCCACAGCGCTGCGCAGCGCGGCAATGTCGCGCTCCGCCGCGACGATGAGACGCATGCGCTCCTCGTAGGGGAGGAAGCAGCTCTCGAACCCGTTGAGCGCGACGCGGGACAGCTCGTCGAAGGTGAAATCGAGAGATTCCGCGGCGTGAACGTACTCGTCGGTCAACGTGACTCCGCTCATGAGGCGGTTGTCGGTATTCAGCACCACGTTCAGCCCGCGATCGAAGTACTCGCGAAACGGATGCGCCTCGTACGACTCAGCTGCGCGCGTCTGCACGTTGCTCGTAAGACAGATCTCGAGCGCGATGCGATGGTCGTTGCAGTAGTTGGTGAGCGATCGATCCTCGATCAGGCGCGTCGCGTGTCCGATGCGATGGGCCCCGCACACGTGCACCGCCTCGCGGACAGAGCCAGCGCCGTCGCCCTCACCCGCGTGGCACGTACACGCGAGGTCGTGCGCGCGCGCGTACTCGAATGCGCGCACATGCGCTTTCGCAGGATTGCCGAACTCGCCTCCTGCGAGGTCGAACCCGACGACCCCCTTGCCACGATACGCCACCGCCAGCTCGGCAAGTTCCTGGGACACGCTCGGTGCCATGTTCCGGATGGCAGTCACGATCACGCGGCCGACGATCCCGTGTTGCTTCTCCGCGCGCGCGAGTCCTCGGAGCGGTGCCTCCACCGCCTGTTCGAGCGACAGGCCTTCACGCACGTTCAGCACGGGCGCGTACCGCACCTCGATATAGCGCACGCCGTCGTGCGCGGAATCCTCGGCGAGCTCGTACGAGATACGCTCCAGCGCCGATTCCGTCTGCATGACGGACAACGTCGTCGCAAAGCGCTCGAGATAATCTTCGAGATTGTGCGCATCGTCCACCGTCATGGCGTCGCGCAGCGATTCCGCATCGCTTGCCGGCATCGGCTTGCCGTATTCCTGGGCCAGCTCCAGCATCGTGGCGGGGCGCACCGAGCCGTCGAGATGACAGTGCAGCTCAGCTTTCGGCAAGCGCCGCAGCAGCTCTCGATTGACGGACACGCTCATTGGTCGAATTGCATCGCGGGATCGCCCGCATCGCGCGTTCGGTTGGCGACCAGGCGGAATAGCGCACCGTTGAAGAGCGCCGTGTCGGCGGGAACGGGAAGTCCGCGACTGTCCGTCACGAGCAGCTCCCCACGCGCGACGAGCGCCGCATCAGCGTCAGAATGCACGGCAATGGCGTCGAGCGCGGTTCCGCCGGCAGGCGCGTCGAGCCCTCGGCCATTCACGAATACGCGAACGGTTTCGCTCATCGCTGGCTCGACTCGACGATCACGCGCGGTGCACCCGATGCGCGCACCGGCTGCGGCTGTGCGCGAAGATACTCGGCAAACGCATCGAGATCGGTCATTGGAAGTATCTCCGTGCGCTGCGCCACGCTCGCGATACCGAGCCCGTCGCCACCAGTCGCGAGAAAATCGTTGAGGACGATGACATACGTCGCGTCGTCCTTCAGTTCACGACCATTGGTGAGACGAGCGCTCGTGATGCGCGGCGCGGCGCGCGTCGAGTCATAGCGCACGACGACGCCACTCAAGTGCACGTTAATCCTGCGCGCGACCAGCTTCTCCAGATACTCCCTCATTGCGCGTCCGCTCACGGTCAGGCGATACAGCGCGTTCGAGAACGGCTGCACCTCGAACAGCGCGCCGTACGATGCCGGGCCGGCGCGGAGATTGGCGCGAATGCCTCCGGTGTTCATCACGGCCACATCGCCCTTCCCCGCCGCGCGCATCGCGTCGGCAATGAGGTTGCCAAGGGCATATTGATTTTCCTCGCGCAGCAGATTGGTTGCAATCGTCGCGATTGGCCGATTCACGAGTCCGGCGACGCGTGCGGTGGCCTCGTTGACGATCGCCGCGACCGCCGGATCCGGTGCGAGCGAGTCGGGAATCACATCCAGCACGTGGTGTGACTGTCCCGATGGACCGAGATCGACGACGCCCAACGCCGTCCCACTCGACCGCGCCTGCACGACGGGAATTCCGTTCACCGTCGCGTCGACGAGCGAGTGCGAATGTCCGCTCACGATCGCATCGACGGGTTCCTTGAGCGCGCGCGCGAGGTCGATGATCTCGCCGCTGCACGCGGTGGCGCCATTGCGATCGCAAAACGCGCCCGCGTGCGCGATCACGACGACGTAGTCCGCGCCCCGCGCGCGCAGGCGCTTGGCCAGACTATCCACGATCGGCGCCGGCTCCAGGAAGCGGAGGTTCGCCACGTTCGACGCACGCGTGGTCGATGGCGTGAGCACCGTGGAAACGCCGATGACGCCGATGCGCAGCGCCCCGCGGACGATGAGCGTGTCGTCGCGAATCCATGGTACGTCGTGCCCGTCGGCGTACCGGACGTTCGCCCCGAGGATCGCGTAGCGCGCGTCGCGCATGCGGGCGCGCAGCGTGTCCTGACCCCAGTCGAACTCGTGATTGCCGAGCGCGCCGGCCGAGAGGCCGAGCGAGTTGAAGACCGCCACGACCGGTCGGCCAAAGGCGAGATTGGATGCCGGCGTTCCCTGAAACTCGTCGCCGCCGTCGAGCAATACCCACTCGCATGCCGGTGCAACGCACGCGGCAGCGGCCCGACGAATCGCTGTCGCAAGGTAGGCCGCGCCGCCGCGCCGCATCCCGTTGTTGTCCGGACGCGGCTCGAGCGCACCGTGAAAGTCATTCGTGCCGATGATGCGGAGCCGGGTGGCCGGCCGCGGCCGAGCGGGCACATTTGCCGGGCGCGCCGGCGCGCTGGTGCCGCGCCCTTCGTCGCGGTTCTGACGCCGCATCTGCCCGTACAGTGCCGCGACGGCGGAAGCAGGCTCGAGCCGCCAATTGCGCTCGAAGTACTCGTCCGGCGTGATGGTGCCTTTGCGCCGCACCTCGTCCAGCAGCAACTGGCGGATCTCCTCCTGCTTGTCGTACACCACCGGCGCGCCGCGCAGCATGGAAAATCCGCCGCCGCCGGTCTGCCGATAATTGTTCAACGCCATCGTGAAGCTGTCGGTGACGGCGACGCGCTTGCCGCGTACGTCGAGTCGCGTGACACGCTGGCCGACGGGACGAGAGACATCGAGCGTGTATTCCGCACCGGACACGACGTCGAAGTTGAATCCCGGGATATCCGGATCCACGCTCGCCGTCCCATCGGCCGCGGTGCGATAGTAGCGCGCGCTCTGCTCGAGATAGTCACGGAGCTGCTTTCCGGAGATGCGCACCGCGCGCAGCGTGTTGTCGTACGGATAGAGCGCCTGGAGCCGCGCAGCGGTCACGTCCCCAGGATCGAGCGATGCGTCGAGCGAAAACGCCGCCGTCGACGCCAGGTCGGCCCCAGTTGCCCGCCGCTGCACGCTCAGGATGAAATCCATGAGCGGCGTGTCCGTCACGCGGGCGGAGTCGGCGCGCCATGCGACCGGAGTCCGCCCGATGGGTGTCGTGACCCACCGGACCGTCACCGCATGCGCGGAGTCCGTTGCCGCGAGCACGGCGCGGCTTTCGGCGTGTCCGGCCGATTGGACGACGCGCGACTCCTTTGCGCCAACGCGCCAGCGACCGCCGGAGCGCGTGAGCGCGAGATGTGCGACCGCGACGCTCGTCGCCCAGTTCTTCGGCTGCATCAAGAGCGCGCCGTTGATGACGGTGTCGCCGACCTCCTGATGCGAATGGCCGTAGAGAATGAGATCGATTCCCCCGATCTCGCGCGCCACGCGCGCCGCGACGTTTTCGCTGGCCATCCCCGTGGCGACCGTATCGTAGCTCGATGCGCCAGAGAGTCCCGAGTGCATCGTGACCAGCACCACATCGGCGCCCGCCGACCGGACGTCTTCGACGGCAGCGCGAACGTCCGGCACGATGTCGCGGATCTCGATCTTGCCGGCAAGATTGTCGCGGTCCCACACCATCGAGCCGGGGGTCGTGGCACCCACGATCCCGATGCGCACGCTGCCCCGCTCGATCATCGTCCAGCTCGAGAACGCGTGGACGTCCCGGAGCTCCCCCGGCGCGCGGTACGCGTTCGTGGCGAGGAACGGAAACGTCGCCTGTTTGAGCGTGCGCTCTTCAAAAGGTACGCCGTAGTTGAACTCGTGATTGCCCACCGCCGCCGCGTCATACCGCATCGCATTCATCGCCGCCATGACGGGATGCACGGCAGACGGCAGTGACCCGCGCGCGGCGACGTAGGTCAGCGAGTTGCCCTGCAGAAGGTCCCCAGCATCCAGCAAAACGACGCGTCCCGGCGCCACGCGGCGCAGCGAATCCACGATCGTCGCGGCACGGCTCAGCCCACGAGTCGAATCGGGACGGTTCGTCTCGTAGTTCCAGCCGCGCAAACGTCCATGCACGTCGGTCGTGCCGGCAACGACGAGGTCGAAAACCTCGGCGCGACCGGTCGTCGTAGCCCGAGAAACACAGCCGGCGAGGAGCACGAGGGCCGGTGTGGCGAGGAAAGCGCGCATCCGCATGGGAAGAAACTAGCGGACGGCCACTGGCACGGGGAGGACGCACGCGCGGTTGACGTTGTCGCTGCGTGCCGGCACACTTGAGTAGAGCACGCCGCGCCTCCGAGGCTGGCCGCGCGCAAATTACAGGACCGTGACACGCCGCCCCTGCGCGTTCACCGCTGTCCTCGCCACCTTTCGATCTCGAGACGCCGCTGCGCGGAGACTCAGTCTGATGAAACCGCTCGTCATTGGCGTCGCAGGCGGATCGGGCTCGGGCAAGAGCACCGTTGCGCGCAACGTGGCAGCGGCACTCGGCGACGCTTCCGTCGCTTTCCTCGACATGGACGCGTATTACTCCGATCATTCGCACCTCCCGCTCGACGAACGGCGCAAGGTCAATTGGGATCATCCCAATGCCTTCGATTGGGATCTTCTCGTCGAGCAGCTCACGCGTCTCGCCAGCGGCGACGCCATCGACAAACCTGTCTACGACTTCGTCACGCACGCGCGGTCGGATCAGACGCTGCGCATCCCTCCCTCGGACGTTGTCGTGATCGATGGAATCCTCCTCTTCGTCGACGCGCGCGTGCGGGACCTCTGCGACGTGAAGGTCTTCGTGGACGCCGACGCCGACGTCCGGCTCATTCGGCGGATTCGCCGCGACATGGCGAAGCGTGGCCGTCCGCTCCCCGAGATTCTCGAGCAGTACCTGTCGACCGTCCAACCCATGCACCTGGAGTTCGTCGAGCCGAGCAAGCGCTACGCCGACGTGATCGTGCCGCGCGGAGGACACAATCCGGTGGCCATCGAGATGATCGTCGCGAAGATCGCGCGGCGCATCACACCGGTGGTCGCGTGACGAGCGTCCCGCCGACGACGGGCGAACGCGTCCTCGTCGTGGACGACGAGGCCGACATCGTGGCGCTCGTCGCCTATCACCTCGCGAAGCGCGGCTATCGCGTCTCCACCGCGAGCTCGGGGAACGAGGCACTCGAAGCGGCGCGAAGCGAGCGACCCGCGCTGATCGTGCTGGATCTCATGCTGCCGGGCATGTCGGGATACGAAGTGCTGGAGCAGTTGCGCGCGAGCGACGCAACGAAGGACGTCGCCGTGCTGATGCTCACCGCACGCCGCGAGGAGCAGGATCGCATTCACGGTCTGTCGCTCGGCGCCGACGACTATCTGACGAAGCCGTTCAGTCCGCAGGAGCTCGTGCTGCGCGTCGGGGCGATTCTGCGGCGTGTTGGCGCGAGCCCGGCCCCCGGCACCGCAAAGCTGCAGATCGGTCCGTTGGAGATTGATTGTGCGGCGCATCTGGTGCACGTCGAGGGCAATCCCATTGAGCTCACGGCAACGGAGTTCAAGCTGCTGCTGACACTCGCGGAACGGCGCGGCCGCGTGCAGGGGCGCGCGCATCTTCTCCAGACGGTGTGGGAGGCGGCGCCCGACATCCAGACGCGCACGGTCGACATGCACGTGCAGCGCCTGCGTGCGAAGCTCGGCGTGGCGGGAGATCTCATTGAAACCGTGCGCGGATTCGGCTACCGCGTTCGGGCGCCGCAGAACCGGCTGGCGTGACACTCGCGAGGCGGCTCCTTGCCGGCTCGCTCGTCGTCGTTACGACGCTCATCGCCGCCGTCGTCCTGATCGCCGGCGGTCGGCTGCGCGATCGGCTCGTGGTGGAAAAGACGGATGAGCTCACCCGCGACGCGCGCGGGATTGCGACGCTCTGGAACCGCGGAACCGATGCCGACTCGTTGGCACATCGCGCCGGTGCAGCGTTCGAT
>JANMAY010000200.1:0-5476 GCA_031360095.1 Gemmatimonadaceae bacterium
TCTTTTGCGAGCGCGGCAGTTGCCGCGGGCCGGTCGCCGCCGATCCACGAGTACACACGAATGCGATCGCGCAGCTGTCCCCCGAGCAGTTGATGTACCGGGACGCCGAACGCCTTTCCCTTGATGTCCCAGAGCGCCTGATCGATGCCGGCGATCGCGCTCATGTGAATACCGCCGCCGCGATAGAACCCGGCGCGGTACATCACGGTCCAATGATCCTCGATGAGAAACGGATCCTTGCCGATCAAATAGTCACTGAGCTCGTCGACTGCCGTGGCGACGGTGTGCGCGCGCCCCTCGAGTACTGGCTCTCCCCATCCGACGATGCCTTCGTCGGTGTCGATCTTGAGGAAGCACCAGCGTGGCGGAACGATGTAGGTGGTGAGCTTGGTGATTTTCATGTGATTGGCGAGCAACGAGTAACGATGGGAAACGAGAGGAGCGTGCGGTGTGCGGAGTACGGCGGCTCGTAACGCGATGGCGTGAGGGGTGGTCGTGAGGCGGACGGGGCCGCACACCGCACGCGCGGCGCGTCAGCGCCGCACAAACTCCCGATGCGCCGTAATACTTGACCACGCCGCCACGAACGCCTTCGCATTCCGGGTCGCCTTCTCCGCCCCGTCGCCGCGCTTGTACAGCGCCGACCCCAGACCAAACCCCGAAGCACCCGCGACCACGTACTCGCTCATCACCCCCGGGGTGATGCCCCCGACAGGGAAGAGGCGCGTTCCCTCGGGGAACACGCTCCGCATCGCACTCAACACCTTTGGAGTAAGCATCTCAGCGGGAAACAGCTTGAGCGCATCTGCACCGTTTGCCAAGGCCGCGAACCCTTCCGTGGGCGTCGCAATGCCGGGGATGCATGCCAAGCCGGCTGACTTCGCCGCGCGGATCACCTCGCCGTCGCCGTGCGGCATCACGATCAACTGGCCGCCCGCGTCAGCCACCTCGCGCACCTGCGCCGGCGTCGTCACAGTCCCGGCACCGATCAGCACCTTGCCGCCAAACGATTCGTGCAGGCGGCGAATGCTCTCGATGGGCTCCGGTGAATTGAGCGGGACTTCGATGATCGTGAAGCCCGCGCCGATCAGTCCCTCGCCGACTGCCAGAACCTCATCCGGCGTAATTCCACGCAGGATGCCGATCAGCGGCAGTCGGTCGAGAAACCCTTGAAGCACCTCGCGTTCGATCAGGTGAGCTTCGGAACCACGAAGGGCGCGCGATAGTTGCGCCCGAGGTGCTTGTTCGCCTCAGCCGCATTTGCTCCCTTGAACCGCTCGGCCTTTGGATCGACGATCAGCGGCGCGCCGAGCGTGAGCGGCGTCTTGTTGGCGTTCACGTTGTTCGCCTTCAGGTGCTCGAGCATCCGGCCATTCGCTTCGGCAAGCACTGCGTTGCCTCTGACGGTCTCACGCAGCTTTCCTTCCGGTGCGTTCTTGCCCATGTGGTGCGAGATGTTGCCGAGGTGGCAAAGTGCGCTCGAGAGATGCGCCTCTTCGACGGGGCCGTACAGATCGCTCGTCTTCCGGCTGCGCACAACGTCGATGAAGTTCTGCATGTGACGGTCCGTGCCCTTGAACTCCTTGATGACCTTGCCGCTCTTGTCCACCGCTCGCGCCGTCGTGTAGCTCGGCACGATCATGCTGCCGCCCTCGCAGTCGATGACATTGCCGATGTCGACGCCGCGATACTGGTCCATGCCGCTGCCCTGCCCGCCCTGATTGGCAGCGGGATCGCCGCCGACAGCCGCAGTGCCAGCCTTGGAAGGAAGTCCGCGCACCTCGAAGATGAGCGGTGCAGACGCGTAGTCATGCACGACGATCTGCGTGTTCGGCGTCTGGCCGTCGTCGACGTAACCCACGCGACCGCCAATGCTGAGCGTGCGATTCGGCAGTCCTTCACCCAGGAACCAACGTGCGACATCCATCTGGTGGATGCCCTGGTTGCCCACGTCGCCGTTGCCATACAGCCAGATCCAGTGCCAGTCATAGTGCACCGGCCCGTTCTTGGTGTTGCGCTCGGGCGGAACCAGCGGCGCCGGTCCGCTCCACAGATCGTAATTGATCGTGGACGGAACGACCTGCGGGCCGCCGCACTTGCCGATGCTGTCGCGGCGCTTGTAGCAGAAGCCGCGCGATGCCGTGATTTTGCCGAGGTTGCCGGCCTTCACCCACTCGACTGCCTCGCGGAGTCCTTCACCGGAGCGGATCTGCGTACCGGCCTGAATGACTCGGTTGTACTTCACGGCGGCGGCGACGAGTTGGCGTCCTTCCCAAATGTTGTGCGAGACGGGCTTCTCGAGGTAGACGTCTTTGCCCGCCTGCATCGCCCAGATCCCCATGAGCGAATGCCAGTGGTTGGGTGTCGCGACGGTCACGGCGTCGATGTCGCTCGACGCGAGCATCTCACGAATGTCCTGATAGGTCTTGACGGTGCTATCCGTCATTCTCGCTTTCGTCTTGTCGAGCACCGCGGTGTCGGCGTCGCAGATTGCAACGACGCGAACGCCGGAGATCTTGGACAGGCTGCTCAGGTGGTTCGCGCCTCGCCCATTGAGCCCGATGACGCCGACGCGGAGGTCTTCGTTCGAGCCCATGACCTGCGACCACGAACGTGCGGGAAGCGCGGCCCCAGCCACGGCGAGGGCCGAAGTCTTCAGGAAGGTGCGCCGAGAGGAAGAGCTCATGTGTCGGATGGCTGCGGGGTGGACGGGCGAGGCCTGACTGCGATTTTGTGCGAGGAGCGAACAATCGCTCGGACACACATGATGCGACCGGAATTCAATCTCGGCAACTGGGACTTTCGAGCCGATTCTGGGCTACGTCCCCAGAGTCCGATTCGTTGCACACGACGCGCCTTCCGAGCTCATGCGCCCAGAGTCTTCTTCAGGAAAGCGATCGTGCGCGGCCACCCATCCTTCGTAGCGGCAAGATTTGCGGCCTCTTCCATTGGATCTCGCGTCGCCTTCGGATCATCCTGCGCACGGAGAAAGCCGTGGACCGCGCCCTCGTAATTGATCCCCACGTAGCTCTTGCCGTGCGCCTTCATGATGGAATCGATGGCCGGCATCGCCGCTCCGATGCGCGCGTCCTTCGACCCGTTCAACAGCATGACGGGCTTGACGATCTTTGCGAGGGAATCCGCCGTTGGCAGCGGGCCGGTCATGAATGGCGAGCCATAGAACGCGACGCCGCCGGAAAACCCTTTGCCGTTGTACACCGCGGCACCCCATGTCGTCGACCCGCCCCAGCAGTAGCCGATCACGCCGTATCGTGGCGCCGCGGACGCGAGCGACATTCCATAGTTGGCAACGGCGGTGATCCCCTTCATGCGCTCCGGCATGCCGACCCCGGCGATGATCTTTCGCGCCGAATCACCGGTGAGCTCCACCGTCGTTGGGCCGCCGCGCACGCGCGACAAGAGATCCGGCGCGATCGCAATGAACCCGTCAGCCGCAACCTGATCGGCCACGCCGCGCACCCAGGTGGACAGACCGAAGATTTCGTGCACCACCACGACGACGGGGGTTTTCGCGTTGCTCGTGCTCGGGTACACGACCCAGGCCATCAGCGAATCCGCCGCTCCCGGCTCCCACGCGATCTTCACCCACTCCGCGTGGCGCGGGGTTGCCTGCAACCGAGCGGGCGCGGCACTGTTGCTTGCGGGCAAGCCGTTTGATCGCATGGCTCGCGCAACAGCCGATCCGACGGGTGCTGCCAGGTCTCCCGGCGACATGTGGGCCAGGTGCTCGTCGGTGGCGGCCGATGCCGGGTCGCGGCGCTGAGTGGTGCACGCGACTGCGGAGGCGAGGATAAGGAGGGCGGCGCGGCGCGAATGGGCGAGCATCATCGAAAGCTCCATGCGATAAAGTCGGTCCCGGCGTGATGCCGGCGGGAAGACGAATCTACCGCGCCACTCGACGAGCGCGAGTCCTCGCAGCGTTCAGTGGTAACAGCAACTGCAATTGGGGAAGGGCGGAAAAACAATTCGCTGGTCCCGTTGTTCTCGGTACACCGCACTCGCTCCTGGTCGCCGCGCATCAGCAAAGCGTCGGTACGATGCGTAGTCCTGTCGATGCGCTGAATGGTCCACTACGTCTCGTACACTGCGGAGTTGGTAAGAATGAACATTTTCTCGTTTTCGAACGCGCGACTCGCGCTGGCGATCGCAGCGGTTGCCATGGCGTCGCCACTCGCGGCCCAGGAAAAAGTCGACGTCGCCACCATCGAGCGCATCAAGTCCGAGGCGATGAGCAAGTCGCGGGTGATGGACATCATGAGCTGGCTTTCCGATGTGTACGGCCCGCGGCTCACCTGGTCGCCCAACGCCGAGCGCGCCGGCGATTGGGCGATGCGCGAGATGACGTCGTGGGGGCTCGCGAACGTGCACCGGGAGAAATGGGACACCCCCGTTGGTCTGGGTTGGGAGAATCAGCACTTTTCCCTAACGGCGACGTCACCAGTGCACTTCATCGTGGATGCCGTGCCGCAGGCCTGGTCCGCCGGCACACAGGGAGTTGCGAGCGGCCTCGCGCTTCGGGTGGATGCCGGATGCTCCGACGAGCTCAAGGAGCGGTACGCTGGAAAGCTCGGGAACTCGTTCGTCATGCTTGCGCCGCCGGTCAATCGCCCAGTGACGTCATTCGCGGGCACTGCTTCGCGGCTGTCCGACTCGACGTTGGCGAACATGGCGGCGCAGACGCCGGCGAATGAGGCGCGCGGCGGCCGCGGCGGCTTTGGCGGAGGGTCGAACGCGCCGCTGTCGCCAATGTGTGAACGACAAGTGGTTCGCGATTCCGTTCAGGCCGACGCGCGAGCTGCTGCCCTCGGACTGCCGGTACCTCGCCGCTTCGGCGTTCGTGGCGGTGTGAGCACCGCCGATACTGCAACGGTGCGTTGGCTGCTGAGCCAGGGTGTCACCGCAGTACTACTGGGCGACCCGAATCACACCGGCGGCGTCATCGGTACGAACAACGGGGCCTCGCGGGTGAACGGCGCGCCGCGCGCGCCCACGGTGCACGTGTCACAGGAGTCGTACGGGCGCATCGCGCGGATACTGGAGAGGGGCGTGCCGGTGAAGCTCGAGCTGAACATGCAGAACGCGTTCTATCCCCAGAACACCAGCGCGTTCAACATCATCGGCGAGATTCCCGGCACCGATCCGCAGCTCAAGGACGAAGTCGTGATGATCGGCGCCCACTTCGACACGTGGCATTCGGGAACGGGCGCGACGGACAACGGCGCTGGCTCTGGAGTGATGCTCGAGGCAATGCGTCTCCTGAAGACACTCGATCTCAAACCACGCCGCACCATTCGCATCGCCCTCTGGACCGGAGAGGAGCAGGGGCTCCTCGGCTCATCGGCCTACGTGAAGCAGCACTTCGGCACGCGGGATACACTCGGATTCCATGCGACCGACGAGCAGAAGAAGCTCGCAGCCTATTTCAACGTCGACAACGGCAGCGGAAAGATCCGCG
>JANMAY010000533.1:0-9685 GCA_031360095.1 Gemmatimonadaceae bacterium
GTGCTGGCTGGTCCGACGAACAGCGGTCCTACGAGTCTGGTGAAGGCCTGCACGTGCGCGCCCTTGCTGATGAGCACAGGGCCGGCAGCGAGATCGAAGCAGACTGCGTCTTCGATCACCGCGCCCTCCTCGATGAAGACCGGATGCTCACCGACGCGAATGGCGGTACGCGGCAGCTCGCGCGACATCTGCGCGCCCAGCACGGGGATGTCGTGCTCGAGCATCGGAACGAGATGCGCGATGTAGTCCCACACTTCGCGCATCCACCACCCCGTCACGGCGACGGGGTGCTGGCTGTGCGGCGCTCGCGAGAACGCACCGAGTGTGACACGCCCGTCGAGAAGCGTGCTGACTTCGACGTCGTCGCTCAGTCTGATCCCCGCGAGCGTGTCGCCGGCGACGAGTGCGTCGGTATCGCGCAGCGCCTGGAGCGTCGGCGCAAACCGCGCATTCACCAGCCAGCTCCCTCTCGGCAGCACACCAGACGTGAGCACGCGGGCGGCGCCCGGCTCCTCGAATCCCGCGAGGTGGGGCGCCGCGATCTGGCCGGCGACCGGCGCGCCCAGCACGCGAGTCCACCGCTCGCGCACGAGGAGCGCACCCGCGCGCATCTCGCCGCCAGGCCGCGTGAGTGCGAAGGGCTCGAATGTTCGCGCGCAGGCGTCGTCGTACAGGTAGACGGCGCTCATGGGAGGACTCGCAATGCCTGTGGCAGCGAATCGATCAGTGTCTTGAGATCCGACGCTTTGTCCACCGTTGTCACGAGAGTGATGCCGTCGCGGGACACGACGACCAGATCCGATACCCCGTACAGGACGACGACGTTGCCCTCGCTGTGTACCACGTTGCCGGTTGCCGCGAGCGCGTGCACGGTGCCGTGAAAGGTATTCCCCTCCGGGTCGCACTGGCGCACGCGCCGCAGCGCCGACCATGTCCCGACGTCATCCCAGCCGAAATCGCCCGCAAGCACCAGCACCTTCGCGCTGCGCTCGAGCACGCCCACATCGACCGAAATCGGTGTTGAGACAGCGCCGAAGAACGCGGCGAGGTTGTCCCCGTGTGCTGCGAGATGGGGCGCGACTTCCGGAGTGTGAGCGGTCAGCTCATCCAGAAAATCGCCGGCGCGCCACACGAAGATGCCCGAGTTCCAGAGATAACCGTCGCTCGTCATGACCGCCGCGCGCGCGCGATCGGGCTTCTCGACGAATCGCGACACGCGTCGCACGCCGTCGCGAACCTCCCCGCCGGGCTGGATGTAGCCGAAGCCAGGATCCGGGCGCACGGGAACCACACCCACGGTGACGAGCGCGCCGTATTCCGCGGCGGCATCCGCCGCGAGGGCCAGCGACCGGCGAAATCCGTCGGGATCGGCGACCGCCCAATCGGCGTGCACGCTGATCATGATGTCGTCGCGTCCCCCGCGCCGCGCGATCTCGTGCGCCGCCCACGCGAGCGCTGCGGCGGTTCCCGCAGGCCGCGGCTCAGCGATGATGTTGTCGCGCGGGATGGCCGGTGCGAGGATCGCGATGGGCTCCACGAGCGACGCGTTCGTGAGGATCAGCGTGTGCTCCGGCGCCACGAGCGGCGCGAGACGGTCGAGCGCATCCGCGAGCAGCGGCTGGTGCGTGGCGAGAGCGAGGAGCTGCTTCGGACGCTCGGGGGTGCTGATCGGCCAGAACCGCGAACCCACTCCGCCGGCCAGAACCACGGCCCAGCGTGTCATGTCGCGTCGCTGCTCGGCTCGGAAATCCCCGCCAGCTCGGCGGCGCGCGCATACAGCCGCTTCGGACTGAATGGCTTGGTGAGAAACTCGCTGGCGCCCAACTCCAACGCCATGCGATGCTGCTGTTCTTGACCCGCTGCGGTGAGCACGATCGTCGGAATGGTCTTGAGACTGTCGTCCTTCTTCATCTCCGCGAGCACGTCGAGACCGCTGAGATACGGCATCATCAGATCGAGTATTACGAGCGCGATGTCCGTTTCATGCCGGAGGATCGCGAGCGCCTCCCGTCCGTCGTAGGCGAGAGTCACGCGAAACGGACCCTGCTCGAGCTTCATCTTGATGATGCGCCCGATGTGCGGTTCGTCGTCGGCGACGAGCGCATGCGTTAGTGCGGTGGTGTCGGTCACGCTCGTGGAGTGCCCTTCACTCAACCAAGGATGCGATGTGCTCGCGGTTGCGACGGAGCTCGAAGAGCAGCTGACCGACATTGGCCTGCGGTCGGACCAGCACGAAGAGTATGGCGTCCGCGCTCAGAACGGAGACGATGGCGAGCCCGTCGCGGTGCTCGAGCACCGCGGTGAGCAGCTCCCCGCGCCCGGCAGCCGCTCCGAGCTCGTCCGCCGGGCCGATGATCGCGGGAATGCGAGCTGCCAGGTCCTCGGGGTCCACACCATCGACCGCCTGACTGTCGATCAACAGACCGTCGCGACCCAGCACGATGGCCGCTTCGACGCCGTCGCGTTGCCGAATCGTGCCCACGAGGTCTCGAATACTCGCCATGCCCACTCCACTCGGAAAGTGCTGCGAAGCTTAAGGGCGAGGTGAGTGAAGTCAAGCGACGGCAATCGCTTGAGTTTGCCCGCGCGACTCCGTATTCTCCACATGCCCCACCACATTTTCCACCTCGCGACACTATTCATGATGCGGACCGCCCTCGTGCGCGTCGCGATCGTGGCCTGTGCCGTTCTCGCGGTCGCCTGCGGCGATCCGACTCGGCCGAGGGCGACGTATGCGAACACGCTCAACTCGTACACGCTCTACCCGCTCACCGGCGGGCCAGCCATCGCACCCAACGCCATCAGTCTGCTTGGCGGTGCAACCCGGGCAACCGCTGCCGCCACCTTCGATCTCGCCTTCGATCTGGATGCGTCGGGGCGCCCCGTGGTGTATCCCATCCGCCTGGTGATTGGCGGGCTCGCGGGCTACGTGAAGCGCATCGGTCTGCAAGTCGTGCCGGGGACCTTCGAGTCCGTTCGCGAAGTCCCCGCGAATGGCTACGACACGCTCACCGCCAAAACGGTCAGTCCCGGAACCGTCCTCGCCATCGAGGTGCTCGAGGTTGGCTCTTTTTCGGCGTGTTTCGCATCGATTTTTTCCCAGCAACTGTACGCCAAACTCGTCGTTGACAGCGTGAACGCCACTGCGCGGCGCCTGCACGTGCGCACGGTCGTTGATCCCAACTGCGGGTATCGCTCGGTCGTACCGGATTCGGTGCCCACGAGCTGATGCACGACCCCAAGCGCCGCGAGGATCTGCGCGAGGCGATGCGGCGGCGCGGCGCACTCGGTGTGCTCGGTGCGCAATTGGACCGCTGTGAGGCATTGGACGGGGAGCGGCGGCTGCTCATTCAGGCGGCGCAAGAGCGCAAAGCAGCGCGCAATGTGAGCTCGCAGGAAGTCGCTCGCCGCAAGCGGGCGACGGAAGACGCCACAGAGCTCATCGCGCACGGCCGCGCGCTCGGAGACGAGATCGCGCGTCTCGAGCGCGAGTTGGCCACGATCGAAGGCGAGCTCGAAGCGATTCTCCTTGGTATTCCCAACATCACGCTGGCGGATGTCCCCGCGGGCGGCGAGGAGCACAACGTCGTCCTGCGGACGTCTGGAACGCCGCGATCGGTCGAGGGCATCAAGCCGCACTGGGACGTCGGTGCCGCACTGGGATTGTTCGACCTCGAGCGTGGCGCCAAGGTTAGCGGCTCAGGCTTCGTGGCCTATCGCGGCATGGGTGCGCGCCTCGTGCGCAGCCTCATCAACTTCTTCGTCGACAGCCACGCGCAGAATCATGGGTACGAAGAGGTCTGGCCGCCGCTGCTCGTGAACCGCGCCAGCATGACGGGCACCGGCCAGCTCCCCAAGTTCGAGGACGACGCGTACCACATCGACGGCGACGACCTCTTTCTGATTCCCACTGCCGAAGTGCCGGTGACGAATCTTTACCGCGATGAGATACTCGAGGCGACGGAGCTCCCCAAGGCATTCTGCGCATACACACCGTGCTTTCGCCGCGAGGCGGGATCGGCGGGCAAGGATACGAGAGGCATCCAGCGCACGCATCAGTTCGACAAAGTCGAGCTGGTGCGCTATTGCACGCCGGAGGAGTCGGCGTCGGAGCTGGAGCTGTTGCTTGGACACGCCGAGGCAATGCTCATCGCACTTGGACTCACCTACCGCGTCAAGTTGCTCGCGGCTGGTGACACCGGTTTCGCGAGTGCAAAGACGTACGATCTCGAGGCGTGGGCACCGGGCGTTGGCACCTGGCTCGAGGTGAGCTCGGTGAGCACGTTCACCGATTTTCAGGCACGTCGCGCCAACATTCGCTTTCGACCGGCCCGGGGCGCGAAGCCGATGTTCCTCCACACGTTGAATGGGTCTGGGCTCGCGCTGCCCCGCACTATTGCCTGCCTCCTCGAGCAGCATCAACACGAAGACGGCAGCGTTCGACTGCCCGATGTGCTGCACCGGTACGTAGGCACCGACCGGCTCGGGTAGCGGTGATGCGTCGCCGCACCCCCGAGCTGCTGGTTGGTCTGCTGCTCGTCGTGCTGCTTGGCTCGTACGTGGTGTACACGCGGCGCGTCGTGCGCGACCTCCAGCGTGAGGGACAGCGCTCCAGCGAGATGTACGCGCGGGTGTTTCGGGCCAGAGCCGATACCAGCGAGAGCGCGAGCACGCTCGCGCTGCAAGACATTACGAAGAGCATTCGCGCGCAGGGTGTGCCGCTCATCGTGACCGATCGCGCCGGCACTCCGACGGCACAAGACAACATTCCCGAAGACGTCGCCGCCGACCCAGTCCGACTGCGCGCGTTCACACAGGAGCTCGATCGGGAGAACCCACCGGTCGTCGATTCGCTCGTCGGCACGATTCACTTCGGGAACACGCCGTTGGTGCGCTGGCTGCGCATCATTCCGGCACTGCAGGCCGCGAGCGCGCTCGTGCTGCTGTTCGCAGGGTTGTACATCGTGCGCACGCGCGGCAACGCGGAGCGCGAGCGCGTGTGGGCGGGCATGGCACGGGAATCGGCGCACCAGCTGGGTACGCCGCTGTCGAGCCTGAGCGGGTGGATCGAGATCCTCGAGGAGCGCGGCAGCGATCCGGATTCGCTTGCTATGCTCGCGAACATGCGCGCCGATCTTCTGCGTCTCGATCGCGTCGCTCATCGCTTCGAGCGGATTGGACGCGAGCCCCGCGCGGACCCCCTCGACGTCCGCACGCTGGTGGACAGGATTGCCGCATATTTTTCCGCGCGCGTGCCGACGTTGTCGAACGCGGTGACGATCACAGTGCACTCGTCAGACGAGCCACTCGCGGTCCACGGCGACGCGGTGTTGCTGGAATGGGCGCTCGAGGTGCTGGTGAAGAACGCGGTCGACGCGCTGGCCGGGCGCGGCGGGACGATCGTGCTCGAAACCGTACCGCGCGCCGAGGGCGGAGCGCTCATCGCGGTGACCGACGACGGACCGGGCGTTCCGCGCGATCAGCGCAGCCGCATCTTCGAGCCGGGGTTTTCAACTAAGAAAAGCGGGTGGGGGATCGGTTTATCGCTGGCGCGCCGCATCGTCGAAGAGAACCACGGCGGCACGCTGCGCCTCGCCAGCGCAGACTCCGGCGCCCGCTTCGAGATTATCTTGCCATGATGGCGATTGCGACTGACGACGTCCTGCTTCAGGACCTGAACGATGCGCAGCGGGAGGCCGTGCTCACCGTGGAGGGCGCACTGCTCGTCCTGGCGGGCGCAGGTTCCGGTAAAACGCGCGTGCTCACCACACGCCTGGCGAGATTGATCGATCACCATGGCGTCGATCCCAGCCGCATTCTGGCCGTGACGTTCACCAACAAAGCGGCCGGCGAGATGAAGGATCGCATTGGTCGCCTGCTCGGCCGAGCGCCGGTGGGCATGTGGGTGGGAACCTTCCACTCGATTGGCGCGCGCATGCTGCGGGTCGCGCCACATCTCGTGGGACGAACTCCGTCGTTCACGATTTACGACCAGGACGATACGCAAGCGGTCGTGAAGCGCATCATGGAGCGCCTGCGACTGAACACCAAACAGTTCACCCCGCGCGGGGTCCAGAGTGCGATCTCCGACGCGAAGAACGCGCTCGTCACGCCGGATGAGTACGCAAACGTCGCACGCGATCCGTTTTCGCGCGCTGTCGCGGCCGTCTATCGCGAGCTGGGAGAAGAGCTGCGCAGGGCGAACGCCACGGACTTCGACGACCTGCTGGTGCTGCCCGTGCGCATGCTGACGGAAAACGCGAGAGAGCTGGAGAAGTATCAGCGCCGATTTCAGTACCTCCTCGTGGATGAATACCAGGATACCAACCGCGCGCAGTACCAGCTGGTCAAGCTGCTGGCCGGTGGGCACGGCAACCTCTGCGTCGTCGGCGACGACGATCAATCCATCTATGGCTGGCGCGGCGCCGACATCCGGAACATCCTCGACTTCCAAAAGGATTTTCCGGCAGCGCACGTCGTTCGATTAGAGGAGAACTATCGCAGCACCCCGCAGGTACTCGATCTCGCGAACGTCGTGATTAGCGCGAACGCCGGACGCATGGGCAAAACGCTGCGTCCCACGCGCGGCAGTGGCGAGCGCGTGACGGCGGTCCGCTGCCTCGACGAGCGCGACGAAGCGGAGTTCGTGGTCGAAGAGCTCACGGCGCGACGGGCGCAGTCATCGAGTCAGAGCCTGCGCGACTTCGCGATCGTGTATCGCACGAATGCACAGAGCCGCGCGCTCGAGGAAGCGCTGCGCAAGCGCGCCACCGCGTACCGGCTTGTCGGCACGGTACGCTTTTACGACAGGCGCGAGATTCGGGATCTCATGAGTTATCTGAAGCTCATCGCGAATCCTGCGGACGAGGAAGCGTTCCGCCGCGCCGTCGCCGTTCCGAAACGTGGGTTGGGCGACACGACCATCGAGCAGCTCGCGACCGTAGCACGAGAGGCAGGCCTTCCCATGCTCGCCGCAGCGGTGCGACCGGATCTCGTGAGCGCGCTGCGTCCCGCGGCGCGAACGGCATTGGCGGAGTTCGCGAAGGTGATCGCCGGGTTTCGTGACTCGGCGCGCGAGGCGGCGGTGGACGAGCTGCTGCGCGAGGTCGTCGACGGCATTCGCTACGATGAGTATCTGCGCGCCGAAGGTCCGGAGTCCGCCGACCGGCTCGACAACGTGCGCGAGCTCATCACGGGGGCCGCGGAGCTCGTCGCCGACGAGGAAGGCGAAGTTGGCCTGACGCCGCTCGATCATTTTCTCCAGAAGGCGATGCTGGTCGCGGAATTGGATAAGCTCGGGCCGGACGCGGACGCTGTCACGCTCATGACCCTCCACAACGCGAAGGGGCTCGAGTTTCCCGTGGTCTTCATCACCGGACTAGAGGATGGTCTGTTTCCGCTCGCGAAAGCCTACGACGACCCGGCCATGCTCGAAGAGGAGCGCCGATTGTTTTACGTCGGCATCACGCGCGCCGAGCACAAGCTGTACCTCACGCATGCAGAGGAGCGCCGCCGCAATGGCGAGTTCATGCCGTCGAAGGTCTCGAGCTTCCTGCACGCCATTCCCGAAGAGATGCTCGAGCAGCGCAAGACGATCAAGGTTCGTAGCTCGGGACGCTCGTTCATGCATTCGCTCGGTGGCGGAAGCCAGTGGGGCAACTCTCGCGCGAGTGGCGTGGATCATCCCCTTCGCGGAGAGTGGCTGGACGCCGAGAGCGCCTTTCCACCGAGTGCATCGCAGCGGCGTCCCGGCTCACCGGTCACGCGCATTTCGGCGTTCGATGAAAGCGAGATGTCGCAGGATGCTGCCGTCATCGCTGTCGGCGCGCGCGTCAAGCATCGGAAGTTCGGCAGTGGAGTGATTGTGGAGCTCGCGGGCGCCGGTCGCGACCTCAAGGCCAAGATCGATTTCGACGATGACGCCATCGGTCGAAAGACGCTCGTCGTTGCGCAGGCGAACCTCGAGCGGGATATCGAGTAATGGCGGAGCGCGTCACCCTCGAACAAGTCAGGCACATCGCCTCGCTCGCGCGGCTTGGCGTGTCCGACGAATGTGCGGCCACTCTTGCCACAGAACTCAGTTCCATCCTTGCCCACATGCAGGTGCTTTCGGAGATCGACACCGAGGGCGTGCAGGAAGCCATCGGTGTGGGTGCGCGCGGCATGCCCGTTCGCGGCGATCATGGTCCACCCATCGCACTCGAGCGCTCGCTCGACGTGTTCGTACCAAGCCTGCGTGACGGATTGCTGCTCGTGCCTCGTCTCGCCAGCCATCAGTCAGCGGACAACGAATGAACCGGCCGGCGGCATGCCCATCTGCCGAAGTGCTCCGCGGCGATACCGTCGCGGGACGAAGCACGGCTGCGTCGACGATCGAGATGGCGATCGATCGCGCGGAGGTGGTTGGCGCGGGGCGCGATGGATTGAACATCTTTACCTCGCGGGACGATGACGATGCGCGGCAGCAGGCCGCGAGCCTCACCGCGCATCTCAGCGACACGACCCCCGGTCTGCTGCTCGGCGTACCGGTGGCCGTGAAAGACAACATCGCCACGACCACGCTTCCTACCACCTGCGGGTCGCGCATCCTCGCGGGGTATGTGAGCCCATACGAAGCCACTGCCATCACTCGCCTCCGCGAGTCGGGAGCGGTGGTCTTTGGCAAAACCAACATGGACGAATTCGGGATGGGGTCGTCTACGGAGCACAGCGCGTACGGCCCCACGCGAAATCCGCACGCGCCCGATCGCGTACCGGGGGGATCGTCGGGAGGCTCGGCGGCGGCCGTCGCCGCGGGCATCGTCCCGATTGCGCTCGGCTCGGAGACTGGCGGTTCAGTGCGGCAGCCAGCGGCGTTTTGCGGCGTGGTCGGCGTCAAGCCGACCTATGGACGCGTGAGTCGCTTCGGGCTCGTCGCGTTTGCATCGTCGCTCGATCACATCGGCGTGCTGGGCGCAACGGTGGATGACGCCGCGCGCGGACTCCACATCATCGCCGGACATGACCGCCGAGATGCCACGTCGGCCGATCTCGCCGTGCCGGAGTATCACGGCGCGAGCGCGACACCGGTGAAAGGCATGGTGATCGGTCGACCGAAGGAATATTTCCCCGATTCCCTGGATCCCCGCATCCGTGCGCGGTGCGACGCGGCACTCGAACGTTTTCGCAGTTTGGGGGCGGAGGTCCGCGACGTTTCGCTGCCGCACACCGCGCTCGCCATTCCGGCGTACTACATCATCGCACCCGCGGAGGCGTCGTCGAATCTCGCGCGCTTCGATGGCGTGCGATACGGGCTGCGCGTCGAAGGCGACGGTCTGCGTGCAATGTACGAGCGAACTCGTTCGCAAGGCTTCGGCCCGGAGGTGACGCGTCGCATCTTCCTCGGGACGTTTGTGCTGAGCGCCGGCTATCACGACGCCTACTATAAGAAGGCGCAGCAGGTGCGCACACTCATCGCCGCCGACTTCAGCACGGTATTCAGTTCCGGCGTCGACGTGTTGTTCACGCCGACGACGCCCACGACGGCCTTTCCCATCGGCGCCATCTCCGACCCGTACGAGATGTACATGAGCGACATCTTCACGGTGACGGCGAATCTTGCCGGCGTTCCCGCCATGTCGCTGCCAATCGGTCGTGTGGACGATCTTCCCGTCGGCGGACAGCTCATCGCGGGGCACTTCGACGA
>JANMAY010000007.1:0-7053 GCA_031360095.1 Gemmatimonadaceae bacterium
CGCACCGTCGGCCAAGTGACGTTCGACGAGACGCGAGTGCACACCATCACGCTGAAAGTCGACGGCTTTGTGGATCGGCTGATCGTGAACTCCACCGGTCAAGCAGTGGCGTCGGGCCAGCCGTTACTCACGATCTACTCACCAATGCTGGTGAGTGCGCAAGAAGAACTGCTGCTTGCCAGGCGTCTCCAGAACGACGTGTCGCAAGCGAGTACCGAGACGCGGCGCGGGGCGGACGAGCTCGTGCTGTCGTCACGCCGCCGGCTGGCGTACTGGGACGTCCCCAGCGGGGAGATCAGCGAGATCGAGCGCAGTGGTCAGGTGCGGAAGACATTGACGCTGCGCGCGCCCGCAGGCGGCTACGTGTTGGAGAAAAGCGTGATCGCGGGACAGAAAGTCATGGCGGGCGAGGCGCTCTACAAAGTCGCCGATCTGAGTGTGCTCTGGGTGGAGGGTGAAGTGTTCGAGCAGGACATGTCCACCGTACTCGTTGGCGCCGTCGTGAAGGCCGACTTTGCCGCGCTGCCCGGCGAGCACCGGATGGGGCGCATCTCGTACATCTACCCAACGCTGAACCCGGCGACACGCACGGTCCGCGTGCGCGTGGTGCTCCCGAATCGCGACCTCGCTCTCAAGCCAGGGATGTACGCCACCATCCGCATCACCGGACGTGTGCGTGGCAACGTGCTTACGGTCCCCCGCTCTGCCGTGCTTTCGACCGGAGAACGAAGCCTCGTCTTCGTCCGTGAAGTCGATGGGCAACTGGCGCCGCGCGAAGTGTCGCTCGGAATGACGAACGATGATCGCATCGAGGTGCTGCAAGGGCTGTCGGCAGGCGAAACGGTCGTGGCGTCGGCAACGTTCCTCGTCGACGCCGAGTCGAACCTCGGCAAGGCGCTGGGTGGGATGGGCAACATGCCGGGGATGGAAATGACGACACCGCCCAAGCCGCTGCCGGCGACGCCGAGCAAGAAGGAGTAGTCGCGATGCTCAAGCGCGTCGTAGAGTGGGCGGTTGCGAACAAGCTCGTCGTGCTTCTGTTCACGGCCGCCGTGTTGATCGCCGGCGTATTCGCGGTCCAGCGCACCACGCTCGAGGCGTTGCCCGACCTGTCCGACGTGCAGGTGATCGTCCAGGCCAACTACAACGAGCAGGCGCCTCGCATCGTCGAGGATCAGGTGACGTTCCCAATCGCGGCGGAGATGCTGAAGGTCCCGGGAGCGAGGACCGTGCGCGGCTATTCGTTCTTCGGCGTTTCGTTCGTGTACATCATCTTCGAGGACGGTACCGACCTGTATTGGGCGCGTTCGCGCGTCATGGAATATCTGAATGGCGTGCAGGGCAAGCTGCCGGCGGCAGTGAAGCCGACGCTTGGCCCCGACGCGACGGGCCTTGGCTGGGTGTACCAGTACGCGCTGGAGGATACCTCGGGCCGCCTCGATCTCGCACAGCTCCGCGGTGTGCAGGACTGGTATCTGCGCTATGCGTTGACCGCAGTGCCCGGCGTGTCCGAGGTGGCATCGGTCGGTGGATTCGAGAAGCAGTACCAGGTGGACATCGATCCGGCAAAGCTCCTCGCCTACGGCATTCCCGTGACGAAAGTCATGAGTGCGATCCAGGCGGCGAACAACGACGTCGGGGCCATGACGATGGAGCTCTCCGAGCGCGAATACATGGTGCGCGGGCTTGGCTATCTCAAATCCATCGGTGACATCGAGAATGTCGTCGTGGGCGCGACGAAAGATGGAACGCCCATTCGCGTTGCGGAGCTCGGGCGCGTGGCCGTGGGGCCGGCAATCCGCCGTGGCGTCGTCGACCTCGACGGGCGCGGCGATGCGGTGGGAGGAATCGTCGTCATGCGTTTTGGCCAGAATGCGCTGACGACGATCAAGCGTGTGAAGGCAAGACTCGCTGAGGTGGAGAAGGGACTACCGCCAGGCGTCGTCGTTCGACCTGTCTACGATCGCAGCGAGCTGATCGAGCAGGCGATCGAGACGCTCAAGGGCAAGCTGCTCGAGGAGTCGATCATCGTCGCACTGGTGTGCATCGTATTTCTGCTGCACGCGCGCTCCGCGCTTGTGGCGATTCTCACGCTGCCCGTTGGTATTCTCATGGCGTTCATCGCCATGCGGTGGGTCGGCGTGGGCGCGGACATCATGTCGCTTGGCGGCATCGCCATTGCCATTGGCGCGATGATCGACGCGGCGATCGTGATGATCGAGAACATGCACAAACACCTCGAAAAGGCGGTGCTGGCGAAGGCGGGACCGGACGCAATCGAGGCCAAGTCGTTCAACTCCTCCAGCCTCACGACCGAAGAGCGATGGAGAGTGGTGGCCGAGAGCGCGAAGGAAGTGGGACCTGCACTGTTCATCTCGCTGCTCATCATCACCGTATCGTTCCTTCCCGTCTTCACGCTCGAAGGCCAGGAGGGGCGGCTCTTCAAACCGCTCGCGTTCACGAAAACATTTTCGATGGCCGCCGCAAGTCTGTTGTCGCTCACGCTCGTGCCGGTGACGATGGGCCTGTTCATTCGCGGCAAGATCTACCGCGAGCGCGCGAATCCACTCAACCGCCTCTTGATCCGCCTGTATCGCCCAGTGATCAACTTCGTGCTCGCGCATCGCGGGCCGGTGATCATGGGAGGCGTTGTGGCGCTCATTCTGACATGGGTGCCGTGGACGCGAATCGGGAGCGAGTTCATGCCGCCACTCGAAGAGGGAACGATTCTCTTCATGCCGACGACACTTCCCGGCGTGTCGGTGGCGCGCGCGAGAGAGATTGTTCGACAGCAGGACGCGATTCTCAAGTCATTTCCCGAAGTGGACCACGTATGGGGCAAGGCGGGACGTGCGGAGACGGCAACCGATCCCGCCGGACTCGACATGTTCGAGACGACCATCACGCTCAAGCCCAAGGCCGCGTGGCGTGCGGGCGTGACCTACGACCAGCTCGTTGCCCAGATGGACTCGGCGACGAAGATGCCCGGCGTGACGAACGCGTGGACCATGCCGATTCGAGGACGCATCGACATGCTCGCGACGGGAATTCGCACACCGGTCGGCATCAAAATCTTCGGCCCCGATCTCGCCGTGCTCGAGTCGATCGGCAAGCAGATCGAGCAGGGCGCGCGGATGATTCCGGGAACGCGGAGCGCGTTCGCCGAGCGGGCGGTGAGTGGCTACTACTTGGACATCGACATCAATCGGGAGGCGGCCGCACGTCACGGTGTGAACGTCGCCGACATTCAGGCCGTCATCGCCACGTCGATTGGCGGGATGACCGTCACGCAGACCGTGGAGGGGCGTGAGCGGTACGGGGTGCGTGTGCGCTATCCACAGGAACTGCGCGACACACCGGAGCGGTTGGCATCGGTGCTGGTGCCGGTGAACCACGATGTCGGTGCGGGCGCGCCGAGTGCGCCGAGCGGTTCGGCCATGGGCGCGGGCGGAGCGGGCGGTGCGGCCATGACTGCCGGCAACGCGCAGGTGCCGCTCG
Organism: Gemmatimonadaceae bacterium; assembly: GCA_031360095.1. Taxonomy (GTDB): domain Bacteria; phylum Gemmatimonadota; class Gemmatimonadetes; order Gemmatimonadales; family Gemmatimonadaceae; genus AG11. The sequence continues at coordinate 3,499 of JANMAY010000007.1, forward strand.
GACAGCTCGCCATCATCAAGCAAGTGGCCGGTCCGATGGTCGTCCGCACCGAAGGCGCGATGCCGACCGCATGGGTGTACATCGATGTCGCCGGACGAGACATCGGCGGTTACGTGCAGGACGCGCAGAAGATGGTGAACGACATGATCAAGCTGCCGCCGGGCTACTCGATCGTGTGGAGCGGCCAGTACGAGTACATGCAGCGCGCCGCGGAGCGGATGCGGCTCGTCATCCCCGCGACGCTCGCGATCATTTTTCTTCTGCTTTACTTCAACTTCAAGAGTGTCGGCGAAACGCTGATCGTGATGCTGTCGCTGCCGTTCGCGCTCGTTGGCGGCATTTGGTTCGTGTGGGCGCTCGGCTACAACTGGTCGGTGGCGGTGGCGATCGGATTCATCGCGCTCTCCGGCGTTGCTGCGGAGACGGGCGTGGTGATGCTCATCTACCTGGATCACGCGTGGAAGGCGCGGCAGGTCAGCGGCGCTCGGCCGACGGCGAAGGATCTCTACGATGCGGTGATCGAGGGCGCAGTGGAGCGCGTGCGGCCAAAGATGATGACGGTGACGGCGATCATGGCCGGCCTGCTTCCCATTCTTTGGGGGAATGGAACCGGTGCGAGCGTGATGAAGCGCATCGCTGCTCCGATGGTGGGCGGCATGATTTCGAGCACGGTGCTGACGTTAGTTGTGATTCCAGCGGTGTACTCGCTGTGGAAGGAGCGGGGGCTGCGGACTGGGAACACAGGCGACGAATCGCGGGTCGTTGAGCGCACCAAGATCGAGGGGGTGAGGCATGTACAAGCTGCATGAAGAGTCCGGCGCGACGATCGATGCGACGGCCGAACAAGTATTTACCGCACTCGATGATCCCATGCGCCTTTCGTCACACATGAACAAGCCAACCTGGCAAATGGGAGGTGGTTCGATGCAAACCGTCGTCGATGCGAGTCACGGGCGCAGCGTCGGCTCGCACATCGTGCTGAAGGGGCGCGTGTTCGGCATTCGGCTCTTCGTAGAGGAGATCGTGACCGTCCGTGAGCCGTCGGTGCGAAAAGCGTGGGAGACGATCGGCATTCCGCGACTGCTGGTGATCGGTCCGTACCGCCTGTCCTTCGATGTGACCGCACGCGACGTGGGCTCGGGGTTGCGCGTTGCCATCGAGTACGATCTGCCGGAACACGGATTCGCGCGCGCGCTCGGATGGCTATTCGGGCGAATGTACGCGCGTTGGTGCACACGACGGATGGTTCGCGATGCCAGAACGCTTTTCGCCGGGCAACTGGTTGTAGCCTAAGGGATGCCTTCCAACCAAATGCCTGCTCGAAGAGTGTCTGTGCTCGTTTTCTTCGCGTGTGGCATCTGGCTCGTCCTCCTCGGGTTGTATTTCGCGCTTCTGCGGCCGGCGCTGCTCCCAGAAGATGCGCGCTACATCGGAATGACCCTTCCACTCGGTGAATCTGCCCCATCGGGGTTGACTCGCTGGTTGAGACATGTCTTTGCCGTGATGGGTGGATTCATGATCGCCACTGGCGTGCTGACGACGTTCCTCGCCGCCACCGCCGTGTCGTCGCGCCAGAGAGGAACCGGCATCGTCCTTCTGCTGGCCGGATTCGCCTCCGTCGTCACCATGAGCGCGACGAATTTTGCGATCGATTCGCACTTCAAGTGGCTGCTCCTCGCGCCTGTGGTTTTATGGTGTTTTGGTCTTGCGGCGTACGCCCTCGAGCGACGCGACCAGCATGAACGGTGAGAACCTGAGCGACGTCGCACTCGATGAACTCCAACGCGACATGTTCGCGTATTTTCTGGGAGAGACAAACCCTCTGAATGGCCTCGTGCGGGACAACACGCGGGCGGACTCGCCGTCGAGCATCACCGCGGTGGGCTTCGCGCTCGCGGCGTATGTGATAGGCGTCGAGCGGGGATTCATGCCACGGAGCGACGCGATCGCGCGCACGGTCACGACCCTCCGGTTCTTTCACAACAGTCCGCAGGGAGAACACAGGGACGCCACCGGCTACAAGGGGTTCTTCTACCACTTCCTCGACATGCAGACGGGCCGTCGGTCGGGGAAATGTGAGCTCTCCACCATCGACACGACGTTCCTTCTCGCTGGCGCGCTGACGTCCGCCTATTACTTCACCGGCGACGACGATGATGAACGTGAGATTCGCTTGCTCGCCGACGCGCTCTACCATCGCGCGGATTGGCAGTGGGCGCTGAACGGCGGCGTGACGGTCTCCCACGGTTGGAAGCCAGAGTTCGGTTTCCTGAAAGCCAGGTGGGAGGGATACAACGAAGCGATTCTGTTGTACGCGCTCGGCCTGGGATCCCCGACGCACCCACTGCCTGACAAAAGCTATGAGGCGTGGACGCGCACCTATCGGTGGAAGACATTCTACAATGAAGAATTCCTGTACGCGGGGCAGCTGTTCATCCATCAGCTCTCGCACATCTGGATCGACTTTCGCGGCATCCCGGACGAGTACATGCGCGCGCGCGGGATCGACTACTTCGAGAACAGCCGCCGCGCTACACTGGCCCAACAGCAGTATGCGATTCGCAATCCCAAAAAGTACAAGGGATACGGCGAGCACTGCTGGGGCATCACGGCGAGCGACGGGCCAGGCCCCTCCACTCAGCGCATCGACGGTCGAGAGCGACGCTTCTACGACTATAAGGCACGAGGCATTCCGTACGGGCCTGACGACGGCACCATCGCGCCGTGGGCCGCAATCGCGTCACTGCCGTTCGCACCGGAGATCGTGCTTCCGACAATTCGTTTTTGTCAGGAAGCTTGGCCGCAGACGATGGGCAAGTATGGGTTCCGGTGCAGCTTCAACCCCACATTTACGGACGGTGCTCGACACAGGCATGGCTGGCACTCGGAGCGCCATTTCGGACTCGATCAGGGGCCGGCCGTTTTGATGATCGAGAACTTCCGCTCGGAATATCTCTGGACCCTGATGAAGCGGTGTCCCTACCTCGCGACGGGATTGCGCCGAGCGGGCTTCGGTGGCGGTTGGTTGTCAGCGGGCGAGCGAGCGGACGCACACACGTGACACCGGCGTCCCGCTCGATCCTGACCGTCAACGCTGGCTCATCGAGCATCCGCTTCGCGGTGTATGAATCAGGCGCAGCGCCGACGCTACGGCTCCAAGGCACGATCGAGCGCATCGGCCTGAGTGGCACAACGCTCATCGTCAACGATCCGGTGGCACTCGCACAGGTGTCGCGCCGCATCGCGGCCAGTGACCACCGCACCGCCGTGAGGTATCTGCTCGATTGGCTCGACGCGAATACGGACCTTGCCTCGGTCGAAGCCGCGGGACATCGCGTGGTGCACGGGATGAAGCATTCCGAGCCGGAGCGCGTGACGCCCAAACTACTCGCGGAGCTACGTCGCATCACACCCTACGCGCCGGATCATCTTCCGCGCGAAATCGCGCTCATGCAGGCATTGAGAAAGCGGCTCCCCACACTCCCCCAAGTCGCGTGCTTTGACACCGCGTTTCACCACGCCATGCCTCGGGTTGCCAAATCGCTCCCGATTGCG
>JANMAY010000030.1:0-4847 GCA_031360095.1 Gemmatimonadaceae bacterium
CGGCTGGCAGACGCTCGTGCGATCGGCGTCCTTTATCCCAACGTCGAAGCCCATCGACGCCCAGTTGCGCGACTTCAAGGCGAGTCGCACCCACATCGCCATCGTGAGCGACGAATTTGGTGGCACGGCGGGTCTCGTCACGATCGAGGACGTGCTGGAGGAGATCGTGGGCGAAATTCACGACGAGTACGACGTCGAAGAACCAGAGGTCGAACAGGAAGAGGGCAAGCGATTCTGGGTGAGCGGGCGGTTATCGCTCGACGAGCTGAGTGAGCTGCTCGGGCAGGATTTCGCGCGCGAGGACGTCACGACGGTCGGTGGCCTGATCTACGACGCCTTCGGTCGCGTTCCGCGCGCGGGGGAAACAGTCACCGTCGGTGCCTACAAGCTCGTGGTCGAGCGCGTCCGCCGCCGAGCGATCGAGCGCGTGTACTTCGAGCGCGTGCATCCGCTGGCCAAGATGGTGGCCGAATGAGCCTTCCTCCGTATCTGCTCATTCTCGCGCTCGCAGCGGTCGCGGCACTGACGGCGGGTGGGATGGCCATGCGCTCGGTGAGCCGGATCTGGCTGCGGCATTGGGTCGAGCAGGAGCTGCGAGGGTCGCACGCGGCGCATGTCTATCTCGAACGCCCGCATCGGCTGATCATCGCCGCCAGCTCCACGGTCGCGCTGATTCTCGTGCTGAGCGGCGTGCTCATCGCCAGCGACAACGCACGTGATCTCGAGGGGCTCGCGGTTGGACTTGCGACGTTTGCCGCCGCCGTGATCGTGCTCGGTCAGCTGCTGCCGCGCGCGGTCGCCCGCCGATTCGCACCCGGGGTGGCGTCGGTCTTGTCCCCGCTGCTGCAGGCGGCGGCGGTGGTCGCCGCACCGGTCGTCGCTGCGGGACGCCTCGCGAGTCGCCCATTCGAGCGCACGTCGGCCGAAGAACGCGATACGATACAGGACTTGCTGCGCGAAGGGGAGTTGGAGGGAGTTGGTGAGCGGGAAGAGATGGAGATCATCACCGGCGTCATGGAGTTTGGAGAAAAGACAGTCGGCGGCGTGATGATCGCGCGCGAGGAAATCTTTGCCATCAGCCGCGCCGCGGGCGCGCGTGAGATCGCCGAGGAGTTCGCGACGTCCGCCTTCAGCCGGGTGCCTGTGTACGACGGTTCGCTCGACGCGGTCGTCGGAATGATTCACGCGTTCGACGTCCTCAAGCTGCGCGGTGAGCGGATGCCGAGGCTGCGGCCGGTCTCGCGCGCGCTACCAACCACCCCGTGCAGCGAGCTGCTGTTTCGCATGCTCCGCTCGCGCGCACATCTCGCGATCGTGCACGATGCGGCGCAGCACACGGTCGGACTCGTCACGCTGGAGGATCTGCTCGAGGAGCTCGTCGGCGACATTCGCGACGAGCATGACGACGCGAGCGAGCCGCCCGCTCCAGGGCCGATGTGATCCACGAACGACTGCTGGCCGACTTCGGCGAGGGAAAGAAGGCGGCGCTGGCCCGCGCGATCAGCATCGTGGAAAACCATCGCGACGGCTTTGACGAGCTGCTGGGCGCACTGCACCCCAAGCTCGGACGCGCGCGGCGCATCGGCGTGACGGGACCTCCCGGAGCCGGGAAGAGCACGCTGGTCGCATGCGTTGCGCGCGCATTTCGAACGCAAGGACTCACCGTGGGCATCGTGTGCGTCGACCCAACGTCCCCCTTCACCGGCGGCGCGCTGCTTGGCGATCGCATTCGCATGGAGGAGATCGCGCTCGATGACGGGGTGTACATCCGCTCGCTCGCGACGCGCGGCTCGCTCGGCGGCCTGTCCGCGGCAACGCGCGAAACGTGTGATGTCCTCGATGCGTTCGGAATAGATCGCATTCTCATCGAGACGGTGGGGGTTGGGCAGAGCGAGCTGGATGTCGCGCGCACGGCGGACACGAGTCTCGTCGTGCTCGTGCCGGAATCCGGCGACTCGATCCAAACGCTCAAAGCCGGACTGATGGAGATCGCGGACGTCTTCGCCGTGAACAAGGCGGACCGGTCCGGCGCCGACCGGCTGCGCAACGAGATCGAGATCATGCTCGGAATGCGGGCGGGGGCAACGATGCGGAACGTGCCAGCGCATCACGGCGTGAATCTGTCGCGCAGCAATCTCGCGAAGCAGGCTCGCACACTCGCCGCCGACGATGCGTCGTCGTGGACCCCGCCCGTCCTCCGCACGGTTGCCGCGCACGGCGAGGGCATTCCCGAGCTGCTCACCGCGCTCGACAGGCACTTTCGTTATCTTGAGGACAGTGGCACCCTGCGCGCTCGCCGTCGCTTGCGGTTGCGGGAGCGGGTCGTGGAGGTCGTCGAAGACAAGCTCCGCCGCCGTCTATGGGCGGATGCGGCGACGAACGAGTGGCTCGAGGCTCGGCTGATCGATCTGGAATCGGGCGCGTCGACCCCCTTCGCGATTGCCGACGCTCTGCTGGCGCGCAGTGCGGACCTTCTCACGCGGACGACGAGATGACATCCATACGAGAGCTCTCGGATACAGTCAGCGAACAGCAGGCCGAGCTCGAGCGGCTGCGGTCGGAAGTCGCCGCCTGGCGCCGCGCCTACGAGAAGGGCGCGAAGCGCGACATCGGATTCGTGAACTCCGCCAGCGAGGTCGATCCGTTGTACACCGCGCTCGACCTCGGCGACGCGGCCTCCCCGTGGTTGGAAGTGCCCGGCTCGTATCCATACACCCGTGGCATTCATCCCACCGGGTATCGCGGCAAGCTGTGGACGATGCGGCAGTTCGCCGGCTTCGGAAGCGCGAGCGACACCAACGAGCGGTTCAAGTTTCTCCTCGCGCACGGGCAGACCGGGCTCTCCACGGCGTTCGACTTTCCCACGCTGATGGGTTACGACTCGGATCATCCCCGCTCGGAAGGTGAGGTGGGGAAGACCGGTGTCGCGATCTCGAGCCTCGCCGACATGGAGGTGCTGTTCGACGGCATCCCGCTCGACGAAGTGTCGACGTCGATGACGATCAATGGGCCCGCGATCATCCTGTGGGCGTTCTACATCGCAGCCGCCGAAAAGAAGGGGGTCGCCAGCGACAAGCTGCGCGGCACCATTCAGAACGACATTCTGAAAGAGTACATGGCGCAGCACGCATGGTGCTTTCCCATCGAGCCCGCGCTGCGCCTCATCGTCGATTGCTTCGAGTGGGGCGCCCAGCACGCCCCGCTCTGGAATACGGTGTCCATCTCGGGCTACCACATTCGTGAAGCGGGATCCACCGCGGCGCAGGAGTTGGCATTCACGCTCGCCGACGGTTTCACCTACGTCGAGCATGGCATTGCGCGCGGACTCGACGTCGACGAGTTCGCGCCGCGGCTCTCCTTCTTCTGGGACATTCACAACGATTTCTTCGAGGAAATCGCCAAGCTGCGCGCCGCGCGCCGCATCTGGGCGCGGCACATGAAAGAGCGCTATGGCGCGAAGAGCGAAAAGTCGCTCCTTATGCGCTTTCATTCGCAGACCGCCGGGGTGACGCTCACGGCACAGCAGCCCATGAACAACGTCGTGCGCGTTGCGTATCAGGCGCTCGCCGCAGTGCTTGGCGGTACGCAGTCGCTGCACACCAACTCGATGGACGAAACGCTCGCGCTGCCAACGGAGCACGCCGTTCAGGTGGCGTTGCGCACGCAGCAGGTGCTCGCGTTCGAAACTGGCGTGCCAAATGTCATGGACCCGCTCGGGGGGTCCTACTACGTCGAGCACCTGACGGACCAGCTCGAGGCTGAGGCCGAGGCGATGTTCGCCGAGATCGCGGCAATTGGCGGGGTGGTGGAGGGGCTCGAGCAGGGCTGGTTCCAGCGCAAGATCCATGAGTCGGCTGCACGTCAGCAGTGGGAGATCGAGCAGCGCCGTCGCGTGATCGTGGGAGTGAACGAGTTCATCTCCGAAGGCGATGCGTTGGATATTCCGCTGCTCAGAATTGGCGAGCAGGTAGACCGTGAGCAACGCGCCCGACTCGCACAAGTGCGCGCCGAGCGTGACAACGCGTTGTGTACGGCGCGGCTCGATCGCTTGCGCGAGGCGGCGCGCGGCACCGAGAATGTGTTCCCGCACATCCTCGACTGTGCCCGCTCGTACTGTACGTTGTTCGAAATTCGCCGCGCGCTCGAGGATGTCTTCGGCGCCTACCGCGAGCCCGTCTTCTTCTGACGCGAGCGCCGGCGTCGACGGATTGGTGGGCGTCGGATTTCGACGCCCACTACCGGCTCGAGTACGAGCCCATCATCAGCGAAGCACGCGATCGGCGCGAGGTCGCTCGGCTCATCGACGTGCTGGCGCTTCCGGCGGGCTCTCGCATTCTCGACGTGCCGTGCGGTCAAGGCCGTCACGCGCACCCACTCGCCGAAGCCGGGTATTTCGTGGACGGATTGGACTACTCCGCGCACTTGATCGAGAAAGCGCGCGCGCGTGGGACCAGTCCGTCGCTCAAGTACCATCGCGGCGATATGCGGACGCTTCCGGCGCGATGGACGGATCGGTTCGATGCCGTGGTGAACCTGTTCACCTCGTTCGGATTTTTCACGGACGTCGCGGACGATGCGCGCACCATCGAGGAGTTTGCTCGCGTCCTGAAACCTGGTGGTACGCTCGTGTGGCATGGCGGAAGCCGCGATGGCGTGATGGCGAAGTTCCTCTCGCGCGACTGGTGGAAGTCCGACGACGGCACGATGATCGGGCACGAGCGGGCGTTCGATCCGCTCTCGGGTATTCTCACGATCAATACGGCGTGGGAAGGTCCGTCCGGGAGCGGATCCCGTTCGCATCGCATTCGACTTTACACCGCGTCGCGGCTTGCAGAGCTGTGTCTCGA
>JANMAY010000036.1:0-30296 GCA_031360095.1 Gemmatimonadaceae bacterium
AAGTCAGCGCATCGGGCTCCAGCCACAGCCGAGCGAGTGCGCAGGCGATAGGCGCGCTCTCGATGAACACCTTGCGACCAAGCCGAGCCGAGAGCGCGGCACGGACGTCCACGTCGCGCCACCCGAGTCGCGGGGCGTAGATCAGCCGACCCGTTTTCCGATCGACCATGCCGGGAAACACGATGCCGATGCCCTGGCAGCCGTCAACGGCGTTGGGCGCGTGCTGCCGTAGCAGGCGCGTCACCTGCACCGCCAGCAAATCGGCGAGCAGATCGGCGGACGCGGGCGTCTGGAACGACTCCCGCGCCAACATGCGCCCGCTCACGTCGCTGAGCGCGATGGCCGAGGTACCGTGGCGAATGTCGACGGCAACGACGAGCCGGCCGCGTGTGCGGACGCAGAGCATCGTGGGCCGTCGTCCTCGTGCCGTTTCGGCCGTGCCTTTCTCGAAGATCACGCCGCTGTCGACCAGCTCGCGGACCAATGGTGTCAGCGTTCCGCGACGCACGCTCATGCGTCGAGCCAACTCCGCGCGTGAGATCGGCTGGAGCTCGCGAATGAGATTGAGCACAATGCGCCGGTTCACCTCGCGAGGTGTGGAGCGCGTGGCCAATTGAAAATTTCGCGTGTTGATCTTCCGCATGTCGGTCTCCTCGTGGCCCACAAAAATGCGGCCCCTCTCGTCTGGAGAGGGGCCGCGCCGAGTGTTACCTCGTTGTCTGCTGCGCTCCTACGCAGTCGACGGCGCGCCGCCTCTCTGAATGAGAGCCGGAATCGTCGTCTGAAGCTGGAGGGAGCAGCCGCCGTTCATCATCGTCGCTGGATACTCGGTGAGACGGACCGGCACATCGCCGGGCACATGTGCATAGTGCCATGGAAACGCGCTGAGGTCAAGACGCACGGCTCAATGCATTGCGTTCCGCAGCGCGCTCGTGAGAGCGGCGGCGGCAAACGGCTTGAGCAAGACGGTATCACCGGAGGTCTGGAATTCGAGGGTGGGATCGGCGAACCCGGACATCATCACGACGGGGAGCGCAGGCCACCGCTCGCGGATTCTCTGGAGAAGCTGCCGGCCGTCCATCCTGGGCATGGCGACGTCGGTCAAGACCACGTCCACGCGCGCGGCGTCGGAGTCGAGTTGGTGGAGCGCCTCGATGCCGTCTCCCGCTTCGAGCACGGTATAGCCCGCGTCGGTGAGGGTGCGGCACAGACTTGCGCGAACCGACACGTCATCCTCGACGAGGAGAACACATCTATCGGCCGGCGCGCTGCGGTGCGAGTCGGGAACGGGGTCGGGCAGTGCTGCGCCGAGATCGAGCGGCAACGCCGGAAGGATGACGCGAAACGTCGTCCCTCGTCCGAGTACGCTGTCCACGAGGACCGCGCCCCCGGACTGGGTGACGATGCCGTGCACGGTGGCGAGGCCGAGCCCCGTGCCGCGCCCCACTTCCTTTGTGGTGAAGAATGGATCGAAGATGTGGCGCATCGTGATCTCATCGATCCCGGCGCCGGTATCGCGTACAACAATTTGCAGGTAGTGGTCGGAGCGCACCGCGCACCGCTCGGCCGCTGGATCGGTGGCGTCGAGTCGTCCGGTTTCTACGGTAAGCGTCCCGCCGTCGGGCATCGCGTCACGAGCATTCACCGCGAGGTTGACGATCACTTGCTCGAGTTGACCGCGATCGGCGAGCACCTGCCCCGCGGCCGGATCGAGGCGAGATACGATGGCGATTTCGGGACTGATCAGGCGGCGAAGCAGCCCTTCGGTGCCGCGCACTGCTTCGCTGATGTCCAGCGGCGCCGGCTGCAGGACCTGGCGGCGACTGAATGACAGCAACTGGCGGGTGAGGCCAGCGGCACGCTCGGCGGCGTGGTGGATCTCGCGCACGTCGTGCGCCACACTCGCGCTCCCACCAGCGGTGGCGAGGATCAGTTCACTGTAGCTGGTAATCACCGTCAGCAGATTGTTGAAGTCGTGCGCGACGCCGCCCGCCAGACGTCCAACGGCCTCCATGCGCTGCGCATGCCGCAGCTCTTCCTCGAGCCGAAGGCGTGCCGTGACATCGCGTGCGACGGTGAGCACGGCATCGCGTCCTTCGAACGTGAAGGGAATGGACATCGCTTCAAACTCGACCGTAGCGCCGTCGTTCAGGCGCCGCGCCGTTTGCCGGACGAGGCCCAAGCGCTCCCCTTCGCTGAGCGCTCGCATGCGCTCCCGCAACAGGTCCTTGGACGAGGGTGCTGCAAGGTCGCCGAGCAGTCGGCCGATCAGTGTCTCCGGCGTGCCTGCTCCCAGCGTATCCGCTGCGGCTTGGTTGGCGTACGTGATGCGCGTTTGCTCATGGACGACGATCGGATCGGGCAGCACTTCCACCAGAGTGCGATAGCGGCGCTCGCTCTCGGCGAGCAGGACGAATGCGCGCTGGCGCTCGTCGGCGACGCTCCCGATGATGAGACCGGACAGCGCGAGCATGGCCGAAAATGCCTGCACTTCGAGGCTGCGCGGAGCGACGCTTTCGACAGCGTGTACCGTCATGAGCGCGCCGAGCACCATCGCGAGATTCGCGAGCGCGGCATGACGAGGACCGTGCTCCAGCGCGATCCAGGCCAGCGGGATGAAGCACAGCGAATACGCGAAGAAGCCGAGTGCGGGCGCGAGCAGCGCGGCCGCCGCGAGCGAAAGGGGAATGCTCGCCATCTGCAGCGCGGCACGTTGCGTTGGCCGGCGCGCGCGGAGCACCACTTCGCCAGCGGCGCGGGCGCGAATCACGTGGCGCGCGATCACGAGCATGGCCGGCGCGATGGCGAAGACGGCGACCGCATCGCCCACCCAGAATGAGCGAATCAGAAGGAGTCCGTCTGGGGTGGTAATCGCGAAGTTCAGCAGATTCGCCACCGCGACGACGGCGGCGACGATCGCCGTTACCGCGAAGACGGCGGCGAACGACGCGACGTCTTCAGGCCGACGAAAGGAGCAGTCGAATCCGCGCCGGCGCAGCGCGCGCGTTCCGGCCCAGTAGATCGTTTTGATGGCGAAGGAAACGAGCAGCGTCCGCCACACGGCCTCGTAGGGCACCGGAGTCAGAATGGAACTCGCTGTAGCCGCGAGCATGATGGGGACGAGGGCCTTCGCTCCCCACAGCGTCAGGGCTGCGGCGACGAGCGCTGCGGGCGGGTACCATGCGCGCACGCCCGGTGCGAGCTCGATGTCCGGGCCAATCCTCGCGAGTACCAGCCAGGCCACGAACACGCCGATGGCGGTCCACGCGTTCCAGCCGCGCGACTCGCCAACGCGCCATTCGTCCCTTGTGCGATCGTGGCTCGGCATGTCCAACGTGGAGGGGGGATTCCCACACCAGGGGGATAGGCGCCCGTGGGGTGGCCTCCGATGGAGCGTATCGGGATCGAACCGATGACCTCCTGCTTGCAAAGCAGGCGCTCTCCCAACTGAGCTAACGCCCCGAAACTTGCAACCGGAAGGTAATGACAGGCCACTGGAGTTTGAAGCGATGCAGGACATCGAAAGTGGAACGACGACGCTCCGAGTCACGCTCCGCTGTGCGAGCTGCGGCAGGTGGAATCGCATCCGCGCGGATCGCGCCGCCGACGGCCCGAAATGCGGCGCCTGCGCCGCAGGTCTCGCCCTCGACCGTCCCGTGAGGCTCGACGACGAGAGCTTCGACCGCGTGATCGCGGAGGCGGAACTTCCGGTGCTGGTCGACTTCTACGCGGACTGGTGTGGTCCGTGTAAAATGATGGCGCCCGCCGTGGACGCGCTTGCACGCGAGTCAGTTGGACGAGCCGTGGTCGCGAAGCTGGACACGGACCGCGCACAGGGCGTCGCGTCGCGCTTCCAGATCCGGGGAATACCGACGACCATCGTGTTCAGGAACGGGAAAGAGGCAGCGCGGCAGACGGGCGCGGTTTCTCTGGCGACGCTGCGGGGGATGCTCACGTGAACCGTGAACCGTGAACCGTGAACCGTGAACGAGCTTCTGTTCACGGTTCACGGATCACGTTCACATCAGTTACTCATGTGCCGGCAGCGGCTCCATGGTCTCGGCGTCCACCGGCACCTGCACCTCATCGCGATACGGGGACGTCATCAGCAGCACTCGCATGCGCGGAAACGCATTCATGAAGGCGAGATAGCACGTTCCCCACAGACCAAGAAAGCCCAGCGCAATCGCAACTTCCCAAACGCCAAACGGACGGCCCGATGCCTCGCCATACAGCGACGGATAGACCTCGAGATAGCGCACGAGGAACATTCCCGTCAGGCTGATCGCGGTGAACAGCACGAGGGTGGGACGGAACACCTTCGCCGCGCGCGAGAGCAAGCCGAAGAAAGGCAGGAAGAACACGCACACCACGGCAGTCATCGAGAAGCTCAACCATGGATCGATGAGGCGGAGACGAGGCCAGTGCGTCTCCTCACCCAGGTTTCCGTACCAAATGATGAGGAACTGGCTGAACGTGAGATACCCCCAGAAGGCCGTAAAGGCGAAGCACAACTTGCCGAGATCGTGAAAGTGACTCTCGGTGATCAGTGATTCAGCGCCGAGGAACCGCCGCCATGCCATGACGAGCAGGGAAAGGAGCGTGAGAGAACAGAGCCACGCGCCCATGAAAAACCACCAGCCGTAGAGCGCACTCTGGAAGTGGAGCGACAACCCCATCGACAGATCGAACGCGAGGATCGTCCATCCATAGCCGAACGCGAGGGCGAGGAACACGGCAAGCTTGCCCTGCAGCGAATGCGTGCTGTGCAGCTCGCGCCGCTCGTCGCCGAAGCCGTTGCGCATCCGCGCGCGCAGGCCAGCCGCCCAGCGCGCTCCCGCTTCCGGCAGGATGCCGACGTCGAGCCGAACCGAGGTATAGATGAACCACAGCGACAGCGTCACGATCGCGGCGAACGACAGCAGAACACGCGTCGTGAGAAATCCGGCGTTGAACCAGGTCACCTTCTCGGGTACTGGCGGGAGCTCGTGCGTCCACGGAAAGATGTGGTGCTTGCCAAGCAAGAGGCTCAGCAGCAACAGGACGAACGCCACCGGCAGAAACGCGACGTAGCCTTCCATGAAGCGGATGATCGGACGGGACCAGCGCGCGGTCGTAATGCGCTGAACGGCGACGAACATCACTCCGGCCGAGGAGAGGCTGGTGAAGTACAACCAGCTCACATGATAGGCACGCCACGCGCGATCGGGGGCAACGAACAGTCCGATGACGAAGACGACTGCACCGATCACGGCGAGCGCGAGAGCCGTCGTCGACAGCGCCTTCGACACGGGTTTCGTGTAAAGTTGGACCAACTCATCGCGCGTCGGTACGCGTACGGGGTGGAGACTCACTCGTCGCCTCCGGTTTTCGGCGTCGGGATTGGCAACGCACTGGGCGGCGCGGGAAGCGGAGCAGCTGGCGCGCGTGCAGAGTCACCCGTCGCTGCGCTTGGAACGGTGCCTGGCGAAGCGAAGCCGCGCGTGCCGTCGGCCTGCGAGCCAACGTGTTTGTAATACGGCGACGGCCGTGTGGGACCACTCTGTGAATAGCTGGGGAGCTTGTCACCCGTCTCGCCGGGTAGTCCGACCGGACCAACGGCAACCTGATGCCTGCCCTGCAACCCTCGCACGTAGTTCACGACGTCCCAGCGATCCATCTCTTCGATGCGATTGTAGGACGGCATGGCGCCACGCCCATTGCGAATGATCGCCCAGATGTAGCCGTCGGTCCTTCCCTCGGCGGACGCTCCGACGAGCGGCGGCGGGTAGATCACTTTCGTCTTCATGATCGGGCCGTCGCCCTTCCCTGCCTCGCCGTGACAGACGGCGCAATTGATCTGATAGTACATGCGACCGTTGTGGAGCGACCGTGCATCTGCCGGAACCGGATTCGCGATGGACGCCATCGAGTCGAGCGTTGCAATGCCGGGCGTATACGAGAAAGCAAATCCGGGCGCGAGACTGCCGAACACCGGCACGGAGTTCTGCGGGTTGCCGCGCATCGCCACGGTGCTGTCGCGCGATTCCCACGGATCCGGCTTCGGCTGGTCCTTGAAGTCCGTGAACCACGAGCAGGCGCTCAACGCAGTCAGGAGCGCGAGCGCCGCGTAGCGGCGCAATGCCGTTCCGTCGCTGTGCACAGGATTAACGCTCATTGCGAACCTCCAGCGCGCCATGCTTCCGCAGGACTTCCGAGGCTTCGGGAGCGCGATCGGGTCCCGCGGCGACCCAGACACCGAAGTCGCCGTGACTGAATCGGGGATCGTAGCCCACCGTGAGCGTCAGTCTGGGTAGGCGCGACAACGCGAAGAGCCCAACGACCGTGGACAGCGACCCGACCAACACCATCAGCTCGAACCCGATGATGGTGTATGGAATCCAGCTTGCGATGGCCTTGCCACCTACGACGAGTGGCCAGTAGTCGGAGATCCAGATGGGGATCCAGTAGCCAAACGTGAGGCCTGCGAGCCCGCCGATGAGCGTAAAGCGGCGCACGTTGCTCGGCGGAGCGGCGACTGCCTCCTCCAGCTCGTGGCGAGGCGTGGGGCTGAAGACGGAGATGTCGCGGAAGTTCTGCTTCCGCAGGTCTTCGATCGCATGAACCGTGGAGTCCAACTCGGCGAAAGCGGCGATAACACCCTGCATCAGAGCGGCCCTCCCGTCGTCGTGTGCGGTCCACCAGCGCCTGATGGATTACCAATACCTCCGTGCTCCGCGCCATGATCGATGTGCGAATGTCGGAAGCGCGGCGGCACGATCTCCTTGATTTCCGCGATGGCCATTACCGGCAGCTGCTTCACGAACAGGAGGAACCACATGAAGAACCAGCCGAACGAACCGAGGAGAATGGAATAGTCGACCCACGTGGGCGCGTACCCGCCCCACTGCCACGGCTCGAACTCGTGCGAGAGCGAGGGAATGACGATCACGAAGCGCTCGAACCACATCCCGATGTTGATGAAGATCGAGAGGATGAACAGCCAGGTCGTGTTGCGCCGCAGCTTCTGCGAGAAGAGCGACACGGGCAGGACCATGTTGCAGATCAGCATGATCCACGCGGCCCAGGTCCACTGGCCGAAGACGCGATTCCAGAAGTATTCCTGCTCGATCTTGTTCCCGGACATCCATGCGACCTGGAACTCGGTGAGATACGCGAGTCCCACGACGCACGACGTGAAGAGGCAGAGCTTCGCCGCGGCGTCGAGATCGTTGATGGTGACGTAGTGCTCGAGCTTGAAGAACTTTCGGATCGGGATGATGATCGTGAACACCATGCCGATGCCCGAGAAGATGGCACCAGCGACGAAGTAGGGAGGGAAGATCGTCGTGTGCCAACCGGGGACGAGCGACATCGCGAAATCGAACGACACCACCGAGTGCACCGAGAGCACCAGCGGCGTGGCAAACGCTGCAAGGAAGAGGTAGGCGCGCGTAAAGTGACGCCACTCGTTATCGGAATTGCGCCACCCGAGTGCCAGCGCCGCGAAGATGCGCTGCCGAATCGGGTTCTTCTCGGTGTCGCGCAGCACGGCGATGTCGGGAATGAGCCCGATGTAGAAGAACGTCGCCGACACGGTGAGGTACGTGAGGATCGCGAACACGTCCCACACGAGCGGGCTCTTGGGATTGGGCCAGATGAGCCGCCAGTTTGGATAGGGAATGAGCCAGAAGAATTTCCACGGACGTCCGAGGTGGAGAATCGGGAAGAGTCCGGCGGTCATCACGGCAAACACGGTCATGGCTTCCGACGCACGATAGATGGTCGTGCGAAAGCCAGCGCGGAACAGGTACAGAATTGCCGAGATGAGCGTGCCGGCGTGACCGATACCGACCCAGAACACGAAGCTGACGATGTAGACACCCCACATCGTTGGCGGGTGATAGCCCGCCGCACCGAGGCCCTCGTGGATCTGGTAGGTCCACGCGCCGATGCCGATGAAGAGACTCAGGATCGCGCAGCCGAGCAGCGCAAACCATCCGAGCGTGGGCTGGAGGGTCGCGATGATCTCGTTGTCGACCTGCTGGTAGTCGGCGACCGCGGGGAGGCGATTGCCGGCCGAGGGAACGTTCGGTCTGAGTGCGCCGCCGGTGGGGCGCGGCTCGATGACGGTGGCCATCGTCGCGCTCCTTACGCCCGAACCGGCGAGGCCGGTCCCGGATGATTGACCTTCTTCAAGTAGACCACCGCGGTGTAGGTGTTGAGCTCCTCGAACACGTGGTATGCGCGCCGGTCCTCGACCAGCGCGCTCACCGTCCACTTGGGATCTGCCGCGTCACCGAACGTGATCGCGCGCGACGGACACGCCTGCGCGCATGCCACCGTGAACTCGTCCGGCACCAGCTCGCGTCCCTCCGATTTGGCGCGCGTCTCGGCCTCGCGAATGCGTTGCACACAGAAGGTGCACTTCTCCATGACACCCTTGCTGCGCACAGTGACATCGGGATTGAGCTGCCAGTTCAGCGGCTCGGGGAACGCGTACTGCTTGCGATCTTCTTCGCCGTAGCCGAACCAGTTGAAGTAGCGAACCTTGTACGGGCAGTTGTTGCTGCAGTACCGCGTGCCGACGCAGCGGTTGTAGACCTGCACGTTCAGGCCGTCCGGCGCGTGATACGTGGCGTACACCGGACACACGGGCTCGCACGGCGCGTTGCCGCAGTGCTGGCACAGCATGGGCACGAAACGCGTCTCGAAATCCTCGGTGAAGCGCCCGTCGTCAGCGCCTTCGAAGTAGCGCTCCAGCCGCAGCCAATTCATCTCGCGACCGCGGGTGATGTTGAATCCCGACTTCGCGACAGCAAAGACGGTGGCGTTCTGCCACGAGGCCCCGACGGTGGGAATGTTGTTCTCCGCGTAGCACGCCGTGACACAGGCAGAGCATCCGGTGCATCGCGCGAGATCCACCGTCATCGCCCACCGGCGGTTCGCCATCCCCGACCAATGGTTGGCGGCGTACATCCCCTTGTCCTTGCCGTGATCATCGGACGTAGTCGCGCCGAGCTGCCCCTGCGCGTCCGCCGCGACGGGCGAGCGCAGTCCGGGAAGAAATTTATTGCTCGGCAATCCGGCGATGTCGTGCTCTTTCGCGTGCTCGCCCCCTTCCTGCGCTCCCGCCAGCAGCGTCGCGAGCGGAATGGCCTGCGCGATGCCACGACCATGTTGCCGCGCCGAGCCCTCCGTAGAGACGAGCGTTTCGTGATCGCCCGTCTTGGTGAGCGTGGCCTTGGTGCTCGTGAGCGCGAGCCCGCCCGCGAGATTGACACCCGGTACGAGGAGATCGTGCGCGCGAACGCCGAGGTTTCTCGCATAGCGGCCGTAGCCCCACTGCATCGGCAGGTCTCGACGATTCTTGCCATCATGCTCGTCGAGCTTCGCGACCGAGCTATGTCCCTGCCCGATGGCGAGTGCGATGGTATCGGCGCGAATGCCGAGATACAGATACGCGGGGGCCCGCACCTTGCCGCTCGGCGTCGACACTTCGACGATGTCACCGCGTTCGATGCCCAGTCGATTCGCCGTTTCGGGATGGATCTCCACCCACGAGCTCCACAACACCTTCGTCACGGGATCAGGTAATTCCTGAAGCCACGGCTTGTTCGCGCCGCGACCATCGCCGAGCACGGGGGAGTGATAGAGGACGAGATAGAACTCGCCGGCAGTTCCCTCGAGCGGCTGCGGGACTTTGAGCTCAGCGGGTGCGGACGGCGTCGCGCGAGGAGCGATCGTTCCTGACGCGACTCCCTTCTGCAGCGCTACGCCGAGGGCGTTCGCGCCGCCGGGGAAGCGAGACAAGAGCCAGGCGCGGTAGTCCTTTTGTGCATAGCGCGCCGCGCTTGCGGGATCCTTCTGCGCGAGCTGGATCAGCACGTCGGCTGTCGCACGCGTGCTCGAGAACACTGGGTCCATGGCCGGCTGCTGCAGGGAGATGGTGCCCTTCCCTGCCTCTGCATCGCCCCACGATTCAAGCGAGTGATTGTCTGGCAGAATCAGATCACACAGCTCGGACGTCTCATCCGGATAGAGCGAGAAGCTCACCTTGAAAGGCACTTTCGCGAACGCGCCGGCGAACTGCGTAGACGCCGGCAGGCTGTACGCCGGATTGGCACCGCGCACGAACGCAATGGGAACGGCGCCAGCGCGCATCTGCTCCACGGCGGCGAGCACGTCCCCGAAGCGCGCCGCGCCGTCGAATGCAGACATCGCCTCGGCGGGACGCACCGTGGAGCCCAGCGCGCCATTGGCCTGGTTGATCGCTGCCACGGCGAGCGCGAGATCGAGTGCGTTCGCTGTCGAGCCGCCGGCGAGCGCCAACACTGGCTTGGCCGACGCCAGCTCCTGCTGAAGCCGGGTCAGTACATCGGCCGAGACGCCGCTCTCCTGCGCGGCTGCCGCGATGGTGCTCTTGCCGGCGAGCGCATTGGCGATCGCGAGCTCCGAACCGGGCTTGCACGCGATCCATTGATCCGCGTTCAATCCGGTGAGCGACCGGCGCGCCCCGATATACACGAAGCGCGGCGCCCCCTCGATCTTCGCGCGTGCGTCCGCAAAGTCGAGCTGTTGCGGCACGGAAAGTCCCCACGTTTCCAGAAAATCGGCACCGAAGGAAAGAATGAGCTTCGCGTCCTGGAACGAGAGCCTGGGCCACGCAACGCCATAGCTGCGACGATTGGCTTCGATGGCAGCGCTGTCCGCCTCGAAATCGACGCTCAGATGCGGGCGCATGCCGAAGCCCTGGAGCCACGCGTCGAGAAAACTCGGAAAGCTTCCGGTTTCGTGCTGATTGAGGAACACGCCGCCGCCACCGCCGCGACTCTTCGCCTCACCGAGCTTCTGGCTGACCAGCGTGAGCGCCGCATCCCATTCGATCGGCTTCCACGTACCGCCATCCTTCACCAAGGGGCCGCGAAAACGATCCGGGTTGTACAAGCCCTGGAGCGCTGACTGGCCGCGCGCGCAGAGCGCGCCCTTGTTCAGTGGATGCTCGGGATTGCCCTCGAGCTTTGTGGTGCGTCCGTCGCGCGTCTCGGCGATGATGCCGCAGCTCGCGGCGCATTCCCGGCACGTCGTCGCGTAGTACGTGGAGACGCCGGATACCGTCTGGTCCGGGTGCACCAAATACGGAATCAACTTGCCGACTTTCTCCGAACTGCAGCCGACCGTCGAAGCGGTCGCACCGGCGGCTCCCAGCACCTTGAGGAAATCGCGGCGCTTGACGCCGTTGGACGTCGAGTCGTTGCTCATGTGCGCGTCGTCATCAAAGCGATTCAGTAGTGGCAGGAGGCGCAGTCGTAGCGGGCGCGGCGGCGCTCGGCAGACGGCGTCGCGACGGAGACAATGCGAGCGGAGTTGACCGGAGTTTGTGCGGACTGCGAACCAGCGGCGGCGCCAGCCTGCATGATGCCGGCGCGCGATCCGGGTGTGCCGTAGGGAACGCCGCCGGCGTAGTTGGCGGGAGGCACGTTATCGTAGCCCGCGGCCTTCTGACCTTCCTTGGGATCGTAGCCGTTCACGTGGCAGTTGATGCACCACCCCATGTTGAGCGACGCGTACTGGTACACCTTCGGCATTGCGTCCACCTGGCCATGACAGGTCTGACAGGTGACGCCGGCGTTGACGTGGCGCACGTGCGGAAAGTGCACGTAGTCGGGCACCTTATGAATGCGGACCCATGGCACGGGGCGGGCATTCTTGCCCGCGTTCGCGAGGTCGGCGTACTGCTGCAGCTTCTTGATCTCGGCTTTCGCGGCGTCGGTAGAACCCTGCACCGCCGTATGACATCCCAAGCACGTATTGACCGCAGGCATGCCGACGTCTGCCGACTTGTTTGCGTTGTTGTGGCAGTAGAGGCAGTTCATCGCGAGCCCGCCCTTGGCGACGGAGCCGGCATGCTTGGGATGGGGAAAGGCGATCGGCTGATTGGGGCCAAAGCCTTGCGAGGAAGACGCGCCGCTGTAGGCGGAAAGAACGACGGCGCCGATCGCCAGGAAGATCAGCCCGGGGATCGCAGTCCACTTGCTTCGCTGCGTCATCGCGATGGGGTGTAGGGCAATTGAGTCGAACAGTCTGACAGTCTGACAGGTACAAGAATTACCCGGCTCGACAACCGCGTAAGGTCCCCGGGGCTGCGGCAAAGGTCAAGTCAGTGTTTTCCCTACGACAACAAAGGCGAGCACTCTTGCATCGGTAATGCCCGCGACGCCGATATCGTCGGGAAGCAGGCCGAGATTCGCACGGACGTTTTGCGTCAGTCGCAGCGGCCAGTGCGTTCCGCAGACGAATCGCGCTGGGCCAATCGTTCGGAAGAGATGCGCGAGATGATCCTCGGGCGGCCCCCACACCCACGCAAAATCCCAGTGGACGCGCGACTGCTCGTCCGGGGTCAGTCCCCAATGCGTCTCCTCGATGAGCTCGCGTCCGGCGCCAGTGACGACCAGACGCAGCGCCGGTATCCCGCGCGCGAGCGCGCGCACGTGCGCCGCGGTCAGATCGCCCGCCACGTCGAGCGGTGAGCGCTGGCGAAGGTCTTCGAAGCGCACGGTGAGCACGAGCGGCATGCCGATCTCGGCGCACGCCGTTGCGAGCGCACGGAGATTGGCATCGTGCGCGCCCATGCCCCAGTGCATGGGATACGCGCGCACAGCCGCGGCGCCACGCGAGGCGACCTCGTCGAGCGTGCGTCGCCAACCGGGCCAATCCGGGCGCACCACCGGAGCGGCCGAGAGCGCGGGAAATTGAGCCAGTGCCGCAAAGAGCGCGTCGTTGCCTGGTGTGGGATCGCGTTGCCATGGCGCGGGAAGAAATCCCACCCACGCACCGCTGAATCCTTCGCGCTCGAGCACGCGCGCGAGCACCTGTGGCTCTGGATGGGGCAGCTCACGAAACGGGTATGGCCCGATGTACGCCGCGCAATCGATCACCCGTTCACCTCGCAGCGCGGAAACGCATTTCGCGGAAAGATCCGCGCGGCATTGCGCCAGCGAATCTCCGCGACCGCTTCGTCCGCTATGCCGATGGCGTCGAGTGCCCAGAGCTTCGCCAGCCCGGTTTCCATCGTAAGGTCTGAAGCCCAGAGCAAGCGTCGCACACCGAGATGCTCGACCGCCGCGTCGAGCATTCCGCGATCGCCGCCGCTGCCGGACAGGTCGGGATAGATGTTCGGCACCTCGCGCAGCGCCGCGAGCGTATGCGCCCAATCGCCCCCGCCGCCGAGGTGTGCGAGAATGAACGAGACGCGCGGGTGGCGTGCCGCGAGTCGCGCGAGATCGGCGCCGTCGGAGATCTCCTGATTCGGCCACTCGCGCGTGCGATGTTGCCAGATGTGATGCAGGATGGGGAGCGCGTGCTCGGCGGCGAGCTCGCAGATGGGATCGAGCAGCGGATCGTCGGCGCGCCGACTCGCGAGCAGCTTGATCCCGATGGCACCCCGCCCGACGCCGCGTACGATTTCATCGCGGGCGTGCTGCGTGTGGTTTGGGTTGACCGTCACGTACCAACGCACACGCGCGGGCTCGCGCGCGGCGAACGCCGCCATGGCATCGTTGCCGAGCGAGGCATCGGACGGCGAGGGGAAGTAGGTGGGCGATGTATGGCCGTACGACCCGAGCACACTCGCAACATGATACGTCACGCCGATGCGATCGCCCGCTCGGAGGCGAGCACCGTTGACACGCTCCCAATCGGCGCGACCGGTGTCCGCGTGATAGAAGTGCGCATGCGCGTCGATCAGTGGCGCTGCGCCGCCAAGCGGGGGAAGCGCGTTCACCCTTCTTCCTCCTCGGCAAGGGCGACGAGCGCTGCGCTGGCGGCGCGTTCGATCTCCAGGAGAGCGGCCTCGTCATGTGCAATGGCGGCGAAGTTGTACGCGCCCTTCTTGAACAGCACCCCGGCCCGCATCGCGTGCGCGAGAAAGCGCTGCTCGCGCGAGCGATCGGTCCATTGAAGCAGCCACATGGCATCGATGCCGCGTGTGGCAACGCTGTCGACACCGCTCGCCTCGATCGCGCGCTCGACGGCGGCGCGCATGGCCGCACCCGTCTCACCGAGTGTGCCGCAGATGTCTGCTTCCTCGTGCCAATCCAGCACGGCGAGCGCAGCGGCGAGCGCCGTGGATTCACTGGCCAGGGTGGACGAGATCCACGTATCACGCGCCGCCTCCATGAGCGGCTGCTTCCCCACGACGGCCGCAAGCGGATATCCGTTCGCCATCGCCTTGCCGAACGTCGCGAGGTCGGGCGTCACCCCAGAGAGCTCCTGGTAGCCGCCCGGTGCGACGCGAAAGCCTGTCTTCATCTCGTCGAAGATCAGCGCGGCACCGGCGAGATCACACATCTCGCGCGCGCGCGTGAGCCATGCAACGGAGGGCGCGTGTTCGACGACCGGCTCGATGATGATGGCCGCAAGTCCGTTTCCCGCCGCCGCGACTGCGAGCTGCAGCGCACCGATTTCATCGAAGGGAACCCACGAGACATCGCGGCGCACTCCGGCAGGAATGCCGGGCGAGTCGGAGCTCCAGTCGTGCCAGCCGAAGTATCCACAGGCGATGATGTGCTCGCGCCCGGTGTACGCGCGGGCGAGCCGCACGGCGGCGGCGGTCGCGTCGGCGCCCGTCTTGAGAAACTGCGCGCGCTCCGCACAGGGAATGATCGCGCACAGCCGCTCCGCCAACTCCACCTCACGCCAGCTCGACAATCCGCACACGTTGCCTTCCGATGCCGCATCGACGACGGCGCGCGTCACGCGCGGCTCGCTGTACCCCAGCGCCACGGCGCCCAGCGCCATCGTGCAGTCGAGAAAGCGCGCCCCGTCGACGTCGGTGACGTAGGCGCCCTGTGCCGAGACGAAATGCGTGGGCAGCTCGGATGCTGCGTCTCCGTAGAGCGCGTCCGCGCGCTTGCTCCCGGTGGACGCGCCCGTAGGCAGCACAGAGTCGGCGCGCTCCCGGAAGGAACGATGCGGAGCGAGCTCGGGCTCCTCGCTCGCCTCGTCGTCCTCGCCGCCTTCCGGTGCGATGTCGTCGGGCGGGTCGGAGGGAGGCGGCGTGTCCGGCGTTGCATCGCGTCCGCGGCCGAAGAATCGTGAGAGAGGCATGGCGGAAAGAACACGAGGGCTGTGAGCCGCGTCAATCCTCGCTGCGGCTCGTGTCTCGCCCGGTGACGTGGCGGGGCGGCCGAGGGGAGACGTCTGGCGGCAGCGTGCGGTCGACGCGGCCCGTGCGTTCGAGAAACCGCACGATCTCCAGTGAAACGGCGCGCAGCAGCGAGAGCTCGCGGTCGTCCGGCTCGGCGCGGAAGGTAATGGCGCGCAGCGACCGCATGATGTGCTCGGGATAGCGCGTCTTGAAGAACTGAACGGCATCGAGCGACTGGTGAAGCTCTACGAAGTACCGCTCGAGCAGATCCGACGTGGGTGGTGGTGCCTCCTTGCGCGGACCGCGGAGAACGCGTGTGGCGTCGCCAGCGGCGAGATGCAGCTCGTAGAGCGCGATCAATACCGCCTGCGCGAGATTCAACGACGCGTGATCGGTGGTGGGAATCGTGACCGCAGCGTGAATGCGATCGAGGATCTCGTTGGGCAGACCGCGGTCTTCGCGCCCAAACACGATGCCCACGCGGCCAGTGTCGGCGTAGGCGAGTGCGTCCTCGGCTGCTTGCTTGGGATCCAGGAGGCGCCATTTCGCCGCGCGCCGGCGCGCGGTGAATCCAACGAGGCGCACACAGTCGGCGGCGGCAGCGTCGAAGTCGTCGAAATGCGTGATACCGTGAATGATGTCCCACGTGTCGTGCGCGATGCCCTCCAGGCGCACCGGGTCATATGCGCAGGGCCGCACGAGTCGCAACGAGGCAACGCCCATGTTCTTCATGGCGCGAACCGTCGCGCCGATGTTGACCGGGTCCTGCGGCTCGAACAGGATGACCGAGATTTGCGAGAGTCGGGAATCAGACATTCGCCAGTGTGAAGCGGAGCAGTCGCGAGGGCTCGTGACGATCCCCTCGAAGATAGACGAATTCATCGCGCGCGCCCGACAGCACGAGTTGCCCGCGGCGGCGCGCCCGGCCCGGAATCACGTCGTTCACGAGCACGTCGAGCGCAAGCTCCGGCGCGTCGTTGCCGACGTGGATGGTGGCTTCGATGCGATAGCCCGACGCGGTGGGACGCCATTGCGCGTCGACGGCAAGATCGTTGGTCCAACCATCCACCGGTCGCCCACTCACGGTGCTCGACTCCGGCACGAGCAGCAGGCCCGCCGTCCGGTCTCCGGCGCTGGCGTACAACTGCACGCTATCACCATTGATCGACGCCGGCTCGTTGTCGAGGTGATTGGCCGTCGCAGCCGGAACGAACAGCCGTTGCGAGAGCGGCACCTCGATCTCGACGAGCACACTTCCGGCACCAGCGCGCGACACGATCACCGACGCGTGAGGACCGCCCGCGCCCTCCCACGTCACCTCGGACCGGCGATAATGGGGGGCGCCCAGATGAAAAATCGCGGGCAGCGGCATCGCAGGCGGCGTGGGCGCAGACTCGGATGCGGTCTGCGCGTTCACATCGAGATGCTGCACCTGCCCTCGCAGACTCGTAATCGTCGCGTCCCCGTTGTTCCGGCGCTCCATGTCCCAGCCCTCGGCGACTCTGCGGTGGTGATCAACGGAGCCGTCAGTTCTCCGCACGATGAGCGAGCGTCCGTCTCGCTCGACACTGGTAATGGCCTCTCGCCATGTCCAGGCGCCAATGATCTCCGCCGCGGACGCCGCATGTTGCACGAGCACGATGCGCTCGGTGCCGGCGTTGCCCGGCGGCGTGGGAGCGGACGCGTGGCAGAGCACCGTGCCAGCGTCGACGAGCAGCCATCCGTCTAGCGCGCGCCCCTTCGCTACCGCCGCGTTGCGCATGCGCACCGCGCGCCGGCGTGCGATTGACGCGCACGACGTGTCGGCGAGAAACGAAAAGCCGTTCTCGAGTCCAGGGGTCATGAGGAGGCTCGCCGCCTGTGCGTTGACCTCATCCTCCGCCGCCACGCCGTGAAAGGGGAGCGTGACGGTGTGCGGACTGTCACCCTCCCAGTCGAGAATGTCGAGCAGATAGTCCTCGCACACGACGATCGTGCGTCGCACCCACATATCGCTCGCGAGCCGTGCACGGGCCGACATCCAGCCGACGGGTGCGCGGTCCTCGTAGGCGAGGAGCGTCCCATGCACGCGAGGCTGCGAGCACCCGTCGATGAGCGGCGCGTGATGCGCGAGGGTACTGCGATACCAATGCAGCGATGGATCGACATAGGATCCGGTTCCCGGATCATCGAACCAGCGCTGCTGCCCGTCCGCAAGCGAGAGGTTGAGGCGATCGGGATGGCCGTGGCCGCCGCCCGAGTGCCCGTAGTCCAGCGAAACGTAGAGCGCGCCATCAGCACGGCGGAGAATACCGAGTCCCTGGGCAGGGAGGAGATCCGAGCGAAACGGTTCCGCCGAGAGCGTCGGCAGAGTGGGGCGCGCGCACAACAGCGTGCGCCACGATAGATCGGCACGCGCCAACCCGGTGCCGGCAACGTTGCGCTCGACATCCGCCGACGATGCGTGACGTCCGGTGTCGCCTCGCGGGACGTTCGTATCGTACAGGCGAGCCAAGATGCTGAGCAGCCGCGGATCCACGCGATCGGTGAGCCCCAACTCGCAGGATTCGGCAAAGCGCGGCTGGCGAATGCTGATGGCGTACTGCGAATCGCGTCGTGACGGGTAGGTGAGATCGGGCAGCAACGTTCGAAAGGGTGCAGCGAACCCTTCGCGATAGCGACGAGCCAGCGTGTGCGGAATGTCCTGCTCGGCGACGATCGCGATCTGCACGCCATACCAGAGTCCGCGGTGCGCGAAGAGATGGTAATTCTCTCCCTCGTACCACGTGCCATCCGCGAGCAGTGCATGCTCGAGGTGTGCATGCAGCCCGCTCGGCCCGGTCACCGCGCGCTCCAAACAATGGCGATCGTCGAGCAGTCGCGCTGACGCCATCAGCGCCGCGTTGTTCCACACTTGACGATTCGACATCCCCTCATCGTACGATGCGATGAGCGCCGCACTCGGCGCGAGGATCTTGTCGCGCACGCGCGCGCCAACCGACTGGACTTCGACGGACGGCATTCCCGTTTCCAGCAGGTCGACCGCAATCGCGATCTGCAACAGCCAGATCGATTCGAGGTACGTGCTGAAGAACGGGCGCGACGGCCCGAGCACGTTGTCGGCATTCGGGTATTTGAGATACTGATCGGCATACCGATCGAGCAGCGTGATAGCGGTGTCACGGCAGCCTACGTCTCCCGTGAGCACGCCGAGCAGCGAGGCGTGAACGATGCGCTCCGCCAGCCAGAGCTGGTACCAGTACAGTCGAAATCGATCGTGCAACCCGCCGACAAATTCACGCCGGCACAGTGGGCAGATGTGGCGCGGGTCGAACGCGTCGAATCGCAGCAGTGAGCCGTCGATGCTGCAGCGACCACCGGCCCGACTGAGCAACGCCTTTTCTCGCGGCACTTCAGGCGGAGCAGCCAGCAGCGGTGCGAGCTCCTCGCGCAGTCCTTCGGCGAGCAGCCGCAGCTCGCCACGGACGTCGAAGTGTCGTGCCCGAAGCTGCTGGGGAGTCACGAGCAAGCTCACTATTTCTCTCCGCCGGTCGCCAGACGCCAGTCATGCAGGGTGACGAGTTCGCCGCGGAGATCCATTCGCACACCGCGCAGCCGGCTCGTCAGTCCCTGCACCCCGCGTGAATGATAGAGCCAGGTCGCAGGCGCGAGCGTATCGAGCGCGACCTGCACCGCGCGCCAGCCGTCGACACGCAGCGCTCCCTCGGGTGCGCCAGCGGCACGCGTGAGCAGGGTGTCCATGGCGGGCGCGTGAAAGCCGGTGTAATCGAGTGCCCCGCCGCGCTGTGCGCTGGCGAACATGGCACTGACGTACGAGAGAGAAAGGTCACCGGGAATTCCGGTGATGAGCATGTCGAATGCCTTGTCCGATGCCCTCGCCGTCGTGAGGAACGCGCCCATCTCCGTTTGCCTGATGCGCACCGCAATTCCACGTGCGGCGAGGTCGCTCTGAATCAGCTGCTCGGCCACGTTGTCGCCGCTGCCCACGGTGATCAGTTCCACCGCGAACGCCTTCCCGGCGCGCCGGCGCACTCCATCCGCGCCGCGGCGCCAGCCGGCGGAGTCGAGCAGGACGTCGGCCAACGCGGTGTCTCGCTGCTTCCCCTGCGGCCACGACAGTGGGTTATCGGGAGGAATGGGCGACGCCGCCGGGCGTCCGAATCCCGCCAGTGCGATGTCGACGATGCGCCCACGGTCGATGGACCGTGCAACGGCGCGCCGCACGCGCGCGTCGTCGAAGGGCGGACGCGTGGTGTTGAAGCACAGCGCCGTGCCGAAGAGCACCGGATACGTCATGAGCTGCAGCGCGGCATCGTGCGCGACGAGATTCGCCATCGTCGGTGAGATGCCGGCGACATCCAGTTCGCCGCTGGCAAGGCCGGCAAACTTCGTCGTCGCTTCGTCCACGACCGCGATCACGAAACCGGCGAGCAATGGTGGACCGCCAAGCGAGACGGGAAAGGAATCGTTGCGCGCGAACGTCCACCGCGTGCCGCGCTGCCGCGATATGAAGCGGAACGGTCCGTTACCGACCGGGGCATCGTTGTACGTCGCGGTTCGCATGGTTCGGCGCGACACGCCCGCGAGGTGGTGCGCCGGCACGATCGGCAGCTCGGCCAACAGCGGCGGAAGTCGAGACTGCGCTTCGCCGAACGACAGCACGAGTGTGGAATCATCGGTGGCAACTGCCGTGTCGAGTACCACCAGCTCTGCCGCGCGCGGAAAGCCGGTCGCCGCGTCTTTCGCTGCGAGCAAGGTGAACGCGGCATCGCGTGCAGTCGTCGCAACGCCATCGTGCCACGTGAGGTGGGGCTCGAGCGCCATGGTCAACGTGCGGCCGTCATTGCTCCAGCTCCACCGGCGCGCATAATACGGCTCCTGCGCGAGCAGCGAGTCATAGCGCGTGAGCGTGACGAAGAGCGCGTAGCGCTGCATCTGCCGCGACAGCGTGTGGACGGTGACCAGCGGGTTCGCCGATTCGAGGTCCGCGCCGGACGCCATGACGACGACGTCGCCGCTCCGCTGAGGAGCGATGCACGAGCCCGCGATCGCACCGAGCACCGCCAGCGGAACGGCGCGGCGCAACACCAGCGTTGACGTCCATCGTGCCCGAGGCGATATCACCGCGTGCGATCCCCTGCTCTCATGCGCGCGCTCAGCCGCGCCGTACTGCTGTATTGGTGCGTGCTGTCGCTCACGTTCGCGCTCCTCAGGCTGGCACCGGGCGATGCCGCAACGTTGCTCCTTCCACCCGGCGCCTCCGCACGCGACGCCGTGCGCATGCGTGCCGAGCTGGGGTTGGATCAGTCGCTCGCGGTGCAATATGCACGCTGGGTGCGCGAGTCGCTGGGCGGTCGACTCGGCCACAGCTTCGCCGATGCGCGACCGGTACAAGCGGTGATCGCCGACGCATTGCCAATCTCGCTCGCGCTCGGTGGCGCGTCGCTGGTGCTGTCGTTCATCGTGGGAACGGGAATCGGACTACTCCAGGCGGCGCGACGCGGCACGCGGCTGGATGTCGCACTCACGACGATGAGCGTGTTGCTCGTCGCTTCCCCCGCGTACTGGCTCGGCCTCGGGGCGATTGCGTGCTTCACGTATCTGGCATCGTCGTGGAGCCTGCCCGTGTTCCTGCGGCTTCCGGCGATCGGGATGAGTACTCCGGGCGCCGAGCTTCAGGGATTGGCGCATTTCGCCGATGTGCTGCGGCATGCATTGTTGCCCGTGACACTGCTTGCGGCCATCGGAGCGGGCGGCGTCGCGCGATACGTCCGCACGGGCGCGTTGGACGCGTTGGGTGCGGAGTGGATGCGCACGGCTCGCGCGAAGGGAGCGACGGAACGTCGGGTCTACGGCCACCACTTGCTGGCGAACCTTCGTGCGCCGCTGCTCACGCTGTTCGCCCTGGCCCTCCCCGGCACGGTCGCCGGATCCGTGTTCGTCGAAACGATTTTCGCATGGCCTGGCATGGGGCGACTGATGGTCACGTCGATCGTGTCGCGTGACTATCCCGTCGTGATGGGCTGCGCCGCAGCGTTCGCGGCGTTGGTCATCGTGGCGAACCTGCTCGCGGAAGCGCTGTTGCCGTGGGCGGATCCACGGGCCGCGGAATGACGATCGCCCCGCGCGTCGCCTGGCCGCGGCGGCTCGATCACATCGCGATCATCGCACTCGCGCTGCTTGCGATCGCCGTCGTGCTCGTTCCGCTGCTCGCCGAGCGCGACCCGCTGCGCATCGACGATGTGCTTGCGCGGCGTCTCATTCCACCACTCGCGCGCGACGCGCAGGGCAGTTGGCACCTGCTCGGTACTGACCGATTCGGGCGCGACCTGTTCGTGCGCATGATGCTGGCGGGCAGACTGTCGCTGCTCGTGGGTGTACTCGGATCGCTTTGCGCCGGCGTGCTCGGAACGGCCCTCGGCGCCATTGCCGGTTGGCGCGCCGGATTGGTGGATCGCGCGATCACGTCGATTGCGGACATTCTCCTCGCGCTGCCACGACTCGTCCTGCTCCTCGTGGGAGTCGCATTGTGGCAACCCGGCCTGAAAACAATTCTCGTGGTTCTGGTGGTCACTGGTTGGATGGGAATTGCGCGGCTCGTGCGAACGGAGGTCATTGCGGTTCGTGCGCGACCGTTTGTCCCAGCGGCGACCGCGCTGGGCGCGAGCTCGCTTCGCGTGCTGGTTCGCCACGTGCTGCCGAACGCGGTGGGACCGGCCATCGTTGCGACCACGCTGGGGGTCGGCAACGCCATTCTCCTCGAGAGCGGTCTGTCGTTTCTGGGGTTGGGCATACAGCCGCCCGCGCCGAGTTGGGGGAATATGATTGCCGGGGGCCGGGATCTTCTCGTGACCGCGCCGTGGGTCGCGCTGGCGCCGGGTGTGGCGCTCGTGTTGACGGTTTTGTGTACGACGGTGTTGGGGGATGCGTGGCGGGATCGGCTTGAAGGACTGTAGAGGCGTACGGCGTTCGGCGTACCGCGTACGGCGACCAGCGACCAGCAACCGGCGTAGGCCGACCCTTCTATCCGGTTACTTCACAATGATCGTCACGATTTCCCCCGGCGCCGCTTCGAACGCAATCGTGCCATCTGCAATCGTCAGTGCGTGCAAGGGAGTCTCGTCCAACCGCGCGCGCCATGCCTCCGCCACCGGTCGGCGAATATGCCAGGCGCCGCTGACCGTTTCAGCGCGGTGGTTCACGCAGCGCAGCACGCTCCACCCATCGCGCTGAGCCGGCATCGCGGCACTGAATGCGAGACCCGCCCCATGCAACTCGAGCCCTCCGGCAAAGAGGGGTTCGCGCATGTTGGAACGCAGCGTCTCGCCGATCAATGGCACCAGCACATCGTCGGCAAGACGTTCGATCTCATCACGGACGGCTGGTGAATCCGGACCGTGCATCGCAATTGCAAAACCCGCTCGATATGGGCCGGTGCACTGCGCGTCGGGAGTCGGAGCCGGCCAACCGGCGTGACCGGGCCGCTCGGGGAGGTCCGCGCGCGACAGCTCGCCCACCGACCGCACGAGCGTCGCGGCGATGCTGCCGTCGTCGCGCGCTTCGTATTCGGCAAGTCCATCGGAGACGAGCGTCGCGCCCGCCTGATTCGTAAAACGCGCCACCCATCGATGCAGCGGTGCCGTCGGCACGACGTGCTCCATCTCGGCATCCGCGGGTGCAATCGCAGTCAGACGCCGCTCGACTGGCAGAAACGCAGCGTCAGCCGACGTGCGCGCATCGGCCAGGCCTGTCGAAAAGCAAACGCGCAGCCGCTGATCGCGTTCGGCATTCTCTCCGCGAACGAGCACGCGAAGAAAGCGCGCATCGGCATCGAGCTGCAGCGCAACGTGAATGCGGCCTCCCGCTCCCCCTTTCGTCCTGGCAACCCGGTACTCGATCGCGAGCTCGCCGCGCAGCGGACCACGGTGGACCACGCGCACCTGTCGCGCCTCCGGCGCCGGCAGTGCGTCGCGCATCGCCGGGGTGTAAAGATCGCCAACGTCACGGCACCTCTCGAACGCGAGCAGTCTGTCGACGCGGCGACCGAGCGCGTGATCGTGCAGCGTCACGTCCCCGGTCTCGCTGACCTCGACGCGCACGCGTCCGTTGTCGAGCGCCCGCTGCTGCGCGACCACCGGATGCGGGATCGCACCGTTTGCTCGACCCCGCTGTCGCCGAGTCTCGACGATGAATCCCCCGACAGGATCGGTCCATCCAACGGCACGCGCTTCGAGCACGACGTCTGCATCTGGATACGCACGCGGAGATTCGGTGAGCTCGATCCGTTCGCGCTTCGAGAGGATCTGCAGCGGGACGCCGGCCACTCCCCACGGCGCGGGTCGCCGCCGGGCTCCCTGTCGGTGCGCCGAGCCCGGACCAACGGCAACGTCGGCGAGCGTTGTGCGCAACGTCAACTCTACGACACCGCCCCGCGCGCGCGGAGCGCGATTGCGAAGCAGCACCACGGGCTCCCATGCCGCGCTCGTCATCCGCGCGGCATCGCGATCGTGCCCTACGAGACCGAGGAGCGCGTCCTCGCGCAAACTGCGGCTCTCCTGTTCGACTGACGCAAGTCGCGCATCGAAGGCCGCGGCGACCAGGTCGATACTGGTGCCGCAAAGCGTATCGTGCGGATGCGCTTGCAGGAGCGTGCGCCACGTGTGCTGCAGGAGCGCGCGCGCCGACGCGCTCGGGCCAGCCCGCGCGAGCATCATCCATGGCTCCACGTCACGCACCAGTCGCCGCTCGGCGCGCGCGTTGCGGCGCTTCTGCGCGGCGCGCGTGCCGTGCGTGCCTTGCAGCGTCCAGGCATAGCCGTATGAATCGCGCAGCTCGCCGTCGATCACCGCAAGCTGTTGATCCCGTGCGGCGACGACGATTGCCCGTGCGGCAGCTCGGAGAGAACTGGCGTGGACGACCACCGGAGCCGCGACGTTGGCGAGCGCTCGCACGGCCTCGCTGTAATTCCGCTGGCGCGCGTGATGGTCAGCGCCATTGAGCAAAATCGCCACGCCGGTGTTCGCGCGGGGACGCAGCGCCTGTGCAATGCGCGCCCAGCGTTCGGCGGCGGCCGCCGGGTCGTCCGGCAGCGACGATCCGAATTCGTAGCCGTCGGGAGGCAGATGGTAGAGCAGCACCGTGTTGCCTCCCGGCCCGCGCCACCTGACGACGTCGGATTGCGGCCAACGCGCACCACCGAAGCCGCGCCAGAGGATCACCACGTCGATGCCGAAACCCGCCGCGATGTCGGGCAACACGGCGGGATGCCCAAACGAGTCTGGACAGTACAATACCGGCGGCGGCTCGGCGCGAAGCCGGCGGAGCGTGTCGCGCCCGAGCAGGAGGTTGCGGATGAGCGCTTCGCCGGTCGGAATCAGCTCGTCGGCGAGTACGTACCAGGGTCCGGCTTCCAACCGTCCGTCACGAAGCAACGATGCGAGCTCCGCCGCGCGCTCCGGACGAATCGCGAGGTAGTCCTCGACGAGAATCGCCTGGCCGTCGAGCAGGAAGCTTTCGCCGGAATGCGGGTGCTCAGCCAGCAGCTCATCGATCAGCGCGACCAGTCGCTGGCGAAACCGCTCCACGCCGTGGTACCACTCGCGATCCCAATGCGTGTGCGAAACGAGATGGAGATCCATGAGCGCCATGCCGGGAGTGTGCTCGCGCAGCATGCGCTGGGCAAGAACGAAAAACGCCGCGTCCTGTCGGCGCGGCGTTTCTCGTGGCTTTACCGTCGCGCTAGACGACCGGTCGCCGGCCCGTGAGCAGCCGGTACACGATCACAATCAGCGCGATGACCAGCAGCAGGTGAATGAGCGAGCCGCCAACGTGGAAGGCGAAAAAGCCGAGCGCCCACAGGATGAAGAGGATGATCGCGATCGTGAAGATCATGCTAAGGCCCTCGATTGAGTGTGTGATGCCGCATTCGCAACCCGTAAAGGCAACGATCGTACCGGCCGCTGCGGCTAGGGCCGTGGAGCCCGGTTGACGAACTCTTTTTGCGACCCTGGAAGCTCCGTCTCGGCCGACGGACCATGCAGTGCCCGCGTCTGCCGCGCCAGAAGAATGCGCGCCGCGCGAACGTCATGGCCGACGTCGATCAACAGGATTGCAAGGTCTCCAACTCCCCACAGTAATCCCGCCAGGACGATCAGCCGGCTGGCCTCGCCGAGCAGCGTAGGTACCGCCGCGCCGCCCTGCGCCATGACACCTGTCACGATCTCCGCGATCAGGAGCAGGCCGAGGATGACGCCCATCAACTTGAACAACTTGGAGAGATAGCGCAGCCCGACGTATGGCTCGAGATCGCTCGTGCGAATCCCGGGGATCTCGACGACCGTGTCGTCTGCTTTCAACGCCTGTCCCAGCCGGTCGATGGGCCCCTTGGCCGGTGTGGCGTCGAGTGTCGCGTCTTTTGCCCGCCTGTGTTCGCTCATGATCCTCCTCCGGATCCGACCCAGCGGGCACGATAGCCGCGCGAGTCGATATGTATGAAAGGTCCGTGCCCGGCGGCGGCTGGATAGACGCCAGCCCCTCCCACGAGCTCAGGATGTGCTGATTCCACCCGATCCACCGCCTCCGCGATGAATCGGCTGTCCTTGATGTCGACCCGACCGTCGCGATTCAGATCGTCCATCGTCCCGTTGCCGTCGCTGTCGATGAATATGTCCGCTGCGTCGCCGTACATGTGACGGCTCAGTCCGGCACGCCCTCCTCGATTTCCGCCGCCTTTGTTGTATTGCGGTGTTCGAAAGCCGCTCATCACCCGCACCCCGCTCACGTTGACGCCGTGCGCCGTGAGATCGGTGAGCACGAGCTCGAGCTTGTCGACATTGCGCAACTCGATCACCAAGTACTTCGGCCACACGTTTGGTTGATCGTGCGTGAGGAAATCGCGCAGCTTGAAATGCTCCGAGAGCTTCGTGTCCGCGTTCTGTTGCGTCACCTCGATGAATCCCGACGGCGGCCTGTATCGCTCGGCCGGCGCCTTCTTCGGTGCCGACACCGGCCCCGTTTCCCCCGGCCAGTTGCCGATATAGTAGAGCCCGACTCGTCCGTTCTGCTTGTCTCCTCGCGGCCGCAGGCTGATCAGATTGAAGTCGGCGATGGGCTTGATCGCGTTTCCCACCGCGACGGCGAGCTTCCACACGCCGGCCTTGGGCGCGACCGTCGCTCCGCTCGAGTCCGACTCGGCGACCCGAAGCGAACTCGCACCGTGCTCGCTGTCATCACCGATCGGCGCACCGGCGGGTTTGATTTGCGCGCGAAGCTTGCCGCTCGCCCCGCGGAGTTCTCCGCTGAGCACTCCCAGAGACGCGTCGGTCAGATACGCCGCGGTCGGGACGTTGCCGTGTGTGAGCCCTGCGGCGATCTGCGCCGCGGCCGAGCGAGCTGCCGAGGCGGAGTCCGTACGCGTGGGCGCGGTGGCGATGGTCCACGTCCATCCAATGGCGAACAACAGGACGACAATGCCACCGGCGACATCGACGATGCGCTCGGTGCGTGGCTTGACACCTGCACGATGCCAGCGGCTGCGTGGTGATCCAGACAGGCTGAGCGCGAGCTCGACTGCGTGGACGACTTCATCGAACGCTCCGGTTGACCCATCGTGAGCACCTGTCGAACTTCCTGCGCTCACGCCGTCTTCCTTTCGCCGAGCCTCATGGATTCCCTGCTCGCTCTGTTCCATCAGCTCAAGGACGTCCAGCACCTGGTGCGTGCGGGCGGATACGTGGGACTGACGGCGATCATCTTCGCGGAGACGGGGCTGCTCGTCGGATTTTTTCTGCCGGGCGATTCGCTGCTCGTCACGGCGGGGCTGCTGTCCGCGCAGCCGAAATTTGGCCTCAACGTGTGGCTGCTCGGGCTGGTGCTGACAGTGGCGGCCATCGTTGGAAATTCCGTGGGATATGCGATCGGCAAGTACACGGGTCCGAGGTTGTTCACGCGCGACGATTCGCTGCTCTTCAAGAAGAAACACCTGTTCCGCGCGCATGATTTTTACAAGAAGCACGGCGGCAAGACGCTCGTCATTGCGCGTTTCATGCCGATCGTGCGCACGTTTGTGCCTGTAGTGGCCGGAATTGCCGACATGGATTTTCGGTCCTATACGGCCTACAACGTGCTGGGGGGAGTGCTGTGGATCTGGTCAATGCTGTTCATTGGCTACTTCCTCGGTCGCTACATCCCCGGAATCGAAGCGCACATCGAGAAGGTCATCCTCGCTGTGATCTTCCTGTCCGTGCTGCCCGGTCTGATCTCGTGGCAGCGCGAGCGCTCACGCAGCAAGATCACGGCGTCACCGGACACCACGACGCCGGACGCCTGAACCCACTGGAGATTGTCCATGGCGCACACCCTTCCCCCCCTGCCGTACGCCCCCGCCGCACTCGAGCCACACATCGATGCGCAGACGATGGAGATCCATCACGGCAAGCATCACAACGCGTACGTTACGAATCTGAACGCGGCGCTGGAAAAGGCGCCGGACGTCGCGGGTAAGTCGTTGGAGGATTTGCTGAGGCATCTGAGCGCGGTGCCCGAAGCCGTGCGCCCCGCGGTGCGCAACAACGGCGGCGGACATTGGAATCACTCGCAGTTCTGGCAATGGATGGCGCCGAACGCGGGCGGCGCTCCCACCGGAAAACTTGCCGACGCAATCACCAAATCATTCGGCGACTTCGAAAAGTTCAAGGAACAGTTCGCCGCAGCAGGCGCTGCGCGCTTCGGCTCAGGCTGGGTGTGGTTGAACAACGACGCCGGCACGCTCGCGATTACCAGCAGCCCGAATCAAGACAACCCGCTGATGGACGGGAAGGCTGCGCCCATCCTCGGCCTGGATGTGTGGGAGCACGCGTACTACCTGAAGTATCAGAACCGCCGGCCGGATTATATGAAGGCGTGGTGGAACGTGGTGAATTGGGCGGAGGTCGCGAAGCGGTTTGGCGGTTGAATATGAGTCATGAGTCGTGAGTCGTGAGTTGTGAGTTGTGAGTCGACACAGGACACACGACTCATGACTATTCAAGGCACTGGTGCCGGTTTTGGCTCGATCCGCAGCGCCCACAGCCCGCTATTCAGATCATTCACGTAGGCGAGGCCGTCCTTCTTGTTGACGACCACCCCCCACGTCATTGCCGCGTTCGGGTTTTTCCCACCCGGATCGATTGGCATGTATTCGCCGATCTCGCGCCCCTGCGCCTTCAGATCCCCGCGCAGCTCGCCGGAAATATCGAACGCGTGGAAGCCTGCATTGTAAGCGCCGAGGTAGAGTGTGTCTCCCGCGACCCAGACGTTGTGCACACCGCCGTACTCCGGCTCGTACCACGCCACCGGCTTCGGATGCTCGATGTCGGTGACGTCGAGCACTTGCAGGCGGCCGTGCGCGCGAGAAACGCCTCCGCTGAAGAGCTGCTGCGCGGCATCATTGCTGAACACTTCGTCGGCGATGATGACGTAGTTCTTGTAGCGCCACGCCGTGTGTGTGCCGCGAATGAAGCCCTTGCCCCCTTCCTTCTCGACACTGCGGTACAGCGCGTTCAGATCGTACTTGTATTGCGTGACGAGCTTGGGATTGGACGGAGAGCCGCCCTTGATGCCGTTGCCGACGTCGAGAATCACCAGACCATCGTTCCACCACGCTCCGTACAGCAATCCATTCTGCACGTCGACATCGTGCAGCATGCGGCCTGCCTCACCCTTTGGCGGCGCCCACGTCGCGACCTGCTTCGGATGCGCGGGATCGCTGATGTCGATCACGTGCATGGCGCCGGTGCCGTCGTTCGTGAGGTAGATGTGCGTTCCGAACTTTGGCTGCTGATGGATGAAGGTCGAGTGCACACCCGACGTGACGCCGTCCGTGAACTCGCTGATTTGCTTGGGGTGGAGCGGATCGCGCGTGTCGGCGATGACGATCCCGTTTTTGCGATCGGCGGCGCCTTCACGGGTGATGACCATGTAGTTGCCATCGGGCGTCGTCATCACGTCGTTGACGCCGCGCGCATTGACCATGATCGAATCGACGACCTTGAGGCTCGCGGGATTGCTGATATCGACGGCATATACGCGGTCGCCACCGAGCTCCGTCGTGAGATACGCGACATTGCCGTTCGGATGGAGCCAGACCTCACCCGTAAAGAAGGCGGTGCGAAGCAGCTTGCCCACCACCTTTACGGGCCGCTTCACGTCGCGCTCCGCGGCCGTCACGATTGCATCCGCGCTGCGGTTGCCAAAGTTCGCGGTGACCTGATAGTTGCCGGGCTCGTACGCGACGAACGCGCCGTCCGGATCGATCATTCCCTTGCCCGGCGTGAACGTCCACGTTGGCGAGACGCCGACGATCTCTCGGCCGGCAGCATCGCGCACCACACTCTTGAAGCGAACGACGTCGCCCGTGCGCACATGCGGCGATGCGGGCGTGACCTCGACACTCGCGACCGCTGCCGACACGACCTCGATCGGAAACCGCGACGAGGACGCGCCGACGGATGCGGTGACTTCCGCTCTGCCCGGTGCGACGGACTGCACGACTCCCTCCGCGTTGATCCTGATCACGGATGGCGTAGAGCTGGTCCACTGCACGCGGTCGCTCCGCATATCACCCGTGCGCGAATACACGCCTGCGCCCAACTGCAGGCGCTGGCCAGGGAGCAGTCGCGCCGGCTTGGGCGAGATCTCGATGCGCGCCGCCGGTCCAGGCACCATCGCCACCTCGAATCGATGCACCACCGGCGCGCGACCAGGAACGATGGCCACGGCGGCAACAGGCAATGTCCCCGTTGCGCCGGACCGCACCAATCCCGTGGAATCGACAGTGGCTTCGAACGGCGCTCCAGCGGGGCGGAACATGATCGTGGCGTTCGGCACGACGGCGCCCGAGGCATCGATGAGCTGGGCACGGAGACGAAGTGAGTCGCCCGCGATCACCGTGAGGGCGGACGGAGTGACGACGATGTGAGGAGCCGCCTGCGCAAAGGCGAGCTGTGCGCCGACGAAAGTCAAAGCGAGTGAAAGGCGATGAAGCGACACGAAGACTCCAGGAGGGGGAACTGTCTCTAAATGAGAACGCGAGAGCGGCGATGTCAACTCGCCGACTCACGACTCACGACTCACGACTCACGACTGCCCCTACTGTGCACCTCCCCCTCGAGGTAGGTGTACCCTTCCAGCC
>JANMAY010000051.1:0-8765 GCA_031360095.1 Gemmatimonadaceae bacterium
CGCGCTCAGCGCGCTGGGCAAGGTGGAAACCGTCACCTCGACGGTGCAGGACGTGGGAGAGGAGTACGTCGACATCGGCGCCCGGGCGTCGAATGCGCGGCGGCTGGAAGCGCGGCTGGTGGAGATGGTCGCGACGCGCACTGGGAAGCTGTCAGACCTGCTCACCGTGGAGCGCGAGCTCGCGCGAGTGCGCGAGGAGATCGAGCGGTACGACGCTCGGCTCCGGTGGCTCGAGAAGCACACTGCCATGAGCACGCTCGAGTTGACGCTCCACGAGCCGTTCACGCTGATCGATCAGCCGCGGCCAGGACCGTTGGTTGAGGCGCTCGGATTGGCCTGGCAGCGGATGTTGGGCTTTGTCGCCTGGTGCATCGCGTCACTGGGGCTGCTGATCCCGCTGGTGGTGGTGATTGCGGGAGGAGCGGTGCTCGTGCGGCGGATTCTTCGGGAGGCGCCGCGGGATTCGTCGGCTGGCGTGGGTCAGGCGTAGGGAGGCATACTTGAGTCATGAGTCATCAGTCGTGAGTCATGAGTACTCGAAAACTGAGACTCATGACTCATGACGCATGACGCATGACTCAACTTCAACCTCCAAATCGATGACCACGCCGTCCACGACGCCCGGAGCACGATTCACTCCGTACATCCCGCCCAGCGAGACGCCGAAGGAGTTCAGCGTCGGCCCCATCATCCTGGGCGTCCTTCTCGGACTCGTGTTCGCAGCGTCGAGTGTCTACCTCGCGCTCAAGGTGAGCCTCACGGTGAGCGCGTCGATACCCATCGCCGTGCTGTCGATCACGATCTTCCGGTACGTGGCTCGGGCATTCCGGGCGCCACCGGCCACGATTCTTCAAAACAATCTCGTCCAGACCACAGGGTCGGCAGGCGAGTCGATTGCGGCCGGCATCGCGTTCACGCTGCCGGCCCTTTTGTTGTTGGGCTACGAGCTGCCGTGGATCAAAGTCACCGCCATCGGGATCGTCGGCGGCATCCTCGGCGTGCTGTATCTCGTGCCGCTGCGCCGCAGCCTGATCGTAAAGGAGCACGAGAACCTCAAGTATCCCGAGGGCACGGCCTGCGCGCAGGTGCTCATCGTGGGCGAGCGCGGCGGCGTGCAGGCGAAGACCGTGTTCATGGGGTTCGGGCTCGGCGCGGCGTACAAGTTTCTCAACGCCGGCCTGCACGCGTTCCTCGAGGTGCCCAAGCGTACGTTCACGCAGGTGCTCGCAACCGGAAAAGTGCAGCTCTTTGGAGAGATCCAGGCGGAGATCAGCCCCGAGCTCACTGGCGTGGGATACATCATCGGGCCGCGCATCGCCGGCTATCTGTTCGCTGGCGGGATGCTTTCGTTTTTCTGCATCATCCCGGCAATCAAACTGTTCGGCCAGGGCCTCGCGGAGCCGATCTTTCCCGCGACAATCCTCATCAAGGACATGACCGCGATGCAGGTGCGGTCGAGCTACGTGTTCTATATCGGAGCGGGGGCCGTGACGGCGGCTGGGCTGATCAGCCTCGCGCGTGGCTTGCCCACGATCTGGAGTGCCCTCGTGGCAGGGTTGGGAGATTTTCGCGGCGTAAAGAGCGATGACGGACTCGCGCGCACCGATCGCGATCTGTCGATGAAGGTCGTGATCATCGGCACCCTGCTCTGCCTCGTGGCGATGGTGGTGCTGCCGCAGATCGGCATCAACATCGCCGGCGGTCTGCTCGCGCTCATCTTCGCGTTTCTCTTCGTGACCGTGTCGGCCCGCATCTGCGGGCAGATCGGATCGTCGGCCAACCCTGTGTCGGGCATGACCGTCGCGACGTTGCTGCTCACGTCGCTCATGTTTCTCGCCGTGGGCTGGGTGGGAATCGAGCATCGGGTGCTCGCGCTGTCGATCGGCGGCGTGGTGTGTGTGGCCGCGTCGACTGCCGCCGCGACGTCGCAGGATCTAAAAACGGGATTTCTCGTCGGTGCCACGCCTCGATCGCAGCAGATCGGTTTGCTCTTCGGCGTAACGGCGAGCGCGCTGCTGGTGGGTGGAATCATTCAATTCCTGAACGACGCGAAGACGACGATCGCTCCCAAGGACTATCCGGGAGTGCAGGTGTCCGTGATCGATCAGGGGACGCGGTACGCATTGGCGAACGGGCGGATGGTGCCGGCCACGGAAGCCGCCGGCTCGCCGAGTTTCCGTGTGGGACGGTTGTACGAGCAGACGGGGAACGCCCTGTCGGGCAAGTATCTCGTCGACGATGCCGGCGCGATCAAGTACGTCGTCGATCCCGGCGTTGGTGGCAAGGAGCCGGTGAATTACGACGGACGGCAGATCGAAAAGCTCGACTCGCCGAAAGCGCAGATCATGGCCCTCGTCGTGGATGGCATCCTCACCCAGAAACTGCCCTGGGGGCTCATCTTGATCGGCGCCTTTCTCGCCATCGCCATCGAGCTGATTGGAATTCCCTCCCTGCCGGTGGCAGTTGGGGTGTATCTCCCCATCTCAACGTCGGCGGCAATGTTCGTGGGCGGCATCGTTCGCTGGCTGGTCGACCGGCGCCTGACCCCAGCGGAGCGAGATTCGGCTGACGCGGACTCGGGACCCGGGGTCCTGTTCTCGTCGGGATTGATCGCCGGCGGCGCGATCATGGGCGTGGTGCTGGCCGGCCTCGCCGCGCGCCACCTCGACGAGAAGTTCGATCTCACCAAGGTTCTGGGCGCCGTGTCGGGAAGCAACCTTCTCTCGCTCGTGCTGTATGTCGCTCTGCTGTGTGTTCCACTCTATCTGATAGCGCGTCGCGTTCGTTCGACGCCCGAAACACCATAAGCCTCCAGGGCCTGTCGTCGAGCCTGGAGAGGAGGACCAATGGCCCGGGTATGCGAGGTCCGCGCGGTGCGCGCGGTGGTGATCACGGGGCTGGCGGCGGCGCTCATTGCGCCCGTCGCGCAGTCTCAGCAGACGACGCTCGTTGGATTGGTTCGGGATTCCTCCGGCATCCCCATTTCGGGAGTGGAGGTGCGGCTCGCCGGGCAGGATGTGTACACGCGTACCAACGACATCGGCGGGTTTCGGCTGGCGAGCGTCCCTGTGGGAGCGATCCAGATTTCGGCGCGCCGCATGGGGTTTGCGCCCGCGCTCGTGGACGTCACGCTGCGCGCGGGGCGTGTCGATTCACTCATTCTCTCGTTGACGACGCTCGCGACGAACCTTCCCGGCGTGCGAATCGAAGACGAGTACATGGCGCGCTCCAGACGGCTTCTCGCGGGGTTCTGGGAGCGCCGGTCGCGTGGGTTCGGGCAGTTCATCACGCGCGACGAAATAGAGCGCCGTGGACCGCATGACTTCGTGGACATCGTGCGTATGCAGCCGGGGTTGCAGTTCATCGAGAAGAATGGGCGCAAAGCGATCCGGTTCGGCCGAGGGGGCCGTGCGGTGGGCGATTGTCCACCGCAGTATTGGGTGGATGGCATGCGGATCGAGCAGGCCACCCCCGACGAGTTTCCTCCGCAGGACGTCGAAGCAATCGAGTTGTATCCGGGCCCCTCGACGACCCCGCCACAATTTGCGAACCGGATAAATGCGAATACGTGCGGTGCGATCGTGATCTGGACACGAATTCCGGGCGCGTGAGAAACGCCATTGCATGCGCGACACTCCTCTTCGCCGCCCCGCTCGCCGCGCAGGCTCCCCGCGCTGCGGATCTCATCGTCACCAACGCACGCATCTACACCGTCGACGACGCGCGGCCTGTCGTCTCCGCGCTTGCAGTGCGTGACGGCCGCATCGCTTTTGCCGGATCCATTCGCGAGGCGATGGCACTCAAAGGCGCGTCGACGCGCATCGTCGACCTTCACGGGCGAACCGTCATCCCAGGCATGGTCGACGCGCACGCACACCTGCTTGGCCTCGGCGAATCGCTGCGCAACGTCGCGTTGTTTGGCGCCAAGTCCTACGACGAGGTAATCGCGCGCGTCGTTGCCCGAGCGAAAGACCTGAAGCCGGGAGAATGGCTCGAGGGGCGCGGGTGGGATCAGAACCAGTGGGTCGACACACGATTCCCCACCCACGACGCCCTCTCCCGCGCCGTGCCCAACAATCCCGTGGTGCTCACCCGCGTGGACGGCCATGCGTCGCTCGCGAACGCGGCGGCGATGCGCGCGGCGAAGGTGACAGCGGCGGCGAAGGATCCCAGCGGCGGAAAGATCGAACGCAGCGCGACCGGCGAGCCCACGGGCGTGTTCATCGACAACGCCAAGGATTTCGTTGCCCGCGCCATGCCCGCACGCACGCGCGAGGTGACGCGCACGGCGATTCGCGCCGCAATCGCTGAGTCGCACCGCTGGGGATTGGTTGGTGTGCACGACGCCGGTGAATCGCGCGCCACCATCGATCTCATGGAGGAGATGGCGAAAGCCGGCGAGATCCCCTTTCGCCTGTACGTCATGGTGAGCGACGACTCCGCCGCGGTGGAACACTATCTCGCGCGCGGGCCGCAGAGCGGGCTCTATGGCGAGCATCTCTGGATTCGGTCGTTCAAGCTCTACGCCGACGGAGCGATGGGATCGCGCGGCGCGGCGCTATTGGAACCGTACAGCGACGATGCCTCCAACCGCGGCCTGCTGCTCACTGCACCCGCGCACATCCAGGACGTCGCGACGCGGGCGCTGCGTGCCGGCTTTCAGGTGA
The DNA here is from genome assembly GCA_031360095.1 of Gemmatimonadaceae bacterium. GTDB lineage: Bacteria > Gemmatimonadota > Gemmatimonadetes > Gemmatimonadales > Gemmatimonadaceae > AG11. Next base: position 4,668 of record JANMAY010000051.1, read on the forward strand.
ATACGCATGCGATCGGCGATCGCGGGAACCGCTTGGTCCTTGACGCCTACGACGCTGCCCTCAAGGCGGCGCCCGTCGCCGATCACCGGCTGCGAGTCGAGCACGCGCAGACCTTGCATCACGACGACATCCCCCGATTTGCCGAGCTTGGCGTGATTCCGAGCATGCAGACCGTGCATCAGACGAGCGACATGTACTGGATCGGTAGCCGCCTGGGGCCCACGCGGACGCTGGGCGCGTATGCGTGGCGCTCACTGCTCAATACGGGGGTCGTGATTCCCAACGGGAGCGACTTTCCCGTGGAAGCGGTGAACCCGCTGCTGAGCTTCCACAGCGCTGTCGCTCGCCAGGATGCGAAGAACTGGCCGGCCGGCGGCTGGCTGCCGGAGCAGCGGATGACGCGCGAGGAAGCGCTCAAGAGCATGACCATCTGGCCGGCGTACGCCGCGTTTCAAGAGTCGACCATGGGGTCGCTCAGCCCGGGCAAGCTCGCCGATTTCGTCGTGCTCGACCGTGACATCATGACCGTGGCCGAGCGGGATATCGTCGACACGGCGGTGTTGGCGACGTACATCGGGGGGAAGGCCGTGTACGAGCGACGGATCATTCCGTGACCCGAACGCGGGCGGAGCGAATCGTCTCGCTCCTTCCCGCCGGCACCGAGATCGTCAGTGCACTCGGCGCAGCAGAGCAGCTCGTGGCCATCTCGCACGAATGCGATTACCCGCCCGACGTTCTGCATCTGCCGCGCGTGACGGCGAGCGCCGTCGATCGCGACGCGGACTCCGCATCCATCGATGCGAGTGTGCGTGCGATGGCCGCGAGTGGGGCGCCTGTGTTCACGATCGCCGCGGACGACCTCGTTCAGCTCCAGCCGACGTTGATACTCACGCAGTCGCTGTGCGAGGTGTGCGCGGTGAGCGAGAGCGGCGTGGGAAGTCTCGCGCAGCTGCTCACACTGCCGCCAACGATACTGCCACTCGTTGGAAGCACGCTCGACGCCGTGTGGGAGGACATCCGCACTGTTGGCGCGGCGCTCGGTCGTACGCGCGAGGCCGAGCTGCTCCTCGCCTCGATTGGCGAGCGGTTGCGGCGTGTGCACGAGACGCTCAATGCGGCACGGGCCCCGCGTCCGCGCGTCGCGGTGATCGAGTGGCTGGATCCGCTCTTCGTCGCGGGACATTGGACCCCCGATCTCGTGCGTCGTGCGGGTGGCATCGATGTGTTGGCGACGCCTGGTCAACATTCGGTGCGCATCGAGGTCGAACAGGTGCGCGAAGCCCAGCCGGATCTCGTGCTGTTTGCGCCCTGCGGCTTCGGCGTGGAGCGCGCGGAGCGGGAGACGCGTGCGCTACTCGAAGCGCCCGCGTGGACGTGGGCGCGCGGAATCGAGGCGTGGGCCATTGACGGAAACGCGTTGACGAGCCGCCCGGGACCGCGTCTCGCCGACGCGGTCGAGGTCATGGCCGCGATTCTGGCTCCCGAGCTATTTCCGGCGCCAGCTGCACGCTACGCCCGTCGACTCAGCTTTTCTTGACCCGCGGATCCAGGTAGCAGGCGTCAGGCGAGCGTACTTCGCGTTTCGGCCTTCCTCGGCATCGGGCAGTCAGGCAAACACGGACGGCGTAGAATCGCTCTGAGTGGCACCCTACAGGTGACCATCTTCGGAGGCGTTACATGATCGCACCAGTCGCGAGTGCCACCACCACCTCGGTGGCAGACCGCAGCGGCACACGAGCGCACCGAGTCGTCGCGGCCATCGGACCGAATGGCGGACTGCAGGCGCTCCGAATGGCGTCGCTCGTTTCGCATCATACCGGCGATCCGCTCACCGTGGTGTCGGTGGTAGAGACGCCGGCGATGTTCGCCTACGAAATCGGCGAGGTGAATCCGTGGAAGCTCGATGAACAGAAGGATGCCCGCCGTTCGTCGCTTCGAGATCGGCTACAGCACCTGTACCATCTCGACGGCGCGCCTCGAGCACCGGCGGTCGAAGTCACGGTCGGAACTCCGACCTCGTCCATTGCCGACACGGCGCGCGAGGTGCACGCGCGCCTGATCGTCATGGGGATCGGCCCGCACTCCCTGAGGCATCGGATCTTCTCGAGCGAAACCGCATTGGGCACGAGTCGGCGCGCATCGTGTGCCGTGCTCGCGGTGCATGAGCGCACCCGCGGCCTTCCGCGCAGCGTCGTCGTCGCTGTCGATTTCAGTCCGGAGAGCATTCACGCCGCGCGCGCGGCGCTCTCGCTGCTTGCCGATGGGGCCGACGTGCATCTCGTGCACGTTTGGAACCGGATTCACACGCCCTTTCCAGTGGCGACGTTCGGCGAGCTCGATGAGGCGTACCTGCGTGAGATCCCGGCGCGCTTCCTTCGCATGCAGAAGATGCTCGAGTGCGCGCGCCCTCTCTGCTTTTCGACCTCCGTGCGCGAGGGCGAGCCGGCGGAGCAGCTGCTCGACGCGGCGCGTGAGCGAGGTGCGGATCTCATCGTCGCCGGCATGCGCGGCATCGGCGCGCTCGAACGATTGTTCGTCGGGAGCGTCTCGACGGCGCTTCTGCGCGCCGCTGAATGCTCGGTCTTTCTGGTGCCAGGCCCGGCGATCCTCGAGCGAGCCGAGTTGATTCGGCTGATGAGTGGCACGTCCACCGACCGCGTGCCGGAGCACTGGGCACTCGAGCTGGATGCCTTTGCGCGTCGCAACGTGCACCGACGCGTCTCGCTCGAGATCGACGAGCATGCGCTGGGCGCGCAGCGTCAGGCGTCGGGATACCGGCTGCTCGGGGCCACATACGACCCACACGATCAGCGAGTGGCGTTGATGTTCGGCGGCCCGGATGCGTCGCGGCCGCACTTCACCCACACCATCGGCACCGTGCGCAGCGTGGCGGTCGCAGGCAGACAGGCGGGTGTCGACGATGCGCTCTGCATCGAGAGTGAAGGTGGTCGCGCAATCCTCACGTTCCTCGACCAGTGACGACCATCGCCGGCACCGGCCCAATCCTGGTGGCCGCGGGTGAGCGCGCGCTGGAATCCACGCTGCGGAGTGCGGGCTGCCTCGCGGGATATCTTTCGCGGCGCGTGCATGTGGTGTCGGTGCTGCATGCCTCGCCCGTGCTTCAATGGAGTGGTGCGCCACACGGATTCGACGACCGCTCCGAGCTCGACCGGGCGAAGGCACTTGGCGGCGTGATCGAGCACACCCTCGACAAGATCTTCGGCGCGCGCCCGGACTGGACTGTGGACGTGCTGCGTGGCGATCCCGCGCGAACGCTCACCGGCGCGGCGCGCGGCGAGGGTGCGTCGCTCATCGTCATGGGAATTGGACGGACTCGGCCGCTCGATCGTCTGTTCGGCTCCGAGAGCACGCTCGCGACGATTCGGCTTTCGGATTGTCCCGTGCTCGTGCTGGCCGGCGAGCTGCACGCTCCGCCGAGCACTGTCGTCGTCGGCACGGACTTCAGCGCAACGAGCGCGAACGCGGTGCGGCATGCCCTTCCCCTGCTCTCGCGGCGCGCGACCCTCATCTTCGCCCACGTGTGGCAGCCCATGAATGTCGACACGGTGCGCGAGAGCGACGAAACGTACCGGCGTCAGCTTCCCGCGCGCTTCTGCCGGTTCATCGCGACACTGGACCTGCCGTCGTCGATCACGGTGAGGCAGGAGATTCTCGAGGGCTACGCGGCGGAGCGCGTGTTGGATCTCGCGGAGACGGTGCGCGCGGATCTCGTGGTGGTTGGTCGCCATGGACGTGCGGCGCTCGAGCGGCTTTTGATTGGCAGTGTTGCAACCCGCGTAGTGCGGGGGACCACGCGCTCCGTTCTCGTCACTCCGGAACAGGTCAAGGTGCCTTCGACCGTCATTCCAGGGGCGAGCGAAAGCGCGCTGGCGGTCACCGATCACGCCGAGTGGGCGCCGCTGCTGGCGGCGTTCACGTCGCGAAACATGGGGCGGCATTCGTTGCTGGCGGTGAGTGGCAGCAGCGACGGCACGAGCGCGGAAGAGCGCGGATATCGCCTGGTGAGCGTCTCGTACGATCCGTCGGATCCCGTCATCGAACTGGTGCTCGGCGACCCGCACGGCATGCGCCACCTTC